>WFYR01000023.1 GCA_015489955.1 Mesoaciditoga sp. | reverse complement strand
CGTACGTAATACCGGCAGAGGGTTTCCCAATCATTTCTTTCACATCGAAGCCGGCTTGCATTAAGGCCTGGAAGATGTCCTCTTGCCCTGTAAGGTTCATGAGCTGAATGACTTTGGAATTGATCGTAACTTTTTTGAATATCTTTGAAATGTCGTTCCTTGCAGAGTAAGCTATCCCAACGGGCGTAACGAATTCGCTTCCAACGACGTTTCCGGTCTTGTCCACAACGTAAGAGATGTTTTCAATTCCCCTCAAAGCGACTCTTTCTGCGGGAAGTGAGAGCTTATTTGCCACACTTTCGGCAAACAGCGGCACCTTCGCCCCTCCACCAACAATAACAACGGCGGCAGGAGTAGCTCCGTTCAAATCGAAAATCGCCTTGGCTATTTCATCGGTTATGTTATCTATCACCGGCGTTATCACTTCCATAAGATCGTTAAGCGATATGTTAACCGGCATTCCAAGAATGTTGTTGACATTTGGAATGTTCCCGCTGGCAATGGAACGTTTAACTTTTTCGCCGTCTTCAAAAGAAAGAAGGTATTTGTCGCAAATTTTATCCGTTATTTCATCACCTGCCATTGGGATCATGCCATAGGCCATTATGGTTCCATCTTTGCTTATCGCTATATCTGATGTTCCCGCTCCCACATCTATCAAGGCTATGTTTAATCTTCGTAAATCCGGAGGAACTACGAGATTCATCGCTGCCATAGGTTCAAGTGTTAAAAAATTCAGCGATAGATTCGCCTTTTCCACAACGGAAAAAAGCGCTTCGACCACCCGTTGAGGCAAAAAAGCCGCTATTAAACTCACACTGGACTCCTCTCCATACTGCCCGACAAGATTTCTCACTCTTTCGCCGTCGACAAGGTATTCCAAAACGGAGTAGCCAACGCAATAATCCTTTGAATGTCCGTTTTTCCTTACCGCATCTGAAATAGCATCGAATTCGAGATTTCTTACGAAATCTTCGTCTATCTTTGAAGGGGGGATACTTTTGGAAGCGCTTCCAACAACCGTTTTAAGAAACCTTCCAGCAACGGCGGTAGAAACGGTTGAAAATTCTGTTTGATTTCTTTCTTCTAACGTTTTTCTTACGCGCTGAACGGCTTTGGCCACTTTTGGAACATCGTTTATCTGCCCGTCAAGCATGGCCCTTTCTTCATGTTCAACAACTTCAAAATCGAGTATTTCAATTCCCTTTTCCGTTTCCTGAGCCACAATTCCAATAACAGTTCTAGTCCCTATGTCAAGCGCAAAAAGCATACGTTTTATTCACCACCTATAACGGTAACTCCTGTACCGCCTTCTTCTTTTTTTCCAATTCGAAAAGGTACTTTCTTCATTCTCAAAAATTCCCATATTCCATTTGCCAATCTGCCCGTTCCTTTTCCGTGAATTATGTAGCCAATCGTTCTAAATTTTAACACACGATCTGAAAACTCTTCCACAAGTGGCAAAGCGTCTTCGACTGTCATTCCTCTGAGATCTATCTCTCTTGAGAAATTCTCGTAGGTTTCGTAAAAGTACTCCTTTTTGTTGTTTTCTCTTAAAGGCGCTTCCGATGACAATTCAAGGTTTTTCAATTCAACTTCTACCTGCATCGTCTCTGTTTCGACTATGGCTTTTTTCTTTTCTTCGTTTATCTTGATAACGGTACCTTTTACTTCGGTTCCACGAATTTTCACGTACGAACCAACTTTTATTTTCTCCAAATGTGAATTATCTTCGTTTTTTACACTCGTCAATTCCTTTATTTTCTTTTTTAGTTCGATCAGCTTTTTATTTTGCTGGCGCAATTCTTCCATATTTCTTGAACTTTTTAAAATGTGAATGGCCTTTTCTATTTCTTTCGACGTTTCCGTTATCTTCTGAGATATAGATTGTAGTCTTTCATCAAATTGATCGATACGCTTTGCTTTCATCATTTCTATCTTTTTGTCAATTTCTTCTTCTTTTGCTTTTAGCTTTCTTTCTTTTTCTAACAGCTTATCACTTTTATTTTCATAATCTTGAATCATATTCTGAAGCTTTTCGATCAGCAAATCCACCTTCGATAGTTCACTTTTTCTATTTTTTTCGAAAGCTTTTACCAATTCGCTTGAAACTTTCATCTTTTTTATTATTTCAAAGGCGTGGCTTTTGCCAGGCATGTCCATGTGAAGTTTATAAGTTGGCGTTAAAGTGTTCAAGTCAAAACCCACAGAGGCGTTTTTCACCCTTTCATTTTGCAAGGCGAATGTTTTCAGCTCTGGAAGGTGAGTTGTTACCAAAACACGGGCATTTTTCCTTAAAAGCAATTCTAAAACGCTTTTGGCAAAAGCAACTCCTTCTATTGGCTCCGTTCCGTCTCCTATTTCGTCTATCAGCACGAGGGTTTTTTCGTTGGCTTGTTTGCATATTTCGTCTTCTCTTTTAACTTTAGCCGAAAAGGTGCTGAGCTCGTTTTTTATGGATTGATCGTCTCCTATGTCTGAAAAGATGGATCGGAAAAGTGTCATTTCTGTTCCAATACCACTTGGAATTGGTATTCCCATCAACGTCATGAGAGCAAAAGTGCCAACCGTTTTAAGTGTGGCCGTTTTTCCGCCGGTATTTGGTCCGCTTATCACAACGGCTTTGGTTTTTTCATCCATTTCAAAGTTTATCGCCACAACTTTTTGCGGGGGAATGAGAGGATTCCTGCCGTTGACTATTTTTATCTTTCCATCGGTTCTCAATTTAGGGATTATACAATCGTTTTCACGCGCGTACCTTGCCCTTGCACACAGGGCGTCAAAGCGTTCTAAAGCTTCCGTAAGAGATTTAAGCGAATTGTACTTTTCCACCAAAAATCTTGTCATGCTGGAAAGTATTCTGGAAACTTCCACCTTTTCTTGGGAACGTGCCAATATCAAGGAGTCGTTTAATCCTATTAGATCTTCTGGTTCCACGTAATAGGTAGAAAGTGTTGAAGATTGGGCGTGCACAATTCCTTTGATCATTCCCCTTTTTGAAGCTTTTACTGGTAAAACATACCTTTCGTGGCGTTGAACTACCAACGCTTCAGAAACATACCCTTTGTTTATGCCTTCAAAAAGAAGGTTTTTGATTTTCTCGTTGAGCTGCCTTTCCAGGCTTTTGATTTTCCTTCGAATTTTCAAAAGCTGAATACTGGCATTGTCTTTTAACTTTCCATCGCTGGTGAATGTTTTTTCAAACATTGTGATAAACTCTTCCGGGGGGATCAATTTTATGGAAAGCTCGTTTAATTTACTTTGTGAGATCAATTGGGACAACCTTTTAGATAACTTAAAAAGTTCAAAGAAATCGTGCAATTCTCTTTGATCGAGTACTTTCCCTTTTTTGGCCAGTTCGAGGTGCTTTCTCACGTCTTCAACGTTGTAAAATACATCTGAAATTTCATCTATTTTTTCAAGCACGTCTTTAACCTTGTCAAATGTGTCTTGAACATCTTCAACCTTTTTAAAATTCGTAAAGTAAGCCCTCCCATAAGCGGAGAAGGCTTTTTTTCTTACCATTTTGAGAATTGAATCGAATTCTAATTCTTGAAGCGTTTTGTAATCTACATTCACACCTTTTTCACACACCTTTTGTAAAGTCATAAGTTAGGGATATGTAAAATGGGCTTATGGAATCGCCATACTTAAATGCATCTTTAAAAACGTAGGAAAGATCAAGGATGAAATCGTAGTATGAAATTCTCATTCCGAAGCTCAATTCCTTGGAGAAAGATTTTGAAAGTGTCATTTTATATCCCGCCAAAGCTTGAAGGAAATCGGTTACGGGGAATATCGTTCCAATTCCAAATTCTTTGGAACTTAAGTTCAAGTACGAACTGGCAGTGAATTTAGAGCCGAAATACGCCGCTCCCATTACGAATTCTGGAGAGTACCTTTCAACTTCAAGGGGGCTTGAATTCCACGTGATGCTTGCAAAAAGATTCTTCGCTGTTAGAGAAAAATTCACATTGTTAAATTTTAAAATTGTTCCAATATCCAAAGAGTGTCCTTCTCTTATGTCACTTCCATTCCACGCATTTAACTCTGCGCCAAGGGAATAGTTTTGAAATTTGTAAGCCCCACCAAACGTCAATTTGTATTGATTGTACAGTTCTTCGTCCGTCGGATAAGTGTATTGAATGGATGCTCCAAAAGAAAAACGTTTTACCTTAAAAGTCATGCTGAGAAATTCGTTGCGTATGACACCTAAAAAATGTTCAGTATGCGAAAAAAAGGCTTCGTCTTTACCGTTTGCCATACCCGCTGGATTGTATGTTATACATTGCGCTCCTTCGTAAAGAGGATAAATGGCTCCTCCTATTGCCCTGGAAAAGGTGGAAGGTTCGTTGAATTCGTTTAAAGTGTAAGAAAATGAAAAAACACCAATAAGAAGAATAAATGACAAAATCACAATTTTTTTCATATTTACCATCTCCCCCTATTTGACAATTGAAAACGATTCAATTCGCTTGTCACTTATTTCGTTTGGCGAGCTTCCAACGCTAATAATGGCGACGTATAATCCGTTTGGAAGTGTGTTGGTGTCTAAAGTGTATATGAGATTTCCTAGGTTCTTAATTGCCCGTCCACTTTGAGTGTCGACAATTCTCGATCTCATGTCGTATATTTCAAGCTTGTAATAGCAGTCTTTGTCTACAGAAATGAAAAATTGAACAGTTTTTCCAATTGCTTTTCTTGGCATTATCACGAAAGAATTTATTTTTGGAGTTGTAGAAGAAGAAACGTTTGGAGAAATTCCCACAGTATAAGTTCCTTCATTTTCCTTGAAGGAGACCATGCTTTCTCCTGGCGTCACAATTGGAGTTGCACCGTCGTTTATCCATTTCCCATTTTCTTCTTTGTAAATTTTCAGTTTATCGTAAAATCCGTTAACAATCGCGGTGTTTATGCGAAGATGATAGATGAATTTTTTTGCAGGTGTGGCGCCACTGGCGACGGTAACCACATCTGAAACTGGCATAAAAGGGTTGTAAGCGCTGTAGTAACTTAGATTTTCTTCGTTGCCTTCGTAAAACAGCGCGATCACGCTTGTAGATGAAAAGGTGTCTTTTGCGATGGTAAGCCATCCTTCATCATCAAAAGAAAAATTTGTCATTTCACCATTTGCAAGGTATCTATTTACGGTTTTGGATAGTACGTAGTTCACATCGGCAAAAGTTGCGTAGAAGGTTAAGGGACCGGCAATTTTGGAGTAATTGTAAGAAGCGGTCCATGTTGAAGGGGAAGGCCGAATGATACTTAACTTTGTTTTATTTTCACCATCTTCCACGTAAATCGTGGGCGTGCTTTTGGACATGACTTTTACGATTACATCATCTTTTTCTACGTTTAAGTTCATTTCTTTTGAAGAAGAAAGAGCTTCTACTTTTATTTTTGGAAAAAGGCAAAGCGTTTTGACTTCGTTTTGATAAATGTAACTTATCTTTACAGTTGAAAGCTCATATTCTCCAGCGCTGTTCAGCCTTAACGCAGAAGAAAAATGAGCGCTGTTTGATGGAAGGTAGTATGAAAAAGTTTTTTCTCCTCCTTGTGGCAGAGACCACATAACGGTAACATCTTTAACGGTGATTCCGGAGTGAAAAATTGAGAAATTAAAATTCACATCGCTACCGACGCTCGCACGCGTGCTGGAAATTGTAATTGGAGAAATTACCAGTCCATCTGGACCTTCTAAAATTCGTGCCAATAAAAGTTTTTTCATATCTTTTCGTGGATCGTTTGTAATCGCGTACGCATCAAAAGTGTAAATTTGGCCTGGGACAAGGGAAGCGTTTACGGTTATCTTCAACTTACACGTTTGACCGCTTTCTATCTCTCCTTTCGAAGGAGATATTTTTAATTCGCTTGGAGACGAATAAGTTGTGAATTCCAACACTTTACTTCCGACGTTATTCACGGAAACTTCAGTTGTGGGAGGGTTGTTAGTTATAAACTGATTGTAAATTATAGTTGAATTCACACTTGCGGCCGGGATATTCGTCGTAAAAGTTGCGACGTTTGAAACAATTTCAGTAGATGTGGAATTAAAGAACACTTCTGCCAAAGCTTTGTAGTCTTTTGGGCTTTTCGATGTCACGTAATTCCATATGTAATTTTTCCCTGAAATCACTGGATTGTAAAGTGTGCTCGTTGAAGAACTATCGAAGAGTTTAACCACCACGTATTTCACGTCTTGCGTTGAAGAAAGGGTAACCACAAACTTTGCATTTTCACCGGGCAACAGATAAGTTGGTGTTATAGATAGCGTGGCAAGCGGGAAGGAAAAGGATATAACACACGTTAAGACAAATAAAAAGGTGAAAATTGCTCTTTTCACTGTGCATCCCCCCTTAAGTTATTTCTTTTAGAAAATCAACTCTTACCTTTTTTACAGAGGTGTTGTCTGGCAAATAGTCCCACATGCTGTCCAAAGAAATTCCCTTAACGTAAATTACAAATGTAGAAATGGCTATGCCATGAGAGACAACTATTATATCTCCATACTTTTCGGAGAATTCTTGAATTGCGCTTACCATCCTTTCCTGCACTTCTTTTAGCGTTTCAGAGCCTTCAATTTTCCATTTTGAAGGCGTTTTTTCCCAAATTTCAGAGGACGGCTGCTTCATCACTTCTTCGAAACTTTTCCCTTCCCACATACCTAAATTCATTTCTCGCAATCTTTCGTCAAATATGATTGGAATTTTACATTCTTTAGATATTATGTAAGCCGTTTCTTTTGCCCTTTTCAAATCGCTTGAAATTATAAGATTGGCTTTATATTCTTTCAATTCCATTGCCACTTTTTTTGCTTGCCTTCTGCCGGTTTCGTTAAGTGAAGTGTCGCTTTGTCCTTGAACTATGTGATGAAGATTTGCATCAGTCTGCCCGTGCCTGATTAAAAGTATTTGATGGATCGTGAAGCACCTCCTCTTTGGCTTTTCTTTAGCACCTTTAAACATTATAGCATTATGCTTTTTCAATTCGAAGACAAGCTCCAACAAAAGGAGAAGATGTTAAAATAGGTCTAAAATGGAAGGGGTGATGTTCTTGAGTTTTTACAAGGCAAAGATCGGAGTAGTGGGGGCGACCGGAGAAGTTGGAAGAACCATTTTAAAAGTTTTAGAAGAAAGAAGATATGATTTCTTTGAGTTAAGACTTTTTGCTTCAAAAAAATCTGCAGGAAAGACGTTGAAGTATAGAGGAAAAAATTACATCGTAGAAGAGTTAACCGAAGATTCTATGAAAGAGGGATTTGATTTTCTTTTGTTTTCGGCTGGAAGAAGCGTTTCAAAGAAATTCGCTTCAATTGCCGCAAAACATGGCTCAACGGTGATAGACAATTCATCCGCCTTCAGGATGGATGAAAAGGTTCCTTTGGTAGTACCTGAAATAAATTCTAATGTTTTAAATGGATACAATGGTATAATCGCAAACCCAAATTGTTCAACAATCCAGATGGTATTGGTGTTAAATCCGATCTTACGCAATTTTGGAATAAGACGAGTTGTCGTGACAACGCTACAAGCGGTTTCTGGAAGTGGGCATAAGGGAATTGTTGAATTAGAAGAGGAATTAAAAGATGAAAGTTACGAGCCGAGAATTTATTCTAAAAGAATAGCCAACAATTGTCTTCCTCACATAGGAGACATTTTGGAAAATGGTTTCAGCGAGGAAGAAATGAAAATGGTAAATGAAACGCGAAAGATAATGGAGTGCGATTGCGATGTTGAAGCAACAACCGTAAGGGTCCCCGTTATTTACGGACACAGCGAGAGCGTGTATGTGGAAGTAGAAAAAGAAGCAAGTCTAAAAGAGATAGAAGAAGTTCTTTCGAAAGCTCAGGACGTTAAGGTTTGGAAAGATTATCCTACCCCAATAGAGGTAAAAGGAAGCGACGAGTCTCATGTTGGAAGAATAAGGGTTTCTCATGATGGAAGGGCCATCCTCTTTTGGAATGTGGCAGATAATGTGCGAGTTGGCGCGGCAACCAACGCTGTGAGAATACTTGAAAAACTTTTAAACAATTAGTGATAATGGCGAGTTTATGTGATATAATTTTTCAAGCTATATAAATTCGAAGGGAGGAAACTTCTGGTTTTTTGTCAGAAGGAAAGCATGGTAAAAGTAGGTCAGATTGTCGAAGGGACTGTGACTTCGATAAAGAATTTCGGCGTTTTTGTTAAACTCGAAGAAGGTGTTGACGGTTTAGTGCACATCTCAAAAGTGGCAAATGGTTACATAAAAGATGCGAACGATTATCTCAGTGTTGGACAAAAAGTGAAAGTGAAAGTGCTCAAAGTCGGCAATGATGGAAAGATAGACCTTTCCATAAAAGATGCCGGTGAAGTTTTGGAAAAGAAAGCCACTTCTTCTGTTCACACTTCGAAGGAGCACAAAGGAGGGAGAAGTGAAAAGCAGGAAGATAGCCAGAGTGATTTCGAGAAGAAAATGTCGAAATTTTTGAAAGACAGTCAACAAAAATCAGGCGATCTAAAGCGGAGAGCTGAAAGGTATCGCTGATTTATTCATAGAGCAAACTGCGAGGGCTTGAAAAAAGGTGAAAGCCCTCGCCTTTTGTTTTCTCGCATTTGTTGATTAGCTCTAATCCGTAAAAAGTGGAGCCGGATCCTGTCATCGCTACAATATCACATGGAGAAAGGGCGGCATTTGCCTTTTCCACAAGGAGAGGATCCTGACGTTTAACTAATTCTTCAAAAACGTTGTACGAATTGAAACGTGCTTCGTTTATTTTTTTGGTCTTTAACGCATTGTACAGCTGTAAGGGGTCGCCCTTCTTTTTGAAAAGTCCGTTTTCATCTATTTCATGGTACATTTGTGGTGTTGAAAAGCCTTTTGTTGGAAAATAAAAATATCCCTTGAGGTTTAATGGAGGTAATTCCTTTATCTTTTCACCTTTTCCTTCAACAAGAGCACATCCGCCTTTTACAAAAAATGGCACATCGCTTCCTACCTTTTGAGCCATTTTCATAAATAAGTTCATTTTTGAGTATTTTTTACATAAATACCACAAAATTGCAGCTGCATCGCTGCTTGCACCACCCAAGCCGGCTTTCATGGGAATGTTTTTTTCTAATTTTATGCCCATTTTAACTTTTAGACCGGTTTCTTCTTCGAAAATTCGTAAAGCTTTGTAGATGGTGTTTGTTTCGTCCCAGTTCAAATTTTCATTGCATATGAAGTACTCTTCTCCTTCGACTATTTCAATGCTATCGTGCAGCGAAACGTTGTGCATGAGGCTAAGTATGTTATGATAACCGTCTTTTCTTTTTGAGACGACGGCGAGGTATAAATTTATCTTTGCGTATGCGTATAAAATCATATTTTTCCTTCCATCCCTTCCTACAGGAATTTTATCATTAAATACCCAATAAGAGCGGTCACAACGAAATACGGAAAAGAATATTTATGGAAAGTAAGGTACATTCCCTTTTCTTTCTTCATTCTTAAAGCAATTAAATTTGCGAGCGAACCGATGATCAACCCATTTCCACCAATGTTAACTCCGTAAGCTATGGCAAGGTATGAAGATGAAAAATTTGAAACGAAAATTGCGGCTGGAACGTTGCTAATCGCCTGAGATGATATCAAAGAGAGTAAGAAGGTTTTTGATGGTGTAAAAGGAGAAAAGGGCTTAATTAAAAGTGCGAACAATGGAATTTTGGTGATGAAATATATATTCACAAACATGAGTACGAAAATCGCCAACAAGAACCAATCGACTTCTTTTAACACATCTTTTCTGACAAGAAAATAAAAAGCGAAGAGTGGAACAATGAAAAAAGCTTCAAGATGCAATTGGATGATCATCACGTACAGAATGAGTATGATTATAGAACCCATTCCAAGTTTGTAGTTAACTTTGAAGCTTTTAGCGTCGTATTCTAAAAGTAATGGTTTCCTCTTGAAGATAAACAAAGCGAAAAGTAAAAGTAAGCTTACCATGACGATTTCAAGGGGTAAAGATGCTACAATAAAATTCGTAAAGTCTGTGTTCCACAGATGCCAGAGAAAGAGATTTTGAGGGTTACCTATTGGGCTTACAGTAGATCCCACATTTACACTTAAAGCTTCAAACACGATCAATTTGCTCACATCGTTTTTAAAGAACTTCTTCAAGCTCAGTGTGATCGGCACCACGATAAAGAGTGTTATATCGTTTGTTAAAAACATTGAAAGTGTCATAGAAAGAAGTACAACGGACATTGCTAAAGTTCTTTCCGTATGCACGTGTCCTAAGATCTTTGAAGAAATTTTGTCAAAGAAAAAACTTTCTTTTATAGAAGCCGTTATAATAAGCAGTCCGGCTAGCGCTTCGATCGTATTCCAATCCACGGATTTGAATGCCTTAAGAAAATTGTAAGGCATAAAAAAAGTTAGAATGATCATCAGAAGAAAGAGAATAAAAAAAAGCTTTTCACTTTTCAAAATGCTTAAAGCAAGCGATTTTCCCATTTTTATCCTGCCCTTGATAAATAAGGCGCTTTTATTCGCCCATATTATGCATAAACATTCCGAAGAACAATTTTTGAAGTCCTGTTAAATTTGCTCATATGTTCTAGCAAGTATTTCAAGAATGAGATTTAACCACTTATCCAAACGCTTTGGAATATTGACACACGTTTTGAATTATTCATATTTTAACCCAAAAATCATTTTGTGATGAAGTTAACATAGATAATTAAAAGTTATTTTATAATTTTGAAAGAATGGAGGCATAAAATTGATTGTGAGCATATGACCAAAACAAGGAGGAAAAAATGGCAAGGCCGAAAAAATACAGAATAGTTGAATATTCTTTAAAGCCGACCGTTTTTAAGCCAAATAGAAAAAGTTCAGTCCAGGTTGAGCTAACGATAGACGAGTTAGAGGCCATAAGGCTTGCAGATCTTGAAGGAATGTATCAAGAAGATGCAGCGGAGATAATGGGAGTCTCGCGTCAAACCTTTGGAAGGATCGTCAGGTCAGCACACAGGAAAATAGCTGATGCGCTTGTGAACATAAAAGAGATTAGAACAGGAAAATTTGATGAAAAGTGCCGAAAAATTAAACTTATGAAGTGCGAAAGCTGCGGCAAAATATGGAAAGTTCCCGAAGATTATGAAGGAAGCGAATGCCCTAAATGCCACGCCAAGAATGTTCATATTCTTAAGATAGACAATTGAGAGTGTAAAGAAGGAGGAATCATGATATGAAATTCGAAAAACTATTTTCACCAATCAGAGTGGGAAGCTTAACGTTGAGAAACAGAATAATTTTCCCACCGATTTCCACAAACCTCGCAAGTGTAAGTGGTGAGGTGACGGACAAACTCATATACCACTACGCGAGAAGGGCAAAAGGCGGTGCCGCGCTTATAACACTTGAAAACGCGTGCATAGATTATCCGGCGACGATGGAGGGAGCGACACAGCCACGGTTTGATGACAAAAGATTTGTGCCTGGCTTGAGCCATTTGGTAGAAGAGATACATAAGTACGGTGCTCTTGCTTTCGTAGAACTTACACACCAAGGACTTTTTGCATCTCATTTGCCGGCAATAGCCCCCTCTGATGTACCTTTGAGACCAGATGGAAAACATCCACATGTGTTGAATAAAGAGGAAATAGAAGAAGTCGCTGACAAGTTCGCACGAGCTGCCTTAATTGCGAAAAAGGCCGGGTTTGATGGTGTCGAAATAGAGGCAGCCCATGGTTTGCTGGTAAACGAATTTCTTTCACCCGTCGCAAACAAAAGAACAGATGAATACGGTGGAAGCGTTGAAAATCGCACAAGATTCGCGAAGCTCATAATAGATAAAATAAAAGCTCTTTGCGGGTCGAATTATACCGTTACCGCAAGACTTGGCGTTATCGATTATGTGGACGGTGGCGTTACGCCAGAAAAAGATGGAGTGGAAATAGCGAAGAAATTTGAAGAATACGGATATGCCGCTTTACACGCGGATGTTGGGTTTGGAAATAAAGAAAAAAGATTGGAACCAATGGCTTATCCACAAGCCTGGCGATCTAACTTCGCAAAAGTTTTGAAAGACAATGGCGTGAAAATACCAGTTATAGCCGTTGGAATGATAAGAGAACCAGAAATTGCAGAGGAATTGCTTGAAAACGGTACGGCAGACATCGTTGCTTTGGGAAGAACACTTATTGCCGATCCAGATTGGCCTGTAAAGGCGATGTACGGAAAAGAAAAAAGCATTAGAAAATGTATTGGATGTTCGGAATGCATAGTTTCTAGGCACGCTGCGGGAACGGCAATAAGATGCGGAGTGAATCCAAATGTGGGAAAGGAACGTGATTACGAAATCGTAGTTCCGGCGACAAGACAGAAGAAAGTCGTTGTTGTTGGCGGAGGCCCTGCCGGATTGGAAGCTGCGAGAGCGGCAGCCTTGAAAGGGCATAAAGTGGTCTTATTTGAAAAAGAAAAATCGTTGGGAGGCGCCATAAGATGGGCAGCCGTTCCTCCGGGAAAAGATAAGATGAGGTGGCTTATAGAATATTATGAAAATGAATTGAAGGAGCTAAACGTTGAAGTTAGAACGTCAACTTATGCAGATGAAAAAACCGTAATGAGTGAAAATCCTGATGAGGTAATACTTGCAATTGGATCAGATCCACTTGTTCCACCGGTAAAGGGAATTGATGGTCCCAACGTTTTGCCTTACCCAATTGTTTTGGAAGGAAAGAAAGTGGAAGGTAAAAAGATAGTCGTTGGTGGTGGAGGTTTAGTTGGTTGTGAAACCGCACTTTACCTCGCTGAACAGGGACATGATGTCACAATCGTGGAAATGCTTCCGGATATTGCGATAGGTATGGAGCCCATAAGCAGGAATTATCTCTTGAACGAGTTAAAAGAGCACAACGTTGAAGTTTTGACGTCTTCCAAGATAAAAGAGTTAACGGATAATTCTGTTAAATTTGAAAAAGATGGAAAGATTGAAGAAATACCGTTTGACAATTTTGTAGTTGCTTTTGGTGGTAAACCACGTACTTTTGAGAAGCTCCCAGTTCCAACCAGAGTGGTGGGAGATGCCGTGAGAGTTGCAAAACTCGTTGAAGCCGTGAGAGATGGTTATGCGGCTGGAATAGAAGCGTAATTGACTGTGATTTTTCACAAAAGAAAGGCAAAATCATTGCCTTTCTTTTGTTGGTAAGAAACGCCACATGTGCATAATCGTTTTTTAACAGAAAAACACATGAATGTCTTGTTTTTTTACAAAAGAAAGAGTAAAATTTATTTTGAGCATATGACAAAAACAATTGAAAGCGGGTGAATGGAAATGGAAAAAAGGGAAATAGGAAAGATGGAGAAGTTTAAGAAACATCTTGATAAATTCATACCAGTTTACGTCCCAATTGCTATGGTCGTTGGGTTGCTGTTGGGATTACCGTTGCACCACCAAATAGCTGCCAGTAAGTCTATCTTCAGCATTCTGAACCTTTTGGTTGTTCTTAGCATGATTTACCCAATGATGGTTGGATTGAATATGGGAGAAATGAAAAACTCATTTAAAATGTGGAAACTTCTTCTTTTCGGCTTGGTAATGGGTTTGATTTATCCACCTGTTATCATGTACTTGCTTTCTTTGATCATACCTTTGAATTCTTACCTGGCATTTGGGTTAATATTAGCGGTGGCTGTTCCGTGTTCTTCGATGTCGATTGCTTACACTGGTTTGTCAAAGGCGAATACGGAGTTGGCAACAATTTTAGTCGCAATATCCTTCATACTCGCTTTGATAACAGTTCCAATGTGGCTTTCAGTATTTGGAAGCAGCTATCACGTGCCAGCGCCTATGTTTCAAATTTTGAAAACCATAATAATGATCGTTGTTATACCAATGACGCTTGGATACGCTACAAGAGAGTCGATACTCTTAAAGGGCGGAAAAAAGTCATTTGCCAAGGCTAAGGCATCGTTTCCTGTTATGTCGTTGTTAGGGATGTATGCGATCATCTTTTTAATATTCATGGAAAAGGCAACGATGATAGTTGGAAAATGGCATGCCATTCTCATAGCGTTGGCTCCTTTATCACTTTACTACGCTATAACCCTGATACTTCTTACACTTGTGGACGTGGCTTTCAAAGTGAGGTACAGGGATCATATGGCAATAACGTTTACGTCCGTTGGAAAAAATGAAGGAACTGCAATGGCCATAGCACTTGGCGCTGGAATAGGTTTAGCAGCTGTTCCTGCGGCTATAACGCCACTTCTTCAAATACCGTTTTTGGTAACGTACATGAAACTGCATTGGAAGATCGCAGGGCGCTTTGCAAAAAGATCTCCACAGCTCGTTAACGAATACGAACTTCATGAAATTGAAGAAGAAATTGAAGAAGCTTAGCTTCAACCGTATTTCTACATCCTTGACTTCCCCAGTTTTTTTAAAGCTGGGGAAGTTTTAGTTACTACTCCCGATTTTAGAAGGCTTATTCAAATTGAATTCATGGTACACTCATTAAAAGAGCGATGAAAATTTATCGTCTTTTTTAAAAACTCATGTTGTGCGCAACATTTTTTCCAAGCGGTCAAGATATTTTTTCGATGTCCTGTTAGATATGTTCTGACAAGTACTTTGAGGATGAGGTTTAATCCTTTTTTGAAATACTTTGTAACATTGATGCACAGGTTGACTTAAGAAGTCTCTAAAAAAACAAAAAGAGGTGTCAAATATGGAAAAATACGAATTAGAAGAAAAATTGATCGAAGAAGGCTTGGCCTTAACAAGCGCGAGGGGTATAAAACAACTTACAGATGCCATTCCCGAAGGTGAACACACTTACGGTTACTCACCAGCTGAAATAGTTATGAATTCATTGGCGTCATGTTTAATGGTAAACATTCAGAAGTTTTCAAAGAAAATGAGATTGGCAATTGATGGGATAGATGTAAAAATCACGGCATATCGCAGATCAAATCCTCCTAAAATACTTAAGATGGAATATCTTGTTTCCCTTCAAACGAGTGTGGAAAGGCAGAAAATAGATCGCCTTATGGAATACGCTCTTAAATACAGTACCGTTTACAACACTTTAAAAGATGCTGTGGAGATTACGGGAAAGGTAGAAATTTAGTTCTCTGCGAATTTGTGTGTATAACATATTTTGAATAATAGCATCCTTTGGCATTTTAATACCGCTTTCCAAGCGGTCAAGGTGATTTTTTTCGAAGTCCTGTCAGAACGGATTCGCTCCTTTTTTGAAATACTTTGTAACATTGATGCACAGGTTGAGTAATGAAATCATATAGTATTAACACCTTGATGCCGCTTTAAAATGGTATTTGATGTTGAAAATCCAAGAAAAAATGAATAGAAGACAAATCCAAATCCTACAAATGTTGATAAAATCGTCACAATTCTGTATAATTTAATTGACGTTACAAACGCCGTATGAAAATTTAAAAGTGAAGGGGTGGTTGTAGTATGAAGAAATACCTTGTTTGGATGGGGGTACTAATTCTAATAATTGGAACTCTCAGCTTTTCCTTAACCGTGACTTTTGTTACGGATACCGGTGGGCTTGGAGACAAATCGTTCAATGACAGTGCATGGGCAGGCGTTCAAATGGCTGTCAACAAACTTGGCATAACGGCGAATCTCATTCAATCTTATGAACAGTCAGATTACATACCGAATTTAACGGCGGCCGCCCAAATTTCTGATGCCGTTGTGGCGGTGGGATTTCTTATAAAGGATGCCGTTGAAAAAGTTGCTCCGCAATTTCCAAACACGAAATTCATATTCATAGATGGTTCCATTCAAGGAATTCCAAACGTTGAGAGTTTTATCTTTGATCAACAACAAGGTGGCTTCTTGGTTGGGTACATAGCTGCGGCAATGACAAAAACAGGTAAAGTTGGTGTCGTTGGTGGTATTCCAATACCTCCCGTTGAAAGTTACATGTACGGTTACAAGGCTGGTGTTGAAACTTACAACGTTCTCCACGGAACTAACGTACAGGTTATTTCTGGATATGTTGGAAGTTTTGACGATCCTTCGGCTGGACGATCTTTAACTGAAAGTCAAATTTCTCAGGGTGCAGATATAGTTTTTCAACTTGCCGGTTTGAGCGGACTCGGCGTAATAGATGCAATGAAAGATCAACCATCAGGTTACTTTGCCATAGGTGCCGATCAGGATCAAGATTATCTGGCCCCAGGTCACGTTTTGGTAAGCGCTATAAAAAGAGTTGATATAGGTGTGTTTGACGGAATAAAATCCGTTTACGACGGAACTTTTGTTGGAAAAACGAAGGTGCTTTCTCTTAAAAATGGTGGCATTGGAATAAGTCCTATGACTTACACCAAACACCTTGTTCCAAAACACGTTTTTAAGGAACTAAAAGTGCTTGAGAAAATGATAGAAGAAGGAAAGCTAAAGGTTCCACAGACAAAAGAGGAATTTTCTTCTTTCCAAGTACCGCAGATGAGTTTTTAACTTCTTTTGCTTATAAAAAGGCCAACTTTTGAAGTTGGCCTTTTTATTCCATGAAAAATTTCAGACTTTTTCGTGCAATTGGCCTCTTGAAAACTATGGAATAAAAGTGTCCTGAAGGGATGGTGTAAAGTTTTGGCTTCCCAAAAGCTTCCCACAGCTGCATTGTTGAGCTTAAAGGCATTATCTTATCGAAGGCTGCTTTAAACATGATAACTTTTCCTTTAAAGAGAGGCGCAAAGGGGATGGGATCATACGTGAAACATCTCCATGGTGCCTTGTATACATCTTCTTGCGTTTTAATGCTTTTTACAAAGTCCATGTAATTTTCATGGGCCTTTATACACTTTTCCAGCGTCCCGCACCCATCATGGTTTTCTCCCCTTTTGTATTTGAGTCTCACTTCTTCGGTTATGGGAGAAAGCCAATTTATATACCTGAAATTCCCACCAGTTATGGCAAGAGATAATTTGTCTATTCTTTCATCAACACCAGCGGCAATAGTCGCTATCATTCCACCGAATGATATACCCATAACATGGGTGTGTGAAAATTTTGGAAACCTTTCATCCAACAGATCCAACGTGCTTCGAGCATCCATTACAGCGTGCCGAAAGCGTTCGATTGCTTTTGCCGTATCCGCTTCCATGTAGTAAGAGCCAGCGGGGTATTCTTTTGAAGATCTTATATGATTGTATGGCATTATCATGAAAGCGGTGATAAGTCCATGAGAAGCAAAATACCGTGCAAACCACATGAGGTATCTTACATTTCTATCACCTAACCCATGCAAAAACAAAACTTTTCCTTTCGGCTTTGAAAGAGGCATGTGCAAAAAAACATGAACTTTTTTCGCTTCTTCCACGTTTGTTGGATAAGGCGAAGGAAAAACAACGTGTTCGACGGTATACGCCTCTCTCTTTTCAACTGAAATAACTTTTGCCCCTGACATGTCGATTTTATCGTAATCGTACAACATTCGTGTCATTCCTCCCCTTCTGGGTATTTCACGTGGTTTCTCATTCTTTTGTAAAGTGGCTTAAGATGATCGTACATATGCCTGTAAATTTCATTGAATATCCGGGAATAGATTTCGGCATTTTTTTCGTTGGGATTGAATGTTTTGGCATATCTTACCATTTTTTCCACTCCTTCTTGAAATGTGGAATACATTCCAAGCCCCACAAAAGCATCTATTGCGGCTCCCAAACTTGAAGATTCGTGAGTTTCCCCTCTGTAAACTGGTAAGTTGAATATGTCAGATATTATCTGACACACCTGGTTACTTTGCGCTCCACCTCCAGAAACTGCCAGCTTTTTTATCTTTATCTTTCCAACTCTCTCTATTTTGAGTTTTCCATCAAGCAAGGCATATCCCAACCCTTCAACTATTGCCTTGTAAAGATGTGCCCTTGTATGCATGCTTCCAAATCCTATAATTGCTCCCTTGGCTTCTGGCATTTTCAAGCCGGGAGTCCAATAAGGTTGAACTACGAGTCCCAGAGAACCTGGAGGAACATCTTTTAAAAAATCATCCATAAGCTCTTCTGGACTTACACCTTTTTCCATCGCTTTTTGCACTTCTTTTGAACCAAATTCTTCCTTGAACCATTTCACCATCCAGAAACCCCTGAATATTTCCACCTCCGGATTGTAATATCCCGGGATGGCTGCCACATAAGACGGCATGTACTTTATCGGTTCAAAGTATTTTTGAGTGGTAACCTGTATTGTGGCGGTCGTTCCAAAACTCAAACTTGCAAAATCCTCTGTGATGGCTCCCACACCGAGAGTTTCGCAACTTTTATCTGATGCCGATGCAATTATCGGCATCTTTGGAGGAAGATGAAGAATGTCTGCAACATCGTTTTTTAGCTCTCCAAGGATTTGAGATGGTTTGACCAGATCAACTAATTTTTCCTTTGAAACTGGAAATATCAAAGATTTTAGGTCATTTGGATCTGCCCATGTGCCTTTTTTGTGATCGAAAGGAAGGTATCCAACTTGAGAAGCGTTTGAATCCACAAACCGACCGGTTAATTTGTATATCAAGTATCCTGATAGGAATAAAAACTTGTGTGCTTTTCTGAAAATATGTGGCTCATTTTGTCTTATCCAATTTATCTTCGCCTCACTTTGCGCTATCTTAATTGCCTCATCCATACCAACCAATTTGTATCCAACATTTTTCAAAAAAGGGACATGCGCATCGAACTTGGCTTTTCTTTGATCCAACCAGATTATCGCGTCTCTTAAAGGGTCACCATTTTTATCCACTACGACCATTGTTGCACGCTGGGATGTTATGGTTATGGCTTGAATGGAATGAATTTCATTTTGTTCTGCGTTGTCTACTATGCTTCTGACAGATTTTACAAGTGCGTTCCAATAAACCAGGGGATTTTGCTCCGCCCAACCAGGCTTCTTGCTGAAATACGGCTTATACGCCACATGGGCCTTTTTCAGGATTTCTCCATGCTCATTTATCAAAAAAGCTCGTAAACTTTGTGTTCCACAATCCACAGAAAGGACGTTCACTATTAGATAATCACCTCTTTTGCCATTTTTTACAACTTTAAATCAAAAAATAGAGACCCTTTTTGGGGTCTCTATTATATACATTTTGTGTATTCTCAAATATTCTTAATTTTTCACTTTACTTCCGCTTCAGAAAGTTCATCGACTTTTTTAATTGCTTCTTGCAAGAAGTCGTATTCAAGAATGAATGGGTACTTTTCCGCCCAATGTTTTATTTCCTCCGGATGATTTTGAAGCCACAATCTATCCAAACCTTCACCATGAGTGGTTCCTTTTTCCTTTATCTCTTCGATTTGATCTTTGAATTTCTCTTCCCAAACGGGATCGAGCTCTTTGTGTACTTCTTTGGAGTACTCATCCAGAACGGGTGCGAGTTTGTCTATTATCTTACCTTCACTATCATCCGTCGCAACAGCATGATGCTTTTTAACAACTTCTCTAAGAACCCATGGATTGTCTATGATCATACATGGAGTTAACAAGTTATCTGAGTGTGGCTGATGGAATCTGATATCAGTCAGGAATGGAGATTGAAGCGCTTCCACGAGACTCTTCTCGTACAAGTTATCGGTAGAGAAGTGCGCGAATATACAAGGTTCGACGTCTCCTTTGTTGTTGATGTGAATGTAACGTCTTCCACCTGCAATACATCCACCAACACTTGGAGCGTCATTCCAGAAGTCCATTAAGAAGTATGGTTTTCTCGATCTGAGATCTCTAACAAATTCTCCCATCTTTCTTCTTTGTTCCGGCAAGGGCATCAATTCTGGAATTGGATCTCTGCCAACGGGCATGAACAGGAAAAGCCAACCGAAGAAAGCTCCCTTGTCTATCCAGAAATCATAAAGTTCGTCAGATGTCAACGTTTCAAAATTATCTCTCATGAAAACGAAGGAATTTCCGTAAATGATGCCTCTTTCTTTTAATTTGTCAGCTGCGGCAAGGATTTTCTTGTAAGCGCCTTTTCCTCTCGTTTCGTCAGTTTCCTTTTCCCATCCGTTAACACTCAAAACAGGATAAACGTTTCCAAGCTCTTTGATCTGATCAGCCACTTCATCCGTTATGAATGTGGAGTTTGTGAATATCTGGAAAAGACAATCATCATGTTTTTTGATAAGAGGATACAATTCATTCCATCTGATGAATGGTTCCCCACCAAGGAATGTGTAGAAGTAGGTTCCAATTGCCTTACCCTGTTGAATTATGTCATCCACTTTTTCAATGGGCATATCATCGTTTTTCGTGTAATTTGCAGAATAACAACCTTTACAAGCCAAATTACATCTCATCGTAGGGCTTATCAAAATAGTGTAAGGTGCGGCAAAGCCGTTCTTTTTAACGGTTTCCTCTTTGTTGTATTTCATCCAAGCCAAATTGACGTTGACAAGGAAATTTATGAAGAATTTTTTCACTATTTCTTTATCTTTCTTGAATAGGCTTATTATCCAAGCCCTTGAACCTGGGTTCTTTTCAGTCCACTTCGCAAACTTCGATAGGTTATTTGTTCCTCCTATCGTTCTTTCCAATTTCATCAAAGATTCTATGGCTTTATCAAAATTGTTTTCAGGATCTTTCGATATGTAATTAACGTATTTGCTAACCGCCGTGCTTATCGCCAACTTTGTAGCTTTGTCCTTGATGGTACTTCCTATACCCATCTTTTATCTCTCCTTTCGAAAAATGAATTTTTACCGTTCGGTCAAAAACTTTTCTTATCAATTGTACCCTAATTGATCTTAAATGTCAAGAAGTGCATGAAAAATTCTTTTTTTTGAAAAGTTTTTTTGCTATCATTAAAATGTAAACGGTAAAAAAACAGAAGAATGGAGGCGATTTCATGCCATTGTACAAATATGTATGTCCAAAATGTGGTCATGAAGTTACGTTGCTTAAGAAGATATCCGATGCTGATAACGTTATATGTGATGTTTGTGGAAGCAAAATGGTAAGGCAAATAGGTAATGTTGGGGTCGTTTTTAAAGGGAGCGGTTACTACATTACAGACAGTAAGAAATCGTCCTCTTCTAATTCTTCGAAAAGTTCTAAAGCAAAGGAAACAGTTAAGTCTAAATCATAAAGGTATTGAAAATATTTTTCTTTTATGATATGCTAAGTGTGTGTGCCGGGGCGTGGCGCAGATGGCTAGCGCGTCTGCATGGGGCGCAGGAGGTCGCTGGTTCAAATCCAGTCGCCCCGACCAAAGAACCCACCTTTATTGGTGGGTTTTGTTTAGGCTTTTAAGGAAAAATAAGAATGGAGGATATCATGCTTTCAAAAGAAAAATACGACGAAGTGATAAGGTTTGTATTGAGAAAAGAGTTAGAAGAGGTTGTTGGAAAACCTGCTGGTTTTATCAAGGAAGAAAAAAGTGAAAATTTGAAAATAGATACACACTTTGCCAAACGCGGTGAATTGGAAGAAGATGAATCCAAACTACAGGTTATTCCATATGTTGTTTTTGAAGTCTACGATGACAGCGCCTTCAAAGGAATATTGACCTACGTTAGAAAGGGAAGCGAAGACAGACTCTTAAACAAATTGTCGGTTGGCTTTGGTGGACATTCTAACATACAAGACGAAAACATTCAAGAAACCGCATGCCGTGAAATAAAGGAAGAAATAGGCCATGCCATAAAACCATCTGAATTGAGGTTCGCCGGATACATATTCAGCGATAACGATGCGGTTTCACGCGTTCACGTGGGTTATGTTTACATCGCAAGAATGAGCATGAAAACTTTTGAAAATCTCGAAATTTCGGATGAAATAAAGAAGATTTGTTTGTACACGCCAAAAACGGAAAAACCTCAAGAATGCGAGGGCATTTTCGAAAATTGGTCTTCAATCATCTTGAATGATGAAAGTTTTATAAATGAATTGATGAGGTGATTAGCATGCCAGAAGCTGAGGGAAGAACTTACAATTTTTCGGATGAAAGTGCGATAGAAACTGATGTTTTAGAAACCATACAATTCGATAACAAAGATGGGGAAATAGTTAAGTACGAAACTGACGAATTTTCAGCGGTTTGCCCTTTTTCCGGATTGCCAGATATCGCGAAGATCTCCATTGAATACATTCCCACAGATAAGATCGTGGAGTTGAAATCTCTGAAATACTATTTCATATCTTTTAGAAACGTGGGAATTTACCAGGAAAGAGCAACTCAAAGAATATTCGACGACCTTTACAGTCTATTAGAGCCTAAATGGATGAAAATCACTGTAATCTACAACACAAGAGGTGGCATAGACGCTACAACGATCATAGAAAAAGGAGATAAAGAAAAGAAATGACTTCATCTAATCAAAAGAAGGTTACCCCTCTTTACGTTGGATTGGCAGTATTATTTGTTGCATGTTTGCTGGTGGCTAACGTTACGGCGGGAAGGCTTGTGAACTTTTGGGGAATCACATTGCCGGGTGCCGTTTTGATATTCCCAATCTCTTACATATTCGGTGATATATTAACCGAAGTATATGGGTTCAAGAGAGCACGACTTGTTATATGGTTGGGTTTAGGAGCAAATGTTTTTATGGCACTTTTTTTCTTACTTGTCAACGCCTTGCCAGCACCTATTTGGTGGCAATCGCAAGCGAAATCTTACAGTCTTGTCTTGGGACTAGCGCCGAGAGCCGTGTTGGCTTCTATCACAGCTTATTTCATAGGAGAGTATTTGAATTCCATGGTGCTAAGCAAGATGAAGATACTTACCAAAGGAAAGTGGTTGTGGACAAGAACGATAGGTTCAACTGTCGTAGGAGAAGGTGCCGATACGGCAATTTTCATCACGATCGCTTTTGCCGGTCTTATGTCAACGCATAACCTCTTGTTTCTTATGGTGGCACAATATCTTTTCAAGGTGATATACGAAGTAGTCGCAACGCCCTTAACCTATTTTGTTGTCTTCAAAGTGAAAAAGATAGAAGGCATAGACACATACGATTATGGAGAAAAATACAATCCGGTTGGTTTGAAAATAAATTGATTCATTTTGTGTATGAAACACGCTTAGGCACTCGTTTGTGAGTACTTTGCTTTCTCGATATGTTCTGTATTCTTAACCTCATGTTTAGTTCTTTAGTCAAATTCAAATGACATTGAAATACTTCATAACATCACATCGACGCGCAGGTTGGGAAAATTGATTTCTTGACAGCGGATATTTTTAGTGTTATACTGAAAAAAGCGGAGTGAATTGTTACTCGCAGGGTGTGGATTGGGGGACAGAATGTCCCCCTAATTTGTCAGATAAACAAGGATAACTATGAAAGTATGTGTTATAGGAGAAAACCTTGTAGATTTGTTTAAAACCGAAAATGGCTTTCAACCCCATGTTGGAGGTTCTTCTTTAAATGTGGCAGTAGGACTTTCAAGACTTGGAGTGGAAGTAGGGTATGTGACAAAGTTTTCAAATGATTTTTTTGGAAGAATGATCAAAGAAACTCTTCTTTCAGAGGGAATTGATCTTTCGAATAGTGTGACTTCAGATAATTTGCATACAACTCTTTCATTTGTATTCATGCATGATAAAGTGCCTTCTTTTGAAATATTCAACCGTTGTACGGCAGATTCTTCTTTGAAAGTGGAAGAACTTTCAAATATCGATGTCGATGAATTCGAAGCCATTCATTTTGGCTCTATCACGCTTGCCAGTTCTTCTGCCAAGGCTATCTTCGAGCTTGTAAGGGAATTCAAAGAAACCGGAAAATTCGTTACTTTTGACCCAAATTACCGAAGAAATGTAGCTGAAAATGAAGAAGAATACGTTAAAAACATATTTGAAGCCTGGAAAATGGCAGATATTGTGAAATTAAGTTTGGAAGACGCCAATGCTTTATTTCATGAATTTACCCTAAACAAGATAATAGAAACAGTGCGTCATCTTAGAGTTCCAACTGTCATAACTAAGGGTGTTGAAGGAGCGGACGTTGTAATTGAGAAAAAGATAATTCACGTAAAAGCCGTTGAAACCAATGTCTTGGATACCACGGGGTGTGGCGATGCGTTTTCCGCAGGTATGATTTACAGCCTTTTGAAGGATAGTTTTAACGTTGATACTTATACTCTTGAGCGCGCGTGTAAAGTCGGCAATGTGGTAGCATCTTTTACCGCGAAAAAAACAGGTGCCTTTTCCTCTTTTCCACATTTAAAAGATGTGGAAAAATCATTGAGCACCTGAGCTGATTCAGCTTCAATTGTCAGCTTTGTTTTTGCTTTAAACGTTTCATCCTGAAAAAATCGTCTCTTTCTGTTTCTTCAATGTAAGATTCTATAAATTTAACTGTTTCTTCGTACTGAGGGATCAAAACGTTTTCCAGAGCATTGACTCTTCTCTGCGTTTTCTTTATTTCTCGGGCCAAGCGATAAACCTTTGTTTCGATTTCCGCAAGTCTTGATATCAATGAAAGAGCCCTTTTAAAAGATTTGTATGCTCTGTCTAAATTGGCATTGGTTTTCACAAATCCATATGAAGGCTCTATTTCTTCTGAAATTTCATCTACTTCTGGAATTTCAACACCCATAATACTCCTTAACTTTATGGAAAGGCCCGATTCTTCTTCCACAGCCGTTCCCGCTTCTTCAACGTATTCTATACCAACGCTCAAGCTCGCCTTTTGCAAGCTTTCATAAGCTTCTGAGAAAACTTCATCTATTTTTTCTTGAACTTCACGCGCGGAATCTATCAGGCGCATCATTTCCCTTATGAGCACGTTTCTTTTTTTGTCTAGAAGAGTGTGGCCCTCCCTTGCCAATGCAAGGGAGCGCTTGGTTTCTATAAGCTTGCTTTTCGTTGGAGAAACGTTCACACTCATTTTGCTTCTTCCCTCGCCTGATAATGTTCTTTTATCTCTTCTTCACTCACACGTGTGAGTTCACTTGGAGGTAGATATCCAAGCACCTTCCATCCTATGTCAAGAGTTTCTTCTATGCTTCTATCTTCATCTTCGCCTTGGTTTAAAAATTCCCTTTCGAAGGCTTCTCCAAATTTCAAATATTTTTTGTCTAAATCGGTTAACTCTTCTTCGCCTATTATTGAAGCCAGAGCCCTCACTTCTTGTACACGACTGTATGCAGCAAAAAGCTGGCTTGACACGTGTGGATGATCATCTCTCGTGTATCCCTTACCTATACCGTCTTTCATAAGACGGGAAAGGGAAGGCAAAATCCCTATAGGAGGATATATTCCTTTTCTTTGAAGCTCTCTACTTAAAACTATTTGGCCTTCGGTAATGTAACCCGTAAGATCTGGAATAGGATGAGTTATATCATCGTTAGGCATGGAGAGAATAGGTATTTGGGTGACAGAACCTTTTCTGCCATTTATCATGCCGGCTCTTTCATAGATGGTTGCCAGATCACTGTAAAGGTACCCTGGGTATCCTTTTCTTGAAGGCACTTCGCCTCGTGCGGTAGAAAGTTCACGCAACGCCTCGCAATAGTTGGTCATATCCGTTAGTATAACCAGCACGTGCATGTCTTTTTCGTACGCCAAATATTCTGCTGCTGTGAGGGCCACACGTGGGGTTGCTATTCTTTCTATGGTTGGATCGTCTGCCAGATTCAAAAAGGTAACAACGTTCCTTATTGCTCCTGATTCTTCAAAACTTGAAAGTATGTATTGGGCATCGTCATGCTTTATTCCCATGGCAGCGAATACAATTGCAAAATTTCCACTTTCTTCGCCCTTGAGTTTGGCCTGTTTTGTAATTTGGACTGCCAACCTGTTATGTGGAAGACCATTTCCAGAGAAAACTGGCAATTTTTGTCCACGGATAAGGGTCATTAAACCATCTATTGCAGATATCCCTGTTTGTATAAAATTTCTTGGATACATTCTTGAAGCCGGGTTTATCGGTGCGCCATTTATATCTTGGTAGACACCGTTAACTATCTCAAGCCCTCCATCAATTGGTCTTCCTATTCCGTTAAACGTTCTCCCAAGAATTTCTTCTGAAACCTTTATTTGAAGTGTTTTACCCAAAAACTTCACTTTCGTTTCGTTCAGGTTTAGACCTTCCGTTCCCTCAAAAACCTGAATAACTGCCATCTCTTTGCTAACCTGAACAACTTGTCCAAGTCTTTTTTTCCCTCTGAAATTCAATTCCACAACTTCATTGTAACCGACATTTTCAACATTTTCCATGAAAACCAAAGGCCCATTTATTTGTGATAAACCAACGTATTCTTTAAGGGGCATTTTTCACGCCTCCTTTACGTGCTGATATTTTTCGTCTAAGGAATCAAAGAAGGATATCATTTTCTTTTCTATGTCTTTGAATTCATTTAACTTGTCATTTGGAATTTTTTCTTTCATCCTCATAAGAGTGCTTACTATTTCCTCGTCTAAAACTTCAGAAATGGCTACACCTTTTGAAACAAGTTCCATGGCTCGATCGTAGTACAGCAAAATAAGCCTTAACATTTCGTATTGTTTCTTAACCTCGCAAAAAGCGTCCACATCGCTAAAGGCACTTTGTTGTAGGTAACCAATTTTGAGTATGTTTGCCACTCTTACAACTAGCTTTTGATCGTCTGGAAGAACATCTTCACCAACTAGTTTTATTATTTGTTGCAAGTTGTCATCTTCGCTGAATATGTTCATGGCCTTTTTCACCATGTCAACGAAATCAGGATGAACGTTCTTTTCAAACCAATCTTTCAACTCACCCGTGTATTCACTGTAGCTGTTAAGCCAACTAATTGATGGATAATGTCTTGCATTTGCCAACGATTTGTCAAGTGCCCAGAAACATCTTATGAATCTCTTGGTATGAGTGGTAACCGGTTCCGAAAAATCTCCTCCTGGAGGAGAAACGGCACCGATTATCGAAATAGACCCTATTTTCTCTTCTTTACCGAGCACCTCGGCTCTTCCAGCCCTTTCGTAGAATTCCGCCAATCGTGACGAAAGATACGGTGGGAAACCTTCCTCAGCAGGCATTTCTTCCAACCTACCTGATATTTCCCTAAGCGCTTCTGCCCATCTTGAAGTTGAATCCGCCATTAAAGCAACGTTATATCCCATATCCCTGAAGTATTCAGCTATCGTGACTCCAGTATATATTGAAGCTTCACGGGCAGAAACTGGCATGTTGGAAGTGTTCGCTATAAGGATGGTTCTTTCCATCAACGGATGACCATTCCTTGGATCTTTTAACTGTGGAAATTCTTCCAACACCTCTGTCATTTCGTTACCACGTTCTCCGCAACCGATGTACACGACTATATCCGCGTCTGACCATTTCGCGAGCTGATGCTGAGTTATGGTTTTTCCCGTTCCAAACCCTCCCGGAATGGCGGCTGCTCCACCTTTACTGATTGGGAAGAAGGTATCTATTACCCGCTGACCGGTTATAAGTGGTTCTGATGGGGCTAACCTCTTTTTCGTTGGACGCGGAATTCTGACGGGCCATTTTTGGTAAAGCTTAACTTCTCTTTTTGAACCATCAGGAGTTTCAACTGTTAAAATCGTTGTATCCAGAGTATAGTTTCCGGATTTAAGAACTTTGATTGCCTTTCCGGAAATATCCGGAGGAACCATTATCCGGTGTTCAACTGATTCGGTTTCCTTTACCTTGGCTATTACCTGGCCCGGAACCACTTCTTCTCCTTCTTTTACGATGATCTCAACGTCCCACGCTTTTGACATATCCAGCGCATCTGCGCTAACTCCTCTTTCAAGAAAATCCCCGGATTTACTTTTGAGGACTTCTAGAGGACGTTGAATTCCATCAAAAACGCTCTTTATTATTCCTGGACCCAACGTTACAGATAACAGTTCTCCAGTTCCCTCGATGGGTTCTCCTGGTTTTAAACCAGAAGTTTCTTCGTAAACTTCTATCGTGGCCAAATCTTCATCTAACGATATCACTTCACCTGTTAGCTTTAAATTTCCAACTTTTACAACTTCATGCATCATAACCCCCGTCATATTCTTTGCCTTGACGACGGGACCGTTTATCATATAAACTTCTCCTACTACTTTTTTCATTGCCATCACCCGTTAATGTTTAATTCTGAAAACACGTGGCTTAAAAACTCTTCTTTCATTTCTCTAAGTTTGCTTTCAAGCGTATTTTCAATAACGATACGCTCGTTGTTTGCAAGTGCGATTACCCCACCCTTTATGGGAACGAATTCATTTGAAAGAGTCAAACTTTTTTTGCTTTCTTTTTCAATTTTTTCTAACAAATTAGATGCCATTTCTTTATCTTCTTTTCTAACTTGGATTGTTATTTCTTTTTCATCTAAAGAATTAATTGCCTCATTCAACAATTTTTCAAAAAGAATGGGATAATCCTTGGTAGAGCTTAAAGCGTACACGCTTTCTTCCAAATCTCTCATTGCTGCCTTCATTATTTCATTTTTGGCATCTAAAAGCAATTTAGAAGCTTTAGCTTTTGATTGGGCTTCTTCTTTTCTTTCGAAGTTCCTGACCTTGGTTTTTGCTTCGTTTAATATGTTTTCGTACGCTTCATTGGCTTTATTTTTGTATTCTTCTTCTATTTCCTTTGAGCGCTTTTCAGCATCTTCTATCATTTTCTCAGCTTCAATCTGAGATTTGGATTTTATGTATTCCTTTAGTGAATTCAACTTCTTCTCGACGTTCATTCCAACTTCACCCCTATCGCTTCTTTGACGTAACGAGTTATGAAATCCTTTGGACGCTTTGTTCCATGTCTGTCTGGAATGATCGTCAAAAGTGGCAAAGATTTCGATGTTCTTAACTCGTAAACAATTTCTGGAATCTCATCTGCTATTTTTTCTGTCATTAGTATTACTCCGATGTCCTTCATTTTTCTGGCTTTTTTTACGGCGTCTAAAATCTCTTCCCTTTCGTGAACAACAACACCCTTTACCCCTACCAAACGTAATCCTATCTGGGTATCTATGTTGTCACTTATAAGGAAGAATTTCATTTTTTTCAGATCCTTCCCATTATCATTATTGATATGATCAAACCGTAAATTGCAACACCTTCGGCCAACCCAACGTAAATGAGGGTTTTCCCAAGCATTTCTGGTTTTTCGCTTATAGCTCCTATTCCAGCAGCACCAGCTATTCCAACACCTATACCAGCTCCCATTGAAGCCAATCCAGTTGAAAGACCTGCTCCTATGTATCCCAGCCCCGGATTTATATTAGCAGCTACGGACGTTGCTGCAGCGCTGGCGCTTTGAGCAAAAGCATGACCGCTTGGAAACATGGTAACGAGTGCAAAAGTGATAAGTCCAAACAGCGACGCCATGTTAGTACCCAAGACCTTTTTCCCTGTTTTAGTAGGGGAAGTCAACCGATTGAATATTTTGCGGTTGTTGAAAATCACCCCCAACGCTATAGTTGCGAATATCACAGATGACATCAAGATGATTGAAACTAACATTTTCCTTTCCTCCTTTCAAATTCTACTCATTATTAGAATTGAAACTATAAGACCGTAAGTTGCCACTCCATTTGCTAAGCCAGCGTAAATCATGGATTTACCTAGCATTCTTGGATTTATGTTTCCAACTTTTATGGATGTGCTTCCAACTATGCCCGTTCCCCAGCCTGCTCCGACAGAGGCCAGACCGGTTGCCAACCCCGCTCCTATATAACCCAGCCCTGCTGAAAGGAGCTCCTTGGAAGAAAATATGTTGGCGTGAGCTATTTGAGCCATGGCTTTATCCGGGCTTAAAAAGAGCGCCAAAACAGTCATTCCTATGACTATGTTCCCGCCTAATGCCGCATAACTAAAGGTTTTTGCAGAAGAATTCTCTTTCTTTTTCCTAAATGGAATGCCTCTTAGCGCTACAAAAGAGATTGCAAACATGCTAAAAATTATAATCACAACGAATTGTAATACAGTCATTTTTCTCCCTCCATAAATGTGAATGGATGGAAATCTTTTCCACTTGCTTCAAAAAACTTCGTGAAGAATTCATAATAGATGAGCCTCAAGTCCTGGATGAAGACAACTAAGCCTTCAAGTCCAACCAACATAAGCTGTCCAAGTATGAACACAGTTGTTGCCCAAATTCCACCGCCTGGAGTTGGTAACACCATTAACGTTAGTACCCAAAATGCCATAAACAAAGCTTCGTGCGTTAAGGCAAACGCCGCAAGTCTTACGAAAGAGATGGCGTTACTTAAATACGAAATTAGAGTTTCAAACATTCCAAATCCCATTTCAACCCAAAAACCTTCAGGCAAAGAAACCTTTTGATGTGTAACAATCTGAGCCAGAGGTTTTTTGAAAAACATGGCTCCAAAAGCCGCTCCCAATATCACTTCCCAGAATATTGGTGAAAGAGGGATGGGCTTTTTCATGAAATACAGAGATACCAGGTAAATAGATGGAACGTAAAAAACCAGTCCAGCTATGCCTTCGGCACTGAAAAGCGCCTTTTCCATATCTCTTTGAAGAAATCCATTTACAATGTTTAAGATCATACCAAATATCAACATTCCAATACCGTAATACACAGATATCACCAGCAGTTGGTTTATTTGAAGAGTAGGTTTTAGCCATAAGGGCGGTATCCAGTCAAAGCCAAAGACAGAACCGTACATAAAGCCAAAAAACACGGACGATAAGGCTGAACTCATCATTACCACGCCAAATTTTCCAGATCCTTTTTTGTATAAAAGGTATCCAAACAGAAAGAGTGCCAAACCATGCCCCACGTCTCCTAACATAAAACCATACATGAATATGAAAAATGCGGTTATAAACGGTGTTGGATCTATTTCACCGTAACGAGGAGTCCCAAACATTTGTGTTATGAACTCAAAAGACCTTATCAATCCGCCTCTATTTACAAGTTTGACAGGAACTTCAAGATGAGGATTCTTTTTAAGCACTTCCCGTGGTTCATTTTTCAAGATCAAAGCTTTGTCTTTAAGCTCATTGTCTATTTTTTGAGCGTCTTTCGCCGGCATCCAACCACTTAAAAAATGAACGTTTTCTTGTGGCGTAGAAGAATTAAACCTCGCCAGATCGTATATTCTTTTGTTGGAAATAACTGTAGAATAAACATCGTCTATGAATTCTTTGCTTGCGTAGAGAACCTTTTTCACAATGCTATCGTTTTCTTCTATGGAAATTCTTGTTATTTGTATGAGAGATTCTATCCTTTTTTTAATTTCCTTTGGCGTTCCATGAAAATCTACAGGTAATTTGTCTTCTTCAAAGTACGCCGATTGGAGTATTTTTTGCGCTTCTTCCAAAAAATCTGGTGTTGTAAAGACAAATATCCACGAATTGTCATTGTCTCTATTGGCTTCCAATATAAGGATAGGAACATTAAGAGACGATTCCACCAAAGCTTCGTAGTGCCTGACTGGCACTCTTCCAAAGAATATTTTTATTCTTTTTATTTCAGCCAAATTTTCAAGCTCAACATTTAAACCAGCCAAGATGTTAATGTAAAACAAAGCTTTTTCGTAGTCCTGAATTTTCTTTGAAAGTTCCGTTTTCTTTTCAAAAGCCTTTTTTATGCTGGCGTTAAGCAAAGAGAACCTTTTCAAGGTTTTTTGAATGTCTAATCTCTCTTTGATCTTATTTTCATCGAAGATGGGAGTGTACTCCGTCATCTTTAAAAATTGCATCATCTCAGAATAGAGTGGCTGATAGGGATTATCACTTTCAATTTGTAAAAGATCATTTTTAACTTCTTCATTAACCAGTAATTTTAAATCTAATGGCTCAAAAGCCTTGGACTCTAGCAATCCAAAGTTAACATCTTTCATGTCTTCCTTTGGGAAGGCAAGCACAACGTTTTTCATCTTCGCTACGGCCATATTATCACCTCATCACGCTTACGACCATGTAATCAAATGTTTCTTTATTTCGTCGGCCTCCAAGCTGTATCTTATGCCTTCTATTATGGTTGTAACATCTAATATCTCGTATTCCTTTAAGAACAGGTAATGGAGAAAAGGCGCTATTGAAAACCCTCCCCATGTTGAAATGGCATCATTTGACTTTTGATACAAATACTTCTTCATTTTCAGCGTAATCATTTCTGGTGTTATATCTTCCAATTTTTCAGAAATTTCCCTTAACAAAAATCCGTATGGACCGTCCAAAATAATGTTTAGAAGCCCCTTCATTTCTTTTGCATCGCATAGACTGTGAGAATAAGTTGAGTTCAATCTAAAGCCAATTGGAATTAAAGAATTATACAGTTCTTCATTTCCCATTGAGTAAAAATTCTTAACCCTTATTATCCATTCTAAATTTACAAGATCTATTCTCTCTCCTATAATCGTTTTAACCACTAGGTAGTCATCGTAATTCAATCCTCTCGCAGCTTTCATAAATCCAAAGAACAACCATCTATCCAATCCATTTTCTATTTTTCCTATAACGTTTTTTGATTTTTCCTGATAGCTGGCAAAAACATTTCTTATCACTTCATGGTAAGGTGTTCCCTCCAAAGAAGTGAGTATCTCGTCTTCATTAGTGCAAGCCGCCACCTTCATTGGATCTATTAGCGCCTTTTTACCTAAATCGTAAAACTTTCCTTTCAATTCCTCCAGATTCTTTTTCGATTCTCTTTCGACCAGTGCATTTCTCAATGCCAACTTTAGATTCTCTACTTCATACCTTCTCATTATGTAATAAGTAAATTGACGATTCGAATTCACGAAAAAAGCGAATATTTTTTTTATATCTTCTACAAGATCTCTTTTCAGCCTCATTTCTAAATCTCGCCTGTGTAACTCTTCTGGATTGGCATCTTCTAAAACTTTTGAATACATACTGGTTTCTTTCAAGTAAGCCGTTATTTCAGGAACGCTCTTTTTTCCCATCAACCCTTCGTAATCTTCTTTCTTTAACAAGCGACTTGTCATTCCTGCAATTTTTGCGTGCACTCCCGCGTATGTCAACAGGCTTGACATTATTTGCTCACTCCCAGAAAGTCGGAGATAAATGCTCTTATTATTTCATCTTTTGAATTAAGATAACTCTCTCTCATTTTCATAACTTTTTGACGAGTTTCGTTTAAGAGCTTTTCATCGGCCATTCTCATTTTCTCTTGAGCTTCTTTCATCATCTTTCTGGCAATTTCATTTGCCTCTGACGTTTTCGATTCAACTAAAGCTTCTCCCTTTTTTATTGCTTCCTTTATCATTCGCTGACTTTTTTGCTGAGCTTCCTGAACTATATCTCTCGATTCTTTTTCGGAGGACACGAGTTCCTTTATGACATCTTCTATTTCTATTCCCATGGCTCTCCTCCTTTCTGTACTTTAATCTCGGTGTTAATAGCTATTCGCATTTAGAGATTATACCACTTATGAATCCTAAGAACCCAATTGAAAAGTTTTTTTCTTCGTTTTTTTTCATGAATTAACATATGCGAAAATAAAGGCGATCTTTGAAAAGAAAGCTTAAAACTAAAAGAAATAAAAATGGGCTTGACAAGCGAGGCATATTTAAGGTAAGATATGCTTGTCTGAACGCGTGATGTTGCCCTCATCGTCTAGCGGTCTAGGACACCGGCCTTTCACGCCGGCGGCTGGGGTTCGAATCCCCATGAGGGCGCCAAGGATTGGGGACATAGCTCAGCGGGAGAGCGCCTGCCTTACAAGCAGGAGGTCGCAGGTTCAAACCCTGCTGTTCCCACCACCAAAAGAGTGGGGACGTGGTGCAGTTGGTTAGCATGCCGGTCTGTCACACCGGTGGTCGCGAGTTCGAGCCTCGTCGTCCCCGCCAATGCCGAGGTAGCTCAGGTGGTAGAGCAGTGGACTGAAAATCCTCGTGTCCCTGGTTCGACTCCAGGCCTCGGCACCATGAAGCGAGAAGAAATTTTCTTCTCGCTTTTATTTTGTTTATGATATAATTCTTTTCGAATTCATAAGGTGAGGTATAGAATGCCCACATTCATATTTGATGCGGTAAACCCTAATGGAAAAACCGTCAAGGGAAGGTTAGATGCCCCAAACGAAGTAAGCCTTGTCAACAGGTTGTCTCAGGAAGGATACGTCATTCTAAGCGTTCAAGCCGTTAAAACGAAGAAGAAAGGTGTAAGATTAAGGGCAAAATTGGGGGATCTGGTTCTTTTCACACGTCAATTCTCCACAATGATAAACGCTGGCGTTAGAATAAAAGACGCTTTGCAAATATTATCACGTCAGGAAGCTTTTACCAAGCCTTTCAGAAAAGTACTAGAAAATATACTCGTTTCAATAGACGGAGGGATGTCGCTTGCTGAAGCGTTTGACGAGGCGGGAATATTCGATCCTGTACTTGTCAATTTAATGCAAGCGGGAGAAAGTGGGGGAGTGTTAGACGAAGCCCTCCTGAAGCTTTCGAAATTCTACGAAGATAGCAAAAGAATCAAGGATCAAATTCGTTCAGCGATGGCTTATCCACTTTTTGTTTCAATCTTTGCCATTTTGATTTTGATGGTCATAAGCCTTTTCATTTTACCGAATCTATTCAGAGCGTTTGGTAATGTGAAACCAACAGGAATAGTGGCCTTGCTAATGAATGGTAACAATTACATGGTTCATCATTGGTTAAGTGTTATTATTTTTCTGATAGTTTCCACAGTTGGCGGATATTATTTTATGAGAACACCTTATGGAGTTGCCACAAAAGCCTTTGTTTTGTCTTTATTCCCACCAATAAAAAAATTGAGAAAATTGGAAACGGCTTCGAGTTTCAGTAAAACTCTTGCCACGTTGATATCCAGTGGTGTTTCCATAATGGATGCCGTAAAAATGGCAGCAAATTCGACGTCAGATCACGCTTTGATAAAAACGGTTCCCCAAATGGTTGATACGTTGAGAAATGGAGGAACTCTTAAAGAAGCAATGCAAAAAAGTAAATACTTTCCTCAATTGCTTGTCGAAATGGTTGGAACAGGTGAAGAAACCGGCCGAGTGGATGAAATGTTAAACAAAGTTGCCGATTTTTACGACGAAGAAGTATCAGTTAAGCTCAAACAAATAGTGTCTATGGTGGAACCCGCGATGATAGGTTTTATAGGGATAGCGGTTGGCTTTTTAACTTACAGTCTTTATCAAACTATGTTCAGTCTTGAAAACGGTGCAGGTCAATTTAGAAAATGAAAAGCGGATATTCTTTAACAGAATTGATGGTGTACATCGTTTTGCTTGCTATATTCTTTTCGATTTTAACAATTGTGCTCTGGAAATTCAGCGAAAAAATGATGTTTATGCTTGACGTTAAAAATGTTGAGCATCTTATCAAGTACGCAAGGCAAATATCGTTATTGAAAAAGGTAAAAAGCGTTTTTTACCTTAGAAATGGGGAAATGTATGTGAAAGTCGGAAGCAGAATTTTAAAAAGGAGAAAGGTGGAAGTTGCGAAATTCAAAAGCAAGGTTTTTGCCTTTTCCAACGGTATTCCTGTTAGTCCTTCTGGAAGTTCAAAACAGGGTGGCGGAGGAGAATTTTTTCTTTCAATTAAAGATGAAAAAGTTCGTGTGAGTATTCAACCCGTAACGGGGTTTTTGAAAATAGTTTGGAAGTGAGAAAATGGGAATATTTTTTGGAGACTACTACGTTGGACTCGATGTGGGAAGGTATAAAGCGGAAGGCGTAAAATTGAAGAAGAGCGGAAAGAAAATTGAAACCGTTGGTGTCCTCACAGTTCCTTACGCTAACAAGGCATTTGATGGAGAAGTTATAGCGGACGAAAGTGAAATAGCCGTTGCCTTGGGAAAAATAAAGATGGCTTTGAACATTAACATAGAGGATCATATAACCACAGCGCTTTTTCCAGATAGGATCCTTTTTAGAAAATTGGAGTTACCGATAATGCCTCGGGATCAAGCTGCAAACGCTGCGAAATTTCAAATAGTAAAAGAACTTTCTATATCTCCTGACGAAATAAACGTTGAAGTGGAAGTTAGACAAAAAGGTATGGCCGCTTTGGATGTTTCTTCTTTTGTAGTTAAAGTGGAAGACATTTCGACGTTTAACGGGCTTTTATTCAAAGCCGGCCTTCCATTTCCAGATATTTTGGATGCTGGATATTTCAAGTACAATTACCTTGTAAGGGATAAATTTTTTAAAGGTGTTTCTTTTGTGGTTGTTGAAGACATTTCGTCAACGTACGTTGAGCTCTTTAAAAACGATTGGTTAATTGGTATAGACAGCATTCCTACCGGATCAGAAGGTCTTGAAGAATTGGATGAAGACATGATCCTATCACATTACACGGATTTAAACAATGAGATCCAAAACATGGCGAGAATGATGCTTTCAAGGTATTCCATGGCTGAGGTTGTCGTGGAGAATTTGATTTACGTATCTGAATTTATGAAAAACGTTCACATTTGGGAAAAAAGTGTTAACAATTTAAACTTAGCAAAAAATGTTCTTCCGTATGACAAAGTGATTGTAGAAAATTCTAATCTTCCACTTGCAGCTTACAGTTTGGCAATGAGAGGGGTGAGGGAGAATACCAAGAATAAATTTTTACAGAAAAAAGGTTCGAAGAGTAAAACTTCTTAAATTTCTTATTGTTGTTGGTATAATTTTCGCCGCAGGCTTTTCTTTTTACGTGGTAAGCGCGAAAATGATAGATAGAATATACGCTTCGTCCCTTTCAAGCGATCAAAAACTTTTGAGTGCCATTGGAATTTCATCTTTTTCGAGTCTTTCAAAAGATGAAATTCAAAGGAGAATTGACAATCAGATTGAAAGGTATAGCACTCTTTTAAATTCGAAAGCGAGAACCCTTTCTTACATGAAAGATACCCTTCAAAATGTCAACGATTTTCATTTCACGTTTTGCTCAATTCAAGACGTCCTTAAAAAGATGAAAGGACAAGTTTCCATTTCTCAACTTGAATACTCCACAAAATCTGCAAGCAAGCTTGAAATGGAACAGTTTTCACTGGAAAATAGTGGCGCTTTTAAAGAAGAAGAAAAATACTTTAAGGAACTTGGTTTGGACTTGCAAGAAGTGAAAAACGGAACTTCTAAGTGGTATAAAACTGTAAATGTAAAATTCTATCTTGGGAGTAAAAAATGAGCAGGAAAGTTGCTGTGGTTCTCATAATTCTTTCTCTTGCCTTTATGGTAATTTTCGATGCCACGATGCTTTTTGTTCAGTCTGGAAAGCTTGAAAAGATAATACATTCCATCCAGAAATTTGATACATTGTATTCTCAAAATTTCAGAATGCAGCAACAATTGCTTCTTTATTCAAAAAAGATAAATGCTGTCACCATATCGAAGAATGCATTGGAAGAAAAGCTAAAAGTTTTAGTTCCTAATGCGAATTTTAAGGTTTCGGGTGATACCATATCGTTTAGTGGAAATATACGGGTGGATCCATCCAGGCTTTTAGATTTACTTTTGAATTACACGAATGTTAGCGTTGAAGATATTTCATTTTCGTCCCTCATACCTGTGAGATATTCGGGTTTTTCGTACAATGAAATTTTTAAAGAAAAGGTTGCTTTGAAAAAATTGATCGTAAAGGTTTACGGTGGATGAGTATGAAAAATAAAAAAATTGTGGTTTGGCTGCTTTTATTACTCATAATAGCAATTTTTGGATGGATAGGTTATACCCTGTTCTTTCCAAAATCGCCATCAAGAAATTTTAACGTGAATGTCCGCCCTCAAACTTTCAGGATAGAAAGTGCTCTGGCAAAAAAAGTGTCTACCGATTACGTTAGAAGTATAAAGGTGACGCAAGATTTGTTTTCCCCATTAACGATTAAACTTAACAAGGAAGATCTTGTCTCATTGTTGAAAAGATCTGACGTCAATTACAAGGTAAATCCGGATTTGAGATACCTTAGTGGAGTGAAATCCGATGAAGTTAACATGGTTACTTTGATCGTGAGTGGAAAATGTATTACCTTTGATTTTGACAAATCAAACACACATTTTTCGTGGAGAGGTCAAAAGTACGTGCTTGTCTATTTTGATCCAACGTACGAAGGTGCGGTTATAATGAACATCTTTGATGGTCAGCTTTACACGGTTACTTCTCAAGGATTGATAATCGAATGACATGGAGGGTGAAAAAATGAAAAAAAGCCTCTTTTTTATTTTGATTTTGAGTATATTTGTTACGGGTGTGTTCGCTTCAACGCTTGAAAGCTTGTCTTTTTCTGCAACACAAGGCCTTTTTCAAGCCAAACTGGTTTTTGATTCGTTTCCTTCTTATTCGTTAAAAGGCGTGCTTGGGAATTCACCGGTTTTCGCTTTCGATGGGACCGTCGCAGCTAATGTTCAACGCAATATAGAGTGGGGTCCTGCAAAGGCCACCATTTCCTCGACTTCAAATCAAACGATCGTTAAGTTCGATTTTCCGTTTGTTGTAAGCACATTTGCCGGAGAAAAAATCGAGAAAACGGGTGTTCACTCTGTTATCGTGAGTTTTGTAACGCTGGGAATCTCTCAAAAGCTCGCCATAAGCGGCGCGGCAACAAAGATATCGATAGATTTTTCAGGTAAAAAAGGCTCCACACTTGATCTTGCCATAAAATATCTGGCCAGACTCCTGGGAAGGAATTTGATAATAGATCCTCAAGTTGCCAATCAAAGCGTAAACGTTACCTTGAGCAAGGTTACGCCCGCTGAGGCGTTTTACGACATTTTGATATCTTTACCGGGGATAGGTTACGCCATACTGCCTGATGGTACCTATTACATAGCACCAATAGATAAGTTAGTTGAGAATGTTGGTAAGCTTGGCGTTGGAACTTACAACAACATAGTAAGCTTTTACGATCTTTCAACGACGAATGTTTCTTCAAAGATGTTTACCTCACTTGTTACGAATCTTTTTGGAAGTAACAGAGTTATTGGATACATAGGATCGTACGCTATAGTTAAGGCTACTGCGGAACAACAAAAGACTATAGAAAGTTTGATGAATTTTCTGAAAGAAGGAATGAACTTTTCGACCGTTGCCTGGGCAAACCAAAAGGCGGAACCAGATCTTCAAAAATTGGTAACTACTATGTATCCCACAGTTAAATTCATGTACCTTCCGGCTTTTTCAACTATAGTTATGACTGGAAACAAAACGGATTTAGAAAGGGCAAAGAATGTTGTAGAGAAATACGAACAAATTTTATCTGAAAGTGGTCCAAAAGTTTCTGTAACGTTCAACGTGCCTAATTCAAACGTACCAGCCTTTCTACAATATTCAAAAGCGATTACGGCGATTACGGCGTACGGCACGCCTTCATCCAACTCTTCGAATAGCGTTTACATCGTAACTGGCCCACAAAAACAGGTGGAGGCTTTTGAAAGAAGCGTTAAACTCATTGCGAGCACGCTCACCACGGTAGAAACGCAGCCGATGCATTTTAATTTTGCCACATGGACGGATAATGATTCAGTTAAAGATCTTATAAATATGGTTGAGATAATGCATCCAAGTGTGAAAGCCGTTTATTTCCCATCTTTCGGTCAGATTCTTTTTTACGGTCGAAATGAAAAAGAAGTGGATGAATGCGTGGATTTCGTTAGAAATAGAAGGCCACTTCAAACCGTAAGCGTGAAGAAAAGCACGATAACGGTAAATGTCTCTTCTAAAAATCTTTCTACTGTTAACGCTTTGTTGAAAAACGAATTTCCCACCCTTTTTGGAACTGGTACTCAGGTTGGAACCTCTGAAAGCGTGCCTTACGTTGTGAGTGGTCCAAGTACCGAAGTGGAAAAATTCGTTAATTCTTTAAAAAATTCTCATCTAATATCGGGAAAAACTCCATCGGAAAAGCTAACAAATAAAAACGAAACTCTCTTTTTGAAAGAGGTTCCCTGGTCAAATGAAAAGAGCGCAAACGATATGCTGGAATTGTTGAAAATAAAATATCAAAATTTGAATGCGAAGTATTTTAAATCTCTTAAGGAATTCGCGATTTACGGCTTGAGTTCCAAAGCCATAAACAGCGCGTCTGAATTCATTCTTTCTCATTCAAAGAAAAGCGGCAACGTTAAGGAGAAAATGGGTTTAAATGAAACTAAATTCGTTAAGATTGCAGGTTCGGATTATGAAACTGTAAAAGGTGTAATCAAATCCAAGGGTCTCACTTTTTTCGGACCAAGCGCCCCTTCAACGACTTCAACCGTTGTGTTAATTGGTATATCAGGTCCTGCTTCAAACGTTAACAACACAATTGAACTTTTAAAAACAACAGGATTGGTTATTTCTAACAGATCAAATAAGATTTACACGGTTACGACGCCATCCTCTCCAGTCCAAATGGTTGACATTAGGAATGGCATGTTGAGCTGTGATGTGAAAGATTACCCGCTTTCTACACTCATAGAAAGAGTTTACAATGGTTTTGGCAAGAACGTGGTATTTGCAGTTAACGCTTTACCCAACGTAAGCTTAAAGCTTTCAAATATTTCATTGGAGCAATTCGAAAGCGCCGTTGAAAACGCGTACAAACTCACTTTTACAGGTACGAGTGTGGTGATCGTGGAAAGTAGTTCGGCTGGGATAACGAGAGTATACATGTCAAGCGATGATGTTAACGCCGTAAAGAATATGGCTTCATTCGTGGGTGGAAAGGTTTTTGTAGACGAAAAAAGAGGTATGATTGTTGTAAGCGATCTCACGCCAAGTGCAGCGAAAGAACTGGATTCCATGGTAAAGCCCTTGCTATCTGCAAGAAAAGATGTTGAAATAGAAGCGAAGATAATGGACGTTAGCTCAAGCAAAAACACGCAAGCTAATTTCAGGAGTGACTTTATGACTCCTCAGCTCATATTTGATAACGGCTTAACGCTTCATCTTAAAGTTATAGACCTTTCTAACCTTCCAAAATTCTTAACGACTTTTTCCGATCAAATGGTCTCGTCCAATGCCACTGTAACGGGAGATTTTTCCAAATCTACCGGTAGTGCTTCAGTACTTTCCGCGCCTGTTGTGACAACCCAAAGCGGAGAACCCGCCAACATACTCATAGGTTCAAAATATCCTTACGTGGTAACTACCTCCGTAAATGGCCAGCAACAGCAACAATTGAAATTTTTGGATACCGGTATACAGTTGAACATTACGCCCGTCATTTTACCCGATAAGAAGATACTTTTGACCGTAACGATTGAAGTGAGCGATGCGGATTGGGGACACGCGGTGAATGGGATACCTGCCGTTAATACGAGAAGCGCTTCCATGAAAGTTGTTGTTTCTAATGGACAAACTTTGATGATAGGTGGGCTTGTGAAACATTCGAGATCGGAAAACGTGACGAAAATCCCATTTCTTGGAGACTTACCTTTCATAGGACAATTCTTCAGAACTACGTCGTTTCAGGATACCTCTTCCAATTTAGATATATTTATAACCGCTAAAGTGGAGGGATGATTGTGGAAAGGAAACCGGTTGCTGCGGGAAGCTTTTATCCGGACGATCCGGAAGAATTGAGAGATTACATAAGAGAGCTTTTCCTTTCCAAAAGAGGACCGGGAGCTTTACCCGATCCGGACGGATTTGAAAAAAATGTTGGGCTTATCGTTCCTCATGCGGGCTACGTGTATTCCGGTTCTGTTGCGGCTCATGCCTACATGAAAGCTTCGAAGTACGGCAAGCCAGATGTGGTAGTCGTGCTTGGGCCAAATCATAGCGGTTTGGGAAAACCTATTTCCATTTGGCCAATGGGTGAATGGATCACCCCCTTGGGCAGGGTACGCGTTGATGAAGAAGCCGCTCATTCGCTTGTAAACGAGTTCAATATGGCTTCGTTAGATTACGATGGCCATATTCTGGAACATTCCATAGAAGTACAAATTCCTTTTCTTCAATTCACACTTGGAACAGGCTTTCAGCTTCTCCCCATCTGTTTAGGAGATCAAAGAAAAGAAAGCATGAGTAAACTTTCAAACGCTTTAAGTGAAGTTTTGAAGAACAGAAGGTTTTGGGTTGTGGCATCTACAGATTTAAATCATTACGAGAATCATGAAGAAACTCTTATCAAAGATAAAATGGTTATGGACGCGATTTCCAAAAGAAACGTCGAACTACTTTACGAGGTTATAACAAAAAATGGGATAACCATGTGTGGTTATGGAGCCGTAGCTACTTTGTTGAATTTAAAGGTGGGAAAGGTTGAAATTTTAAATCATTCAACTAGTGGGGAAGTGAGTGGAGATTACGATAGCGAAGTGGGTTACATGGCGGCGTGCGTGTGTTAAAAGCAGATTTTTTAAGTGAAATTGCGAACACTTTTTTTCCAAGAAGATGCCCTTTGTGCGGCAAAACGTTGGAAAAAGGTGAAGTGATATGTAAAGAGTGTGCAAGAAAAATAGGAGCGGTTCCTTACGTAAGAGAAGAAAGTAAAAAATGGTTTTTCGATGCAATGTTCTTTAGAGCACCGTACGATGGTGTGATGGGAGAAATAGTAAAAGTTTACAAATTCTCTGCTCGTTGGAGTTTGTCCACTTTTCTTGCAGATAAATTCATGGAAGTTTTAGATGTATTTCCTCCACCGAAAAACTCGGTTTTAACTTACGTCCCACCGACTTTTAAATCTCTTAAAGAAAAGGGCTTTGATCACATGAAAACGATAGCCAAAAAGGTATCCATTAAAAGTGGAGTGTCGTTTCGTACTTTGTTAGAAGTAAAAAAGCAAAGAAAATACCAAGTTGGCCTTTCAAAAGAGAAAAGAAAAGAAATCGTTTTTGGAAAGTATGGCGTTTTAGACGATGAACTCTACAAAACGTCCGGAAATGTAGTGCTTATAGATGACGTTTTTACGACGGGGGCAACTTTAAACGAGTGTGCCAGAGTACTTAAGATAAGTGGAGCCTCCAGTGTTTGGGTCTACGTACTCGCGAAAGTCTAAAAGGGGAATTAAATGACTATCAAATCAAAAAGCACTTTAATGTTAAGTGTACTTGTAACAATATGGGGAGCAACTTTTCCATTTGAAAAGATGGTTCTCGTACATCTTTCTCCTTTCACACTTAATTTTTACAGATTTCTTCTTGCAGATTTGTTCATACTTTTTTTATTCTTTCCAAAGATAAAAAGTGATTTGAAATTCGTGTGGAAAGAAGGAACGCTTCTTGGCACTTTCATTTCAGTGGCGTACATTCTTCAAACCTGGGGACTAACCTACACGACTTCATCAAAGAGCGGTTTTATCACGGCACTTTACATAGTGCTCATTCCGTTTTTTTCTCTTGTTATAGAAAAGACTCGTTTGAATTTTTCAGTCTTTTTTTCTCTGGGAATGGCGAGCTTGGGAATATATCTTTCTGAGATGAATGGTAATGCTTTTCGACTAAATACAGGAGATCTTATGACAATTGGTTGTGCAGTTGCGTTTGCCATTCATGTGGTTCTTACCACAGGAGTCACGCGAAAATTGGAAGAAAAGTACATAGCTCTTACTTTCTTTCAAATGGGTTTTATTACTCTGGCAAACCTTCCATTTTACATCGTCAATTTTTCAAAAGATTCATGGCATCTAAACGACGTAACGTTGATCCTTTTCATATCTTTTTTTGCAAGCTTTTTGGCGTTGATCATGCAGATGAAGTATCAAAAGAACGTTGGCACCGTTCCATCGGCTTTTATCTATGCCGGAGAACCGATTTCAGCAGCGGTCTTTTCATATTTACTTTTAAAAGATCATTTTTCAAAAGTCCAAATAGTGGGCTTTTCGCTGATAATAATCTCTGCCATCCTGACACATTTGAAAGCCGAAAAAGATTGAAGGTAACGCTTATTTTCACGTTACCTTCACTTTAGCTTAGATACTTGTTTGTCTTTTTTTATTCAGCCGCTTTCACATCTTTCAAATTCTTCTTGTATCGTTCTTTCCAACGTAGATACATTTATTTCTTCGTGTTCTTTAAGTAAATAAAATGCAGCCTTTATTATAACCAATCTGGGATACTTGGAAAGAAGGGTTCTCACTGGATCAGATTTGTAAACCATTGTTTCCAATCACCTCACTTTTTCCTGCGCATCCCATCTTGACATAGACGGCTAATTAGTTTATAATCTAAACGTCTTTGGGCTCATAGCTCAGTTGGTAGAGCTCCCGGCTCATAACCGGGCGGCCGGTGGTTCGAGTCCACCTGAGCCCACCAGGGACCTAAGAAATGGTGGCGGTGATGAACACCGCCTTTTTGCTATTTTTTATATTACCACTTTTTAACTAAAGTGTCAAGTTTTTACAAAAAAGTGAATTTATCTTCCACGCTTTTTGAACAAGCCGGTGTATGAAAAAGATGGTAAGAAATATATGCAAAAGGATTGTAAGAGATGAAGGGTGATTAAGATGGAAAAATATGATGTAGCGGTTGTTGGAGCGGGCCATGCGGGGGTGGAGGCTGCACTGGCAACAGCGCGTCAAGGACTGAAAACGATACTTTTCGGTATAAATTTAGACACGTTGGCATGGACACCATGTAATCCCGCAATTGGAGGGCCAGCGAAGGGACAAATTGCCCGCGAAGTTGATGCTTTAGGCGGCGAAATGGCACGTATAACGGACAGTTCTATGATAAACGTGAGAGTATTAAACACTTCTAAAGGACCTGCTGTCCGTGCTTTACGCGCACAAGTGGACAAGTACGAATATTCTCTTACAGCAAAAAAAATTGTGCTGGAGCAGAAGAATTTGACCCTTCGACAGGGTACAGTTGCTAAGATTTTAGTCAAGAGTGGAAAGGTGGTTGGAGTTGAAACTGCCATTGGCATAAAATACGAGTGTAAGGCCGTTATACTGACAACAGGCACTTTTCTTGGTGGAAAAATATTTATAGGGCCCAAGTCAATTCCGGCTGGAAGAATGGGAGAACCTCCCGCTGAGGGACTTACCGAAAATCTTACTTCTCTTGGAATAAAGATATCAAGATTCAAAACAGGTACTCCACCAAGAATTCTGAAATCTTCTATAGATTTTTCTGTTCTTGAAAGACAAGATACCTGGGATGAACCGTTGGCCTTTTCTTACAGAGATGAGCCCGTTGTTTTACCAAAAGATTATCCTTGTTACATAACAAGGACGAATCCAAGGACTCACGATATAATAAGAGAAAATTTGAAGTTCTCCCCCATGTACGGAGAAATCAAGCTTATCCATTCGGTAGGACCAAGATACTGTCCTTCAATAGAAGACAAAGTCGTAAAATTTCCAGATAGAGATTCACACCAACTTTTCGTAGAACCAGAAGGCAAAAACACATTGGAATACTATCTAAATGGCTTTAGCACGTCTTTACCTTACGACGCGCAAGTTGAAATGCTTCATACTTTGAAGGGTTTGGAACACGCGAAAATCGTAAGGCCAGCTTACGCTGTGGAATACGATTTTGCAGATCCAACCCAATTATATCCAACACTTGAATCAAAAGTGATTGAAAATCTTTATTTTGCTGGACAAATTAACGGAACAAGTGGTTATGAAGAAGCGGCAGGTCAGGGAATTATGGCTGGCATAAATGTGGGACTAAAGCTACGTGGAGAAGAACAAATAGTGTTAAAGAGATATGAAGCTTATATTGGTGTGTTGATAGATGATATAACTTCTAAGGGTGTGGATGAACCGTATAGGATGCTTACTTCCCGCGCAGAATACAGATTGTTGTTAAGAGACGACAATGCCCATTTAAGGCTGGCAAAATACGGTTATCGAGTTGGGATGGTTAACAGAGATTTTTACGAAAGAACTCTGCGAATTGAGCAAGAAGTCAGAAGATCTTTGAAACGACTTGAAAAAATTCGTATGAAAGTTCCACAAGAACTGAGGAAAAAGTTGAAAACAGATAAAAACATTTCACTTCTTACAATGCTTCGTGCTCCAAATGTAACTTATTCAGACGTGAAGAAGTACGATTCGGAGCCTCTTGAAGATTTTGAGGTGATAAAGGAATTGGAAATAGAAGCAAAGTACGGCGGTTACATCCAAAAAGAATTGGAAAGCGTTAAAAAACTTCAAAAACTTGAAAGGATAAAGATACCAGATAATTTTGATTACATGAAAGTGATAGGCCTTTCAACTGAATCGAGGCAAAAGCTGATGAAAAATAGGCCAAAAGATTTGGGAGAGGCTTCAAAAATTCAGGGTGTAACTCCAACTGATTTGCTACTCTTAGAGACACATCTAAAGGGGGGAGTTAAAAACGTCTAAAGTACTGATAATAGGTCACAAAAATCCAGACACGGATAGTATTTGTAGCGCAATAGGTTACGAAGATTTTCTCAACCATTTTGAAAAAGGCAAATATGCCGCCGCCAGATGTGGAGAGATAAATTCAGAAACCAAGTACGCACTTTCCTACTTTGGAATAGAACCTCCTTTGTTTGTAGAGGATGTTGAAGCAAGGGTTTCTGATATGAAATTACCGCCAGTGGTTAGTGCTTTGGAAGACGTTCCAACTGTAAACATCGTTTCCTTAATGGATGAATACGATGTGAAGAACGTTCCAATAGTAGATGAAGAAGGAACGCTTAAGGGACTTGTGAGTGAAAGGGGATTGGCTAAGGCGTACGTGCGGAGACTGAAAATAGAGCCTTTACGTGTTGCGCCAATAGAGCTTGAGATTTTGGCAGAAATTTTAAAAGCCAAGCTATTTGTGAAAGCCCATGAAAAATTGAATGGAAAGGTCTATACAGTTGTTGACGCTCTGCACGTGGCGCTTTCAAAGTTGTCGCATGAAGACGTGGCGGTTGTTGGAGACAACGAACCGGCTCAGCTCGCATTGATAGGTCATGGAATAGCCGCTCTCATAGTTGCCGATGGTGCTCCAGTTGGAGAAAGGGTAATACATGAAGCAAGGCAGCATAACACATCTTTGCTTGCGACTTCACTTGATGCGTTTGGCGTGGGAAAGATGATAAATCTCTCACTTCCAGCAAAGATGATAATGACCGGCGATGTTCCCAAAATCAATATGGAAGACACGATAAGTTATGCAAAAGAATTGGTGTATTCTTCAAAGTTCAGAAGCGCTTGCGTTGTCGATGAAAAAAATAAACTTTTAGGTGTGGTTACAAGAACAACGCTCATGGAAGAAGTGCATAAATCTGTGATCCTTTTAGATCACAACGAATTTTCCCAAGCCGTTGATGGAATTGAAGAGGCTGAAATATTGGAAATAATAGACCATCACCGCCTTGGAACCATTAACACGCTTCGTCCCGTTAAGTTTTTGAACGATCCGGTTGGCTCTACTTCCACGATAATATCCAAAAAATTCGTTGATTCCAATATAAAACCTTCTCGGAAGATCGCTGGTGCCCTTTTAAGTGGCATATTGTCTGACACTTTGGTCTTAAGATTATCAACGACTACAGATATTGATGTTAAAATGGCTAAACATTTGGCAGATATCGCTGGAGTTGATGTTAAAAATTACGGAATGAATCTTATAAACGCTGGCATGAACTTAGAAGGGCTTTCCCTTGAAGAAATATTAAGCCGCGACGTTAAAAGATACGTTCTTTTTGGGAAAAACATCATGATTTCTCAAGTTATGATCCCATCGTTTGAATACGATAGAAAAAGATCTCAAGAGATACGAAATGAAATAAAAAAGATCAGAAAGAACGCGGGGTTGGATTGCTTTTTTGTCCTGTTTACAAACGTCTTCGAAAATGGTAGTGATCTTTTCGTAGATGGAGATCAAGCTTGTCTCAACTCAGTAGTTTCTGGTACTCAACCTTTAACTTTAAAAAATGTTATGTCGAGGAAAAAGGACTTTCTTCCAAAAATAGGTCAAATTCTTAGAAATATGGGAACAAGATGATCAGCGGGAGAGTGTACATGAATGAAAAGAAATATCGCATTGAAGTTTGTATTGTATTGGTTAGCAATTCCAACAGTGAGCATAATTGTTGTTGATATTTACACTTCATTCCATCCTCATTATTGGTGGGGGTGGTTTTTCATTTTATTTGGTCTGTTTTGGAGTGGATTGGCAACTTCTTATTTGGTGATTGTTGGATTGGGTTTGCCATTTTTTGGAAAAAAATCTCCAAAGCTTTTGGTTACATGTGGACCTTATTCTATGTCGCGTCACCCAATATACTTTGGTTACTTTGTTTACACTTTGGGGCTGTCAATATCTTTTAATTTGTTATCCCTTCCACTGATCTTGTGGGAGTTCATAATTTTATTCTTGATAATAATTTTTGAAGAGAAAAAACTAAAGGGTAAATTTCAAGAATTTGAAAAATACAAGAGTATGACTCCATTTTTCTTTCCAATGAAAAAATGGAGTGTTGATGAGGCAAAAGATCCTCCATTTTTATTCGTATTCCTTTACATGATAGGAAAGTTTTTAATAAAATTCTTCTACGATGTTAGAGCTTATGGCAAAGAAAACGTGCCAACTCCACCTTTTCTTGTGGTATCAAACCACAATTGCTATTTCGATCCGTTTTTCATCATGGACGCAATGAACGTGTACATGAAGGCTCCCTTAAGCTGGGCACATTACGAACGTATGAAATGGCTCATAGACAAAGTTGGAATGTTTCCAATTAAGCGTTACACGGCAGATTCTTCTGCGGTTATGAAAATGTTGAGAGCCTTGAGAAAGGGCGGCGTGGTTGGAATTTTTGTGGAAAATGAAAGAAGTTGGGATGGAAGACCATTAAAAGTGAAAAATGGCGTGGATAGATTGGTTGAAAGTTTAAAGGTACCCGTCTTGCCCGTTAGAATAGAAAGAGCGCACTTGATGTGGCCAAGATGGGCATCTAAATTTCAAAAGGGAAACGTGGATGTTTTTATAGGAAAAGCTGTGAATTTCAAAGAGTACAAAAAGGCTTTCGATTTTATTTTAAAAGATACCATTCCACCTTCTTTAACTTACAAAGATTATCGTGGAATAGAAAGCTACCTTTGGAGTTGTCCAGAATGTGGTAGCATTTCGTCTTTGAAATCATTCAAAAAAGGATTTTTATGTGAAAAATGCGGTAAAACGTGGATAAAGCCAACTGTTAAACAGGTGAGAGAATTGCATGATTCAATCTATCCTTCAAATACTTCAAAACTTCCAATTGAAGATAAGGCATCTGTAAATGGTAAAGAAGTTAAAATCATTCTGAAAAGGGATTCGGTAAAACTTGGAAACAACGCGTTGCCCCTTTCGGAAATAAAAGCGTTTTTGGTTGAGTCAAGACATGAATTTTACGTTTACGCTGACAAATTATACGAAGTTCATCCCCACAAAACTTCGCCGTTGATGTGGAAAGAATGGGTTGATTTTTTGAAGAAAGACGATCCTTCGTATTGGTCTTACAGATGAACATGCAAATGATAAGGTGGTTGTATTTTGTACAACCACCTTTATTTCTGTTGTTTTGACAAGTGCTTTAACGTTGAATATTCGATGCTATGAGAGTTCAATCTTTAAGGAGTTTCTTTTTGAATGGTCCAACCCAGAGCGTTTCTACTATAACCGCAGTCAAAACTACTATGACGGTAACGCTCAGTATAGTTTCGCCCCAGCTTACAAGTTGGGAATTGTGATAAAGCCTGCCCAGACTAAGTGGTAAGCTTGCAAGAGCGGCCGGCACAACACCTCTAGGGCCTTCAAAAGAAATAAAAAGGTATTCCCTCCATGACCATTTTTTTAACGGAAGAAGTGTTGTTCCAGCGAGTGGCCTTGCAACGAAAATAACTACACCCGCTATGATAAGTCCAAGAACGAGATTCGCCCCTATGATCTTTAAATCCAAGCTTGCTCCCAACAACAAGAAAATGAAAACCGTTGAGAGGTTTGAAAGTATTTCGTTAAACCTGACTTCAAAATCCAGAGCCTGCTGAACGCTTTTAGATTCACCAAATCTCTTGAAGAAAATTTTGTGGTTGCCAAGCACTATTCCAATGGTAGTCGCCACAAGATATCCAGAAGCTTGGAAATATTCCCCAATGAAAAATCCTCCAAATGCCAATGAAAGTGCGTAAATAACAGGCGTTCTTTCCAATTTTAACCATCTTATGAGCCAATAGCCGAGTATTCCGAGCCCTATTCCAATTGCTATTGACACACCAACTTCATAAAGAAAGAAAAGGACAGCTGCAGGATAAAGACCTGTGAATTTCGCAAAAGATTCCAAGAAGTGAGCGCTTTGTGCGTTTGGAAGCAGAAATGCGATCGCCAAAGTTGTCAAAACTATACCGAGAGGATCGTTGAAGATAGACTCTGTAACTATGACTGTTTTTATATCTTCGTTAACCTTGTGCTGTTTGAAAAGTGGAATCAATGTTGCCGGATCCGTAGCGGATATTATGGCTCCAAATAAAAAGCCAACGACGAATGGAACGTGGAATAACCATGAAAAAGCGAAGGCGGCTATCAAGGCTGTTATGAGGAGGCCAACGGTATCGAGCATGCCTATCGTAGCCATGTGTTTTTTTAACAATGGCCATTTCAAATCATGGCCTTCGGTGAAGAGGATGATCACCAATCCAAAAACACGCACGTAATCAAAGATGTAATGAGCCATCTCTCTGTTTATCGTGCCTAAAATCGGACCAAATATCATTCCGACAACTATCAATATTGGGATGTATGAAATGTGCATCCTTTCACCAAACAGGTACGAGATCATTCCAAGAAACATGACTATTGCCAAAGTGTAAGATAACACGTCCACATTGATCATCGTGTATCACTCCTTCATGTTGTGAAATGTACCGAAATCATATTACGCTTTTTTTTATAAGCTTTTTTTAACATTTAAATTTTTTTCGATAAGTTTCTTTTAACATTTTCGGCAAGTGGAAGCAATTCTAAAAAGAAGGAAAAATCAAAGGAAAACGAAGAGAGCCTTCTTTAGCGAAGGCTCATTCTACAACGGACTCTATCCAAAGATCTTTTTCTTTTGATAAATCTACCAACACATCGTCAACCAGAACAACGGGAACCAAAAGACCAGCTCCACTTGTTCTGATAACAATCCCATTTTTTCCGTTGTTCAGTTTTACTTTTGTTCCAGTTGGATACATTCCCAGCACTTTTACAAAGGCGTTTAGCACATAAGGATCGTAATCTTTACCTGAACGCGATAAGATCCATTTTAATGCCTGGTAGGGACTCAAATTGAGAGCCTCGGATGTTGTTGATGTGAGAGAATCATACGCGTCTGCAACCTGCACTATTCTAGCGTAAAAGTTTATATCGTCACCTTTTTTTTCAAATGGAATCCCTGTTCCATCGAATTTCTCATGATGTTCCAAGACGGCATCCAATATTTCCCTGTCTTCTATTATTCCCTTTGATGATAATATTTTGTACCCTATTGTTGTGTGCTGAAGCAATTTATCCCTGTTAGAGGTTCCACCAATGTCAACGTATTTTGGATCCTTGAGAAACATCAAGCCTATATCGTGAAAAAGTGCCGCTTTCGCAAGCGGAATTAAATGATACCTGGACATAGAAAGCGCGCAACCTATCATGACAGATAAAATGGAAGTGTTTATTCCATGCTTGTAAAGGTAACCACTTACGTGTTTTCTAAAAAGGTTGACAACGTATTGTTCTTGCGTTATCAAATCGTCTACCACCGAACCAAGGGTCCTCTCAACCGCTTCGGTATCAACTCTTTCCCCAACTTTAAGTTGGTCGGCCAGATCTTTGAAGGAAGTAATAATACCTCTGTACATTTCATCCGGGACTGAAAATTTTATTCCGGGGGCGATTGGTTCTTCAACTTTTAGAAGCTCTTCGTCAAAATCTATTGAACTTTTAAGTTCTTCCAGTTCGCTTTTTTTGCCCTCAATTGGAAGCCACAGTATCTCTCTCTTTTCAAGGTTTTTAAGTATTTCTTCGTTAAGCCTGGTTCCCTTGGAAAGCAACACTTTAAAAGACGTGCCGTCGTAAAGATCTTCGGCCAACACGTCCCCATCCTTTATGTCTTCCAAAGGTTTCCATTCAATTGCCGCCATCAAGATTCACCTCGAATTCGTGCTTTTTTAAGCTTTCAACGTAATTTCCTTCTGGTCCAACTGCCGAAAGTGTCCATTTTTTACAAAAAAATTCCTCAAAAGCTTTAAGAATGTCGCTTTCTTTTACCTCTCTCAAGAATTTGATTGTTTCCTCTAATTTTCTTACCCTTGAGAGGGTAAACTGATCGTCTATCATCATCAACATAGTAGAAAAGGTTGACTCTGTAGAAGTCAAAAGTTTCCCTTCAAGCCTTTTTTTACCGTAATCCATGTAATTGTGGACTCTTTTTGGGAAGTTAGACAAAACATTTTTGATCTTGTCAACTGCCTCAAAAATCTTTTGTGGTGAGGTTGAGAAATCTATCGAAAAATATCCACTTAACCTGTTGGATTGATTGGAAGATGATATTGAATACACCAATCCGCTTTTTTCTCTAACTTCTTCAAAAAGCATAGAGCTCATTCCACCGCCCAATATGGTGGCTATAATGGCAAGTGGATAATTTCTTGGGTCGGATTTTTCAACCGTTGGCACTGCCAAAGAAACGTTGACCTGTTTAAGATCTCTTTTTGTTGTAACGACGTTTAGCGGTTTTGTAGATTTAGGATGACTTTTTGTTTCCGTTACTTTTGAATCTTGAAGCTTTTCCATTCTTTGAACGAATTCTCCTATGTTACACGCTTCAAGATTTCCAAGAATCGATAACGTCATTCTGGAAGGTACGTAGTGAAGAGAATGGAATTTTTTTAGATCTTGAGAATGTAAATTTTTCACCGTTTCCACTCTTCCTATTATTGGACGTCCGTAAGGACTATCTTCTCCCCACAATGCTTTGAGAAGATTTGTGCTTGCCAGATCCATCGGATCGTCTTCGTACATCGCTATCTCTTCCAAAACCACGTTTTTCTCCATTTCAACGTCTTCTTCCAGAAAAAGAGGCGCACTCACAAGATCGTAAATCACGTTAAAAGCCTCTTCAGAAGCAAAATCAGGCACTTTTGCGTAAAAAAGAGTGTATTCCCTTGAAGTGAAAGCGTTTAAAGTCCCTCCAACGCTTTCTATTTTCTTTTTCAACGTGTAACCATCAAAATTTTTCGTTCTTTTAAACACACAATGTTCTATAAGGTGTGAAATTCCGCTGTTTTCTTTCACTTCGTCTGCGGCCCCAACGTTAACTCCAATTCCTAAGGTGACAGTTCTAAAAAATGGCATGTCTTTTGTAAGAAGTTTCGAACCGTTTCTCAAATCTTCTGAATGAAAATCACTTTTCATCTTTTTTGTCGTTAAGCCTCCCTCTATGTTCTTTGGAATTATAGGTGTGGTTAGAGTTATGGTAACCGTGATGGGCTCTTTCATCTTCGGTTGTTATTTGACTTAGTTGTATTTTTCCAGCCGCATCTATGCCTGTAACTTTTACCTTTACACTGTCTCCAACATGGACAACATCTTTAACATTTCTAACGTGCCTTCCCATCTTGGAAACATGTACCAGACCTATCTTTCCAGAAAAGAGTTCGGCAAAAAACCCGTATGGTTCCACCCTGGTAACTTTTGCCAAAAATTCTTCTCCCACCTTTACTTCTCTGTTCATATCTTCGATCTCTTTCAAGGCTTCTTTAACTTTTTTAAGATCATTTCCAATAACGAGAACACGACCGTCTTCTTGGATTTGAAGCTCCACGTCGTGTTTTTCAGACAAAGCTTTCACATTTCTCCCACCGGGACCTATCAGTTCACCTATTTTATCGACAGGTACCCTCGTTAAGTTTATTATCGGAGCGTAAGGTGAAAGATTCTTTCTCGCTTCGGGAATGGTTTCGTACATGAGATCTAATATTTTGTTTCTTGCGATTCTTGCCTTTTCCAAAGCAATTTTCATTATTTCTTCAGAAACATTTCCTACTTTAACGTCCATTTGAAAGGCGGTTATTCCCTTTCTTGTTCCTGTAACTTTGAAGTCCATATCACCCAAATGGTCTTCCATTCCCAATATATCGGTTAATACCACCCATTTATCCGGTTCGAAAATTAGCCCCATGGCAATTCCAGCGACGTGAGATTTTGTTGGAACACCAGCCGCTCTCAAAGAAAGCGATCCGGAGCAAACGGTTGCCATGGAAGATGAACCGTTCGATTCAAGAATCTCAGAAACGACTCTTATCGTGTAAGGAAATTCATCTTCTGAAGGTATCATCCTCTTTAAGGCTCTTTCGGCAAGGTGACCGTGCCCTATTTCTCTTCTACCTGGGCTGCCAAACCTTCCAGTTTCTCCAACGCTGTATGGTGGAAAATTATAGTGAAGCATAAATCGTTTTTCGCCTTCCTCAAGCAAAGTGTCTATAACCTGCACATCCATTTGAGCTCCCAGCGTTACAACTCCGAGACTTTGCGTTTCTCCACGTGTAAAAAGTGCGCTTCCATGTGCACGAGGAAGAAGATCTAATTCACAAGTTATGGGCCTTATATCGTCAGGAGTTCTTCCATCAACCCTTTTGTTTTTTTCGACTATCATTCTTCTCATGGTGTGTTTAACCATTTCTTCGAATTCATCGTAAAGAAGTGTTTTCAAGCTTTTTAAATCATCTTCTTCATAGTTATCCTCTTCTTCAATTTCGCTCATTAGAGAATCTACCACATCGTTTTTGTACGCTTCTATTTCCTTGTCGCGCGCCAATTTTCCTTGAGTAAGGAGCCTTTTTTCCAATTCATCGATATTTACCTTTTCTTCCAGTCTCTTTTTGATACTTTCGTCAAGCGTTGGAGGTGTGAATTCAAATTTTTCAACTTCAAATTCAGAAAGTATTTCTTCTTCGAAACTTATCAATTCTTTTATAGCCTCGTGCGCTTTCATCAACGCTTCTACCATTATTTCTTCTTCGGCTTCATCGGCTTCACCTTCAACCATGGTAATTGCGTCTTTTGTTCCGGCAACGACCAGATCTATTTTCGCGTTTTCCGCTTTTTCATCGGATGGGAAGAAAACGTATTCTCCATTTATCAGGGCTATTCTAACGCCTGCGACAATTCCTTCAAAGGGAATGGAAGAAACATTTAAAGCCAACGAAGCTCCAATAATTCCAAGAATATCCGGCGGATTGTCAGGATCAACAGACAGAACTGTCGCCACTATTTGAACTGGCATTTTGAATCCCTTTGGAAAAAGAGGTCGAATAGGCCTGTCTATCATTCTCGCGGAAAGAATTGCATTTTCGCTAGGTCTTCCTTCTCTTTTTATAAAGCCACCTGGTATTTTTCCCGCAGCGTAAAATTTCTCCTGGTATTCCACAGTGAGTGGAAAGAAATCCAATCCTTCTTTTGCTTTCTTATCCATCACGGCCGTTACAAGCATTTTGGAATCACCGTAACTTACAACAAAAGCCCCGTCAGCTTGTTTGGCCATCTTTCCATTTTCAATCACAAGTTCATTCCCATGGAATTCTTTTTTCCAAACTCTATACATCAGATCACCTCTTGAATTCGTCATCATGAATATCTTGCCAATTCTAGATTTTAGACTTAAAGAGCGGGAATACCCCGCTCTTTACCGTAAAAAAATTTACCGTCTTAAATTCAATTTTGCGATCAATTCTTTGTAAACGGTTGGCTTTCTTTCTCGCAAATACCTAAGAAGTCTTCTTCTTTTACCAACCATTTTTAAGAGCCCACGCCTTGAGTGAAAATCTTTTGGGTGAGTCTTCAAGTGTTCAGTAAGGTGGGAAATCCTGGATGTTAAAAGCGCTACCTGTACCTCTACTGAACCCGTGTCTCCCTCATGAATCCTGTAAGATTCGATGATCTTTTCCTTTTCTTGTTTATCCATTGTGACACCTCCAAATAAATATTGAACCAAGAGGGGGTGATTTATCCCGCCTCTGAGTCCAGGTCTAACCAATTCTATCACATTTTTACTGAAATCCGTTTCGCATTTAAAACCAAAAACTACAACGATAACGATGAAAGTAAAATGGAGACGATTTCAATGCGCCTTCAACGGCTTTTTACGTTAAATTTCCATTTTGTCACTTCAATGGTGGTAGAATTTGACTGTATACTTAAAACTTGTTGGATGAAGGGAGCGTTAATAATGAGTATATTTGTTGCGATAGTTGGTGGGAGTGGCGCGGGAAAGACAACTGTCGCAAGGGAAATAGTAAAAAAATTTAATGAAAAAGCCATATGTTTGAATATGGACAATTACTACAAAGATCTGGAAGACGGTGTAGACCCCCGCGAAGTGAATTTCGACTCTCCAATGGCTTTTGATTTTGATCTTTTTTTCAGACATTTAAGGGAGTTAAAAAGCGGAAAAGAAATAGAAGTTCCCACTTACAGTTTTGTTACCTACAGGCGTAATTCTTCTCAAACAGTGCGTGTCTCTCCGAGAAAGTTGGTAATCGTTGAAGGTATTTTAGTCCTTTACAATGAAAAGATAAGAAATCTTTTTGATCTCAGCATATACGTCGATGAAGACGCTGATGAAAGGCTTATAAGAAGAATAGAAAGAGATACGAAAGAAAGAGGAAGATCGGTTGATTCCATCATATCTCAATATAGAAAGTTCGTTGCGCCAGCTTTTAGAAGTTTCATTGAACCTCAGAAATATCAATGCGATATTATCTTACCCCGTGGAGGCGAAAACAAAACCGGGCTTTCAATGATAATGGGAGCACTTGAAAAGATGATGAATAGCGAAAAAGAATAAAAAAGTTTTTAAGATGGTAAAATATCTTCAAGGCGATCCATTTTTGTTTTCAAACGAATCAAAATAAATGAAGAAAGGAATGAAAAAAAGTTGATTTCTACAATCACCATGAAATGGAATGGTTCTACTTTGGAGCTCATAGATCAAAGAAAATTACCTCATGTTGAGGAGTACGTAAAATGCCAAACTTCCGAGTGTGTGGCGAAAGCCATAAAAGATATGATAGTTCGTGGTGCTCCGGCAATAGGCGCTTCGGCCGCATTTGGATACGTTCTTGGGGCGATGGAAAACGAAAAGGATTTAAGTGTGGCGAAGATGGAAGAAGTTAAAGAAAGACTTGCCAACACACGACCAACAGCGGTTAATCTCTTTTGGGCGTTAAAAAGAATGCACTCCAAATTTCTTGAAATTCATTCTCAATCTAAGAGTGCGAAGGAGATCGTATCCCTTTTAAATGATGAAGCGGAGAAGATAGCACGAGAAGACATCGAGGTCAACAAAAGAATGGGAAATTACGGTCAAGAGCTTTTTCCGCAAGATGTAACCGTTATAACGCATTGTAATGCCGGGGCGCTTGCCACCGTAGATTACGGAACCGCCGTGGGCGTTATTCATGCGGCGCTAGATCACGGTAAAACCGTGCACGCTTTTGTTGACGAAACACGTCCTTACCTGCAGGGAGCTCGTCTGACCGCATGGGAACTTTTAAAGCTCGGAGTTGACACAACGCTAATTTGTGATAATATGGCTGGCTGGGTTATGAAAACGAGAAAAGTCGATGCGATAATAGTTGGTGCCGATAGAATAGCCGCAAATGGTGATACGGCAAACAAAATAGGAACTTATTCGTTGGCGTCTTTGGCCAAAAAACACGGTGTTAAGGTGTATGTGGCCGCGCCGCTTTCAACAATAGACGTAAGTATAAAAAATGGCAGCGAAATCCCCATAGAAGAGCGATCGCATGAAGAAGTAACTCACGTTCAAGGCGTTAAAATAGCACCAGATGGCGTTAAAGTTTACAATCCAGCCTTTGATGTTACAGATGCCGACATGATAGATGCGATAATAACCGAAAAGGGAGTTTTAAGATATCCTTATGTTAAGTCGATAAAGAAGCTTTTCGAGCAAAAATGATTTAGGAGGCAAGAATTGCGCGTTAATCCAATGGGAAACGAACCTTCTCGCTCGATAAAGAACAAAAAAAAGATAAAGGGATCGCATGGAAGATATTCAAAAGTTGAAAACAAAGGCTTTGCCGATTTTTTAATCGAAGAAGAAGAAAAAGATTTAACCACTTTAATGGACGAAATAGTCCAAAGCGGAAATGATTTTTCTCGTTCACCAACGGAGGAGAACTTCGAAAATTACAAGAAAAAAGTCAAAGAATTCTTGAAATTAATCGAAAAAAGGCTTTATAGGACGAATGAACTAACTTCCATAGAAGAACGAAGGGCAAAGTTGTATTTCATAGTCGAAGCCGTTGATAAAGAACTGGAAGAGATATCTAATAGATTATTTGAAGCCGAGCGTTCCACACTTTTTTACGCGTCCAAAATTGGAAAGATAAATGGCCTCTTAATGGATATTTACAGGTGATGAAAGGCACAGAAACGTGGAAAGTATGAAAGCAGTTGTTGAAAGGGTAAGAAAAATTGTAGAAAGTGATGGACCAACACGATTGCTTTTAAAGGCAAAAGGTACGTTGGTAAAAAGGTTTTTTTTGAAAAAACTTATCGAAAGTGTTGAAGAAAAGGACGCTTCGTACGATCTTTTGTGGTTAAATCGTGATGGAGAAAAGGTGAAAGTTGAAGATGCCAGAAAAGTAGCTGATTTTTTAAGCTATTCTCCATCAATCGCAAAGCACAAGTACATCGTGTCAGAGGAATTCGCGAATTCAACGCCTGAGGCAGTATCGGCTCTTTTAAAAATTACAGAAGAACCTCCAGAGCACGCCGTATTCATCTTTTTCACGTCCAGCTTTTCTCAAATGTTTTCCACTATCAAGAGTAGGTTCATCTCTTTGAGTTTGAATATCAAAGCTGAAGACTTGATAGAAAAAGGAAAAGTCGATATGATAAACGCGAATGAATTGAAATTCTGGATTGAGGATGCAGAACATGCGTTGTACATATCCGAAAATGTTGAAAGGCTTGATAAATTACTTGTAAGTGCTGTTGACGTTCCATCTATCGTTGAAATTATAAAAAGGGAAGCGCTTTCCAAAGAAGAGATGCCACCTTTCGAATTGGAATTTCTCTTTGAAAAACTCTTACTCTTTTTGAAAGAAAAAGAAGTGGTTGAAGTTTATCAGGCGTTGAAAAGCATGTTGAATCCAAAAAACTCTTTAAGTGTTTTTAACGCTTTGTTGGAAGCCGTGCTTGTAATAGTTGAAGATCTTATGGTTTTAAAAAAGACGAGTTACTGGCAGGCATTGAAACGCCCGAATTACGTGAGCAATTACGTGGAAATGGAAGAACCAAGCATGAACGATGTAGAGTGGATTTTAAAAGTAAGAGAAAAAAGGTATCGTAGCAAGGTGAACGTTGAAGTGGGAATTTTTTTGCTTTTAACGAAATTTGCCACTTTGAAAAGGAAGTGATCTTTTGAAATTGTATGGAGTTGCTTTTGATAGAGTTGGAAAGGTGCATAAATTTTCTTCTGAAGATGAGTATAAACGTGGTGAAATGGTCATAGCGGAAAGCGAGTTTGGTTTGGAACTAGGAGAAATAGTTAAGGTATTTGAAGAAAGTGATGAAGAAGTGGAAAAAGCAATTTTGAGAAAAGCAACCTTTGAGGATATGGACACACAAACTCAAAATGATAAAGATGCCAAAATCGCTTTGGAAATATCTAAAGAAAAGGTTGTAGAACACGCGTTACCGATGAAAATGCTTCGTGCGAAATACGTTCTTGATCGTTCAAAACTCGTTTTTTTCTTTTCTGCGGACGGAAGAGTCGACTTTAGAGCCCTTGTCAAGGAATTGGCAACTGTCTTCAAAACAAGGATAGAGCTTCGTCAGGTCGGAATAAGGGACGCGGCTAAGATGATAGGCGGAATAGGATTGTGCGGAAGGCAAACGTGTTGTTCTCTCTTTGAAAGAGATTTTAAGAGCATCACTTTAAAATATGCGAAAGCTCAACAGTTGATGATAAATCCTTCCAAGATCTCTGGAGCGTGTGGAAGACTCTTGTGCTGTTTGGCATTTGAAAATGATACGTATCTTGAAATACTAAAAGATATGCCTGATGTTGGAGAGAAAATAGAATATAAGGACGAAGAGTACGTTGTGAGCGAACTTAACATCTTTCATAAGACACTTAAAGCGAGAAGTCCCGAAGGTAAAATAATCGTTTTGCCATTTGAAGAAGTCTTAAAGCTCACGAAAAACAAAGTTGAAAACGGAGAAAACGAAGAATGCAATTCGAAATCTTAAAAAAAGACAAAGAAGCCAGGAGAACGATTCTACACTTAACACATGGGGATGTTGAAACTCCAGTTTTTATGCCCGTTGGAACAAATGGGGCTGTAAAGATGTGTCCCCACGAGTGCGTAAAAAGAGCGGGCAGCCAGATTGTTCTTGCCAACGCTTTTCACCTTTACCTTCGACCTGGAACGGACGTGTTAGAAAAATTCGGGGGACTCCACAAATTCGCTTCGTGGAACATTCCGATTCTTACCGATAGCGGAGGCTTTCAGCTTTTCAGTCTTTCAAAACACGTTGAAATAGATGACGATGGCGTTAATTTTCGTTCTCCTTTGGATGGTTCCACACACCGTTTTACACCTCAAAAAGTTATGCGTATTCAACAAACGATAGGTTCAGACATAGCGATGGTGTTGGATGAGTGTTTGGCTCCCGGAAACGATATGAAAGCCACCGAAATTTCTTTAAGACGGACCACCAAGTGGGCAAGAGAAGCGTTAGAATATCATACACGCCAAGATCAGGCGCTTTTCGGAATAACGCAAGGAGGTTTTTTCAAAGAAACTCGTATCATAAGCACAAAAGAAATAACTTCTATGCCTTTTGATGGTTTCGGAATAGGTGGATTGAGCGTTGGGGAATCTTTTGAGAAAACCATTGAAATGTTAGATGTTATAATGCCTTTGATGCCGGAAAACAAGCCACGGTATTTAATGGGAGTTGGCGATCCGGTTTTGATGCTTGAGGCCATTGAAAGAGGTGTTGACATGATGGATTGTGTCTTGCCAACAAGATTGGCAAGGCATGGAGCTGTTTTTACATCTCATGGTAGGTTAAACATTAAATCCGCTGCGTACGCCTTGGATGATTCGCCGTTGGATGATGAGTGTGATTGTGAGGTGTGTAGAAATTACTCTAAAGCTTACATCCATCATCTTTTCAAGAAAAAAGAATCTACTGCCATGATCTTTGCAACGTACCATAACATATACTTTTTACACAAATTGATGCAAAAGGCAAGAAGTGCCATTGAAAACGGGGAATTTTCTGAATTCAAAAGTGATTTTTTAAAGAAGTTTAAAGGAGACTGATCGAAATTAAAGTAAGGCTGAAAAAAGGTGTAAAAAAGGTTGGTTGGATCAACCCCTGGGTATACAAGAACGAAATACTTGAAATTTCTTCGCATAATAATGGCGAAATATGTGATGTTTTCGATTTTTCAAATAACTACGTTGGGAGAGGTTATGTAAACGATAAATCCATTATAACGGTGAGACTTTTAAGCCATTTACCTAAAAAGATAGACAAAGACTTCTTTGTTGGAAAAATAAGTAAAGCGCTTGAAAACAGGAATGAATTTGATGGCGCATTTCGCCTTATTCATTCAGAAGCAGATGGCATGCCTGGAGTGGTGGCGGATCTCTTTGGAAAACATCTTGTGGTTCAATTCAACACGTTGGGTATGGAAAGAAAAAAAGAGGAAATTTTGGACGCCTTTGAAGAACTTTTAAATGTGGATGGGATATTTGAAAAGAGCGAAGGAAGGGCAAGAAAAAGAGAGGGATTAAGCGATTCAATCGGTTGGGTAAGGGGAAAAGGTGAAGAACTGATTCCATTTCGTTACGATGGGACAGCTTATTTTTGTGATACTTTAGGGCAAAAAACAGGTTTTTTCTTAGATCAACGTTTCAACGCGAAGGCAATCAGAAATTTTTCAAAAGGCAGAGTATTGGACGTTTTTTCTTACACGGGCAATTTTTCTATAAATGCCATAAAGGGGGGAGCGGACTATGTACTTTCCATCGATCGCTCTTCGAGGGCAAGGGATGTTTACGAAAGGATTTTTGACGTTAACAACGTAAAAAGTGGTTATAAATTCCTTGTCGGAAATGGCTTTGATGAGTTAAGAAAGCTGGAAAGGAAGGGAGAGTTTTTCGATCTTATAATTTTGGACCCTCCAGCCTTTGCCAAGAGAAAAAATGAGCTGTCTTCCGCGTTAAGAGGGTACAAAGAAATAAATCTTAGAGCGATGAAAATCCTGAAAGATGGTGGATATCTGGCGACATCTTCTTGTTCAGCAGCCGTCGATAGAAATACGTTTTTAAGAGTGGTTGAAAGCGCAACGTCAGATTCCCACAAAAAATTGCAGGTAGTACATTTTGGTTTTCAAAGTTACGATCATCCCGTTATCATGGGAATTAAAGAAAGCGAATATTTAAAATTTTTTATTTTCAAAGTGGAGGCGATTTAAATTGAACAAAGATGAGATCATGGAAGTGCTTTCAACAATAAAGTATCCTGGCTATTCCAAAAGCATAACAGACTTTAAAGTGGTAAAAGAAGTAAAGGTGAACGATAAAACCATAGAAATACTTTTGAATCTCGGAACGGCTTCCGACGAAAAGAAAAAGATTATTTACGATGAAATAAGACAAAAATTGGCAAAAGGCGGTTTTGAGGTCAAAATATCTACCGTTCAAGAAAAGGGCACAACCGTTGAGCAAAAGCATTTCGTGTCAAACGCGAAAAAAAGAATAGCCGTTCTCAGTGCAAAAGGTGGAGTTGGAAAAAGTACGTTTGCCGTTTCGTTGGCTATCGCACTAAATCGTAGAGGAAACAAAGTGGGCCTTTTTGATGCCGACATTCATGGCCCAGATGTTCCAAGAATGCTGGGTTTGCAACAACCAGCGCGTGCGGATAAAGAAAAGAATATGATAATTCCAAATGAAAAGAACGGAATATATTCCATGTCTTTGGGATACGTTGTAGATCCAGAAACACCGGTTATTTGGAAAGGCGCCATGGTTTCAAAGGCAATTGTAGAACTGCTCCAATTTACAGCTTGGCCCGAGATGGATTATTTCATAGTAGATCTTCCTCCGGGTACAGGTGACGCTGCTTTAAGTATAAACCAAAATATGGATCTGGATGCCGCTATCATAGTAACCACGCCAAACTCGTTGGCCATAATGGACGCTGCCCGCGCGACGGCTTACTACAATCAGCTTGGTACCAGGGTAATAGGTTTTGTGGAAAATAGCGGCTATTTTGTTTGCGATGAGTGTGGAAAGAAATCGTATCCATTTGGAAATGCAGACCCGGTAGCAATAGAAACACAACTGAAAGTTCCATGCCTCGGGGTATTGCCATTTGAACCAAAAATTGAAGAGGCGTCGGATAATGGGAATCTCTTTTCAGCACTGGATACGGAATTTTTCAAAATTATGGATTCCATTGCCGAAAAAATAGAAAAAGATTAAGGGGGTAATCCTTTTGAGATGGTCACAACTTTACGCGCCAACTCTCAAAGAAGTACCATCTGATGCCGATGTAAAAAGCCAAGAACTTTTAATAAGGGCCGGCTTCATACGAAAGACCGTAGCGGGTGTTTACACTTATCTTCCTCTTGGTTTGAGAGTTTTGCAAAAGATAACGCAAATAGTCAGGGAAGAGATGAACGCTATCGGAGCCCAAGAACTGTTAATGCCTATAATGCAACCAGCGGAAATATGGAAGGCAACTGGTCGGTGGGAAGATTACGGCCCTGAAATGATCAAGTTTTTGGACAGAAACAAAAGAGAATTCACCCTGGGTCCCACTCATGAAGAGATGATCACAACTTTGGTAAAAGGCGAGTTAAAATCGTACAAACAATTGCCCGTAACCCTTTACCAGATCAACACGAAGTATAGAGACGAAATAAGACCTCGCTTTGGGTTGTTGCGAGGCAGAGAATTCATAATGAAAGACGCTTATAGCTTTCATTCAGATGACGAATCCCTGGACTTAACGTATCGTGATATGTACAGGGCGTATTCTAGGATATGCGAGAGAATGGATCTGGAATATTTTGCCGTTGAGGCCGATACAGGGGCCATTGGCGGCAATAACTCTCACGAATTCACAGTTTTGGCCAAAAATGGAGAATCAAACATACTTTACTGCGATAAGTGCGGATACGCGGCAACGGATGAAAAGGCTGAATACAAGCCTGATTATCCGATTTCCAGTGAAAAAGAAGAAGAGCTTAAGCTCATCAGCACACCTGATGTCAGGAGCGTCGAAGACTTGACGAAATTTCTGGGAGTAAGCGAAGAAAAAATAGTTAAGAGTATGGTTTACGTTGGGCGAAACGGCATATTTATGGCTTTGATCAGGGGAGATTTAGAAGTAAATGAAGCAAAGCTAAAGTCCCATTTTAAAGATCAAACAATTCGAAAGGCTACTCCCGAAGAAGTACAAAATGCCCTAAAGGTGCCAGTTGGCTATCTTGGCCCAGTGGGCGCCGAGATTAAAATTTTTGCCGATTTTTCAGTAAAGGGTATGAAGAATTTCATTGTAGGTGGAATGAAAGAAGGATTCCATTACGTAAACGCCAATTTTGACAGGGATTTCAAAGTTTCTGAGTGGATTGACATGAAAAAAGTGACGGCTGGTGACAGATGCCCAAAGTGTGGTGCACCCTTAAAAATGAAAAAAGGCATAGAAGTTGGACAAATTTTTAAACTTGGTGCTAAGTATTCCAAAAAACTCGAGGCCTTTTATGTGGATAAAAATGGGGAACAAAAACCTTTTGTAATGGGATGTTACGGTTGGGGAGTCAGTAGGACTATGGCAGCGGTGGTCGAACAGTATCACGATGAAAACGGTATGATATGGCCGCGCTCAATAGCCCCCTTTGAAGTGATTGTAACGGTGGTCAATTCTTCTGACGAAGAGCAAATGAACTTCGGAAAAGAACTTTATGAATCCTTAAAAAATTCCGCTTTAGACGTACTTTTAGACGATAGAGAAGTTTCTGGAGGCTTTAAATTCAAAGACGCAGATTTAATAGGAATTCCTTTGAGAATTACCGTTGGAAGAAACTTGAAAAATGGAAAAGTTGAGATGAAGTTAAGAAATTCTCAGGACAAATTTGAAATAAAGGCTGAAAAAGACACAGTGGTAAAAGAAGCCGAAAAGATGCTAAACGGTTATAAGTTAAAGAAGTGATATGAATTTATATGAAAAAAGCCTGGGCGTTTTTTAGCAAGATATCACCGGAATACTTGTTGTTGTTGACATTCGCAGCTCTCATATTCACAGGCACATTGCTGTTGATGCTGCCCTTTTCTACCACACACGGGATAAAACCGGTAGACGCTTTGTTTACTTCGACGTCTGCCGCTTGTGTAACGGGTTTAATAGTAGTTGATACTCCGCACGCTTTTACTCTTTTTGGTCAATTGGTGATATTGATTTTAATTCAAATTGGTGGACTTGGCATAATGACATTGACAACGTTTTTCGCCATGCTTTCAGGGAGAAGGATAACGTTAAGAAATAGAATATTGGTGGCCAATACTTTAAACGTGGACAGATACGGCGGCATATTAAGGTTAATAACTTTGGTCATAAAATACACCTTTATGATAGAATCCACCGGAGCAATGATCATGTTTTTCAGGTTCTACCAGGATTTTCCCAACAGGCCGTGGTACGCTTTGTGGCAATCTATCTTTCACTCCATATCAGCCTTTTGCAATGCTGGATTTTCACTTTTTTCAAACAATTTGGAAGGCTTTACTTCCGATCCGCTTATCAACATAACCATAATGGCTCTCATTGTATTGGGAGGAATAGGTTTTGCAGTCATATGGGAAATGGAAATTGTTAAATTCAAATGGAGCCGTATGAGCCTTAACACAAAGTTGGTTTTATCTACCACATTTTTTTTGATAGTCAGTGGGTTCTTGCTTTTGTTGGCATTGAATTACGCCTATTTGAAGAAAAGAATGGGATTTGGAGAGATAAGCTGGATCAGCATTTTTCAAGCCGTAACCCCAAGAACTGCCGGGTTTGATACTTATCCAATTTCTCATCTTTCCACTCCGGCACAACTTGTTATAATCATGCTGATGTTCATAGGAGGCTCTCCTGGGTCAACGGCTGGAGGTATAAAGACGACCACTTTTGCCGCTATTTTGTTGAAAACGGTAGGTTTTTTCCGTGGAAAGGATGAAATGACCTTTCTTGGAAAGAACATATCTCGTGCTTCTTTCAGAAAAAGCGTGGCGGTGCTTTCTTTAAGTTTATTGGCCGTTTTTACGGGAATATTTTTGTTGGGGATAACGGATCCTTTTTTGCCATTCAAAGACGAAGTCTTCGAAGTTTTTAGCGCATTTGGAACTGTTGGATTGGATCTTGGCATATCGTCTGTCTTGAGTTTTTGGGGAAAAATTGTGGTCGTATTTCTCATGTACGCTGGGAGAATGGGAATAGTCACGATCGTAGCGGCACTCATAAAGAAGAAGAATATACTTTACAATTACCCTTCTGAAGATGTGATAATTGGTTAAGGGAGGAATTTATGGCAAAACAATACGTGGTCATAGGATTAGGAGAATTTGGAAAGAACCTGGCAAAGTACCTTCAAGATATGGGAAACGAAGTTCTTGCAATAGATGGAGCAGATGAAATCGTTCAAGAGCTTTCTTCGGATTTAACGTACGTTGTCAAAGCCGACGCTACTTCACAGGAAGCCCTGGAAGCTTTGGGAGTGAAAAATTTTGACGTTGCCATTGTAAGTGTTGGAGGAAAAGATGTGCAAGCTTCGATTCTAATAAGTCTTATCCTTAAAGATATGAAAATTCCGACCATAATAGCGCGAGCAAGCACAGAGCTTCACGGGCGCGTGCTTGAGAAAATAGGCGTCAATTTAGTCGTTTACCCGGAAAAGGAGATGGCTTTGAGCCTTGCAAAAAAATTAACCATGCCTAATGTGGTAGAAAAAGCAATGGTTGCTGGAAATTACAAAATATACGAAGTAAAAACTCCCGTATCTTTTGATGGGAAGAGTTTACAGGAGTTGAAGCTGAACAAACGCTACGAAATGACCGTTATGCTGGTAAAAGATGTAGACGAAAAAATAGAGTTTCCTTCCGCTCAAACCATTTTAAGAAAAGATGACACGATGATAGTTTTGAGCACTGATGAAGGAATGAGAACATTTTCGGAGGAGAACAATGGGAATATTTAATTTTTTCAAAAAGGGTTTAAAAAAGACAAAAGAAGGTTTCTTTGGAAAAGCCATTTCAATATTAAAGGGTGGTCTGGACGCTGAAAAACTGGAAGAAATAGAAGAACTTTTACTTTTGGCAGATGTTGGACCTGAAACTTCAAATTACATCGTTGAAAATTTGCGAAAGAAAAAAGGTGAACCGATTGAGATATTAAAATCGACGCTTTTTGAACTTCTTGGAGAAAACGAAGAACTCTCATTTTCTCAACAACCTCCAACTGTTTACACGCTAGTTGGCGTTAACGGTTCTGGAAAGACAACCACTGCCGGTAAGTTAGCATGGAAATTCAAAAAAGAAGGAAAAAGGGTTTCTCTTGCCGCAGCGGACACGTTTCGCGCTGCAGCAATAGAACAGCTAAAGGAATGGGGAAAAAGGGCGAATGTTCCGGTTATAGCGCATCAAATGGGAGCCGATGCCGGCGCTGTAGCTTATGATGCCGTTAACCATGCTATTTCAAACAATATAGACGTTACCATAATCGATACGGCTGGAAGGCTTCACACCAAGGATAATTTGATGCGAGAACTGGAAAAAGTTCATAAAGTTATAAAGAAGCTGCGTGAGGATCAACCAACTGAGGTGTTGATGGTGCTTGATGCCACAATAGGGCAAAATGCCATTCAACAGGCGCGCATATTCAACGAAAGCGTTGGTATAACAGGCATCGTGCTTACAAAATTGGATGGAACGGCCAAAGGTGGAATGGTTTTTTCAATAAAGAAAGAGCTTGGCATTCCGGTAAAACTCGTTGGAGTTGGAGAAGGAATAGAAGATCTCAAAAAGTTCGACGCCAATGAGTTTGTGAACGCAATTCTTGAATGATGGATAAATTGTCGTCTATTTTAATGCAAAAGATGCTTTCTGAAGAAGGGGAAAATGCTCTTCACGTTGCTAATGTGATAAGAAGATACGGTGTTGATGGATGGAATCAAAAGAAGATGGAAAGAGCTCTTAAGATGATAAACCCAAATCTTAAAGAGCTCTCTCTTTTCTTTGATGTAATTCCATCGGATGTTGAAAAAATTTCAAAAGAAAAGGGAATTTCCCTTTCAAATTTAACCTTCGTTTGCATGGTATTAAAGCCCACATCATTTTTCGTTATGAACGAAGAAACGCTTTCTCTTTCCAGAAAACTTGGCATTCAATCAAATGGTTATGATGAATTTTTAAAAGAATGGAGAAAACTCCTTCATTCTCACAGGGAATACGTGGACGATTTTTTGGATCTTTACCTACTTTTATTTGGAAAAAATGATAAAAAGATGAGCGATAATTCCATAGTTTTAGAACTTTCAAATATCTTCAAAAACAAAGATTTTCTTTCTTTAACCCAAAAAGACGTGGAAGATTTTCAGGAAATATACTCATCTTTACTTCCTTCGGACAGAGAAAAAGTCGTGCGCGAGATATCGGATCCTTACGTGAAGGGCGTTCTTTTAAGAAGAGTTAACAGGGCTTTGATAGTTGATGGTAGCAACATCGCAATGGTAAATAGAACTAAAGCCGATCTGGATAACATCTTTTACGTTTTTAAAGCAATTGGAAATGTGAAAAAGGTGCCATGGCCTTTTTTCATTGTATTTGATGCCAATTTTCCTTATCAGTTAAAGGCTTCTCAAAGAGTGCTTTTTGAAAAAGAATTACAGCGTCATCCACATATTTATCTTCATTCTCCCGCCGATGAAAAAATATTGGAAATGGCTTCTTACATGCCGTCTTACGTTTTGACGAACGATAGGTATCTTGATTACCCAAAAGTTGATTTTTTGAGATTGAGATTCGATGGAAAGAAAGTTTGGGAAGATCGTAGATGAGCGTAGAAATATTCTTTGGAGGCGAAAGAGATGTTTCAAAACGTGAATGTTTTAGAAAGTGCGATGAACGTTTCAACTTTAGCCGTAAAAGTGATAGCAAACAACATAGCCAACGCGAGCACACCGAACTTCAAAGCGAGCTACGTTGTACCTGTAGTGCGTGACAATCCGTTGCGCGTTGAAGCGAAAGTTGTAACCGACACCAGCAGCTCCATAAGCAACGATGGAAACAACGTTGATGTAAACGCGCAAATGGCATTACTTTCGAAAAACACCATAAGATACGAAGTTCTCACGCAACTCGCTTCTATGAGTTTCAAAAGGTATACGGACGTGTTAAGAGGAGTGTGATAAACATTGTCACTTTTTAACGCTATAGACATATCATCTTCTGGAATGACCGCTCAACAATTAAGGGTGGATATCATATCGAATAACATAGCCAATGCCGACACAACGAGAACTGCTGACGGTCAGCCGTACAGGAGGGAAATACCAATTTTTGCCGAGCGTTTTAGAGAAACTATGAACGGTATGACACCTGCCGGCGTTGAAGTGGTAAAAGTGGCAAAAGACAAATCGCCATTTCGAGAAGTTTACGATCCAACGAATCCAGACGCTGACAAAAACGGTTACGTTAAAATGCCAAACGTTAATGTGCTGAGAGAAATGGTAGATCTCATAGCTGCGCAAAGGACTTATGAAGCCAATGCAACAGTTGTAAGCAATGTTAAAGCCATGGCTAGTGCGGCAGTGCAAATTGGGAGGTGAAGATTTTGGTAAGCCCCATTAATCCAATTGAACCAATAAAGCCCATCTCGCCAGAAGCAAATCAAGTGGCGAATAAAGGAGGAGCGGATTTCAAAAAAATCCTTGAAAACGCTATAAATAAGGTAAATGATACCGTTAGCAACGCTGAAAAACTCTCTAACGATTTCGCCACTGGAAAAACTTCAGACATACATTCGGTTATAATAGCTGCTGAAAAGGCGGATATAATGCTTCAATTGACAAATGAAGTGAAAAATAAGATAGTAGAAGCTTATCGAGAGATCATGAGGATGCAGATTTAGGCTTTTGCCTTATTTCATGAATCATGGTTACAAAGCCAAGAAGGATGGGAAGGTAATACGTTGTTAATCTCCACATCAAGATTCCCGTCATAACTGCAGACTTGTTGCCGTATAGTGAAAGAACCGCGTAAAATCCGCCTTCTACGCCACCAGATGATCCCGGGGTGGGCACGTAATATATGACAAATGAAAGGAGAATGAAGACCGCGCTTAGGTTCAAAAAAGAAAGCTGAAAGGGTGCGGAGGTTTGTAGAGAAGAAATGGTAAGGGCACGATAGAGAATGTAATAAATTAAAAGAAGAACGAGCACTCCCATGCTTCCATCAAATATTACGAGCCATGGCTTTTTTGTCCATATGAGTTTCATAGAAGCGTAGAAATTGTCCAATTTCTTTGAAAGCTCATCAAGGACGGTGTCTGGATCCTTTTTAAAAAGCTTTATAGACCATTTCACAATTCCCATTTTTTCAAGCCTGCTCATGAATTTCTTGCCAATTGTTGGAACCAAGAAGAAAAAAACCATTCCTAAGGAAAATATAACGCTTAACAGGATGACAAGCCATATCATTTTGTTAAGAATCGGTATTCCAACTCGAATATATGGAAGGTATTTGTTCATGAGAAAAAGTGAAGAAAAAGATAGAAAAATTAGCATATTCGACCATCTTGTCAGAATAATGGCGGAAGAATTTTCAGCACTCATTCCCCATTTTGAAAGGTGCCATATTTGATACGGTTGCCCTCCTGCCGAAAATGGAGTTATGTACGTGAAAAAGTAACCTAGAATCGAATTTCGGATAGCCACGCTCCAGGTTGTTTTTTCGTTTAAAAAATGAGATAAAACCAGTATTCTAATGGCATCTATTATGAATATCAAGAAAAAAAGCCCGAACTCTATGGCTATCTCCAGCGGAGGGAAATCTTTTACACTTTGAATTATGTTGCCACTTTTGGAAAAAATCATTATGACGGCCACAACCGAAAAACTCGATAAAACCGCTATCGTAAGGTTTCTTAGAAGTTTTTTGTTTTGAGAATTGTCTTTTTCTGCTACCATTTTGGATTCCTCGGATCGACAATTTTACCTTTTACACCTTTTATTCCATCTTCAAAACCACGGAAAGCGTAAGGCTTAGTTTCTGGGGAAACGTAAGCCCAGACGTATCTGTCCACAAAAAAATAGCTTTTCAACGCGGTGTGTATTAGTTTGGAATCTTTCGTTGCATTGAGAGCATTTCTGAATATGTAGTAAACTTTCCACGGTGGGATGGCTGGTTTTGAAAATGGGAAGCGAAATATTCTCTTTTGACGTATCCAATCTTTATGCTCTATAAGACTTGAATGAACCCTTAAAAGCTTCAAACCATTGTGCCTTATTCGCATGGAATATTCGTAATCATCCGCGTATATGAAAAAACCTTCATCTGGGAGCCCGACTTTTTGCACAGTTTTTGAACTAACTGTGAAACCAACAAATGTGCCAACTCTGGATAAAGAAACCTTTTCTTTTGGCGTGGCGTTTGGAACCTTTACCAATTTGCTCAAAAATGCCCCAATGTTCTCATCTTTTTTGAACTTCTTTATGTGCTTTTCCAGTTCCTCAAGCGCGTTTCTGTAAGGCAACGCATCGTCATCCATCATCCAAACCCACTCGGCCCCACGTTCAATGGCCTCTTTTAATCCCCTTGAAAACCCTCCAGATCCTCCTAAATTTTCTTTTAACCTTTTCACAAAAAATCTTTTTTCCTTTTCCATTGTAGATAAAAATTCGCGCGTTGAGTCTGTGCTCGCGTTGTCTACAACGAGAATTTCATCTGGAAGACGGCTTTGATTCAGAAGCGCCTTTATATTCCTTTTCAACCATTCAACTCTATTGTAAGTAACGACAAGTGCCGTTATTTTCATAAAATTATTCCTCCACCTCAAAACTTCTTTATATCGCTGAAACCTTCTCCATACGCTTTTTCAACTTCTCCAACAACTATGAAAGCCTGCGGATCTACTTTTCTTATGGTGTGCAAGAGACTCGAAAGTTCCCTTCTTCTAACAACTGTCAATATCATCTTTTTGTCTGTCTTTGTATATCCTCCGACTGCCGGAATGTAGGTGACGCCACGCTCAAGTTTTTTTATTATATAATCGGCGATCTGATCGTTTTTTTCTGAGATTATGTAAACCTGTTTGGACATCTCCATACCACGCATGAGAAAGTCTATCGCCAGTCCATTCAGTATTATGGCAAGCAAAGAATACAAACCAATATTCAAACCAAATTTAAAACCGGCCAGTATGCCAATTGAAACGTCCGCTATCAATACACCTTGTCCCAATGGAACGGCAAAGAATTTGTTCATGAACTTCGCTATTATATCCGTTCCGCCAGTGCTTCCGTTTTGAGAAAAAGCCAACGCCATTCCGAAAGCGCCTATAACGTCTCCGAAGATAGTGGCTAGCATTAAGTCTCCACCGTTGTAAATTGGAAAGTGCACCATTCTGTTCAAAAAATCAACGAAGAAGGAAAGCAAAAAAGTGGAATATATCGTTTTAAAGCTAAAATCCACACCCACAAACAAAAGAGAAAGGGCTATTAAAGCGCCGTTTATAAGATACATCCACACGCCAACTGGCAAGTTTATAAGGCCGTGCAAAACAATTGCCAAACCACTTGCCCCACCACCGGCTATGTTGTATGGCACCAAAAAAGCTACAATGGATATGGCGGTTATAAAATCACCTATAGATATGATGCTGTACTCTTTTACGAAATTCATTACCATTTTACCGCGCACTTTCATTCCTCCTTCCCACCAATTCTAACAAAAAAAGCGCGGTAAAAGAAGCAAAAAACGTTTTTCATTTTGAAAATTAGATTTT
>WFYR01000022.1 GCA_015489955.1 Mesoaciditoga sp. | reverse complement strand
GATGAAAGTTATGTACCTGTCGTTCGACTTGCATGTGTTAGGCACGCCGCCAGCGTTCATCCTGAGCCAGGATCAAACTCTCCATCCTATATCTTCAACGGAAGCTTTCACTTCCCCTTACCGCTGCTGCCTGCTTTTCAATGACCTCATGTCTTAATCATTTTCATCGGTGACCGATGAATATCCTACCATATTGTTGATGACAACGCAATAACTTGAATGTGAAATATGCGTTAATTGGTTTTTTTGTACGTGGGGGCTTTCTTTATCTCTTTTAACATGTAAAATTCTATTTCATCGCCACTTTCAAAGCCTTCAAAACCTTCCAATTTCAGTCCCCCTTCTTGGGGAGCTTCAAGATGATCCACATCATCTTTGAAATGTTTCAAAGTTTCTATTGTACCATCAAATATCATTTCTTTGTCTCGATAAACACGAACTTTACATTCTCTTTCAACGCTACCATCGTAAAGTTGAAAACCCGCTATCTTTCCGATTTTGGAGATGTTAAACACTTGCAGCACTCTGGCGCGTCCCGTTACTTCTTCCACTATTTCCGGTTCCATCATGCCACTCAAAGCCGCCTTTATGTCGTCTAAAAGTTCAAATATGACTTCGTACATTCTTATTTGAACGCCCAACTGTTCTGCTTTAGCTTTCGTTCGTGGCTCACTGCCAACTCTAAAGCCGAGGATTACACCCTGGGTCGCAGATGCTAGCAACACGTCATTTATGTTCACGTTCCCTATGCCAGCGTGTATTATTTCTATCTTTATTTCTTCCGGTTCTATCTTTTGAATGGCCGTTTTCAAAGCTCCTAAAGCTCCAAATGTGTCTGCTTTTACTATAAGGTTAAGTATCTTTTGTCCTTCTGTTTTGGATAATTCATAAATATTGTCCAGCCTAACATGCTTTGGCTTCTCTTTCAAAGATTGCGCATATTTCTCTGCGTAATTTTTGGCCTCTTTTTGATCGTTAACAACGTACAACATCGAATTGGTATCAGGCACTTCTTCGAATCCCAATACCACTACGGGATCCGAAGGATGGGCTTCTTTGACCCTCTTCCCATTTTCGTCAAGAAGCGATTTCACTTTTCCATAAGTTTTGCCCGCAACGAAATAATCCCCAAGCTTAAGAATTCCATCTTTGACTATTACCGTTGCCACAGGACCACGAAATTTATCAAGTTTGGATTCTATTATCACTCCCCTTGCCTTACCTTTAGGCAAGCACTTTATCTCTCTCAATTCGGCAACAAGTAATATCATTTCAAGAAGCTCATCAATACCAGTTCCAGCTTTTGCCGAAATTGGAACTATTGGCGTGTCACCGCCCCAATCATCCGGGACTATATTCAGCTTGTTTACCAACTCCTGCTTTGTCAGTTCTACGTTCGCGTTGGGCTTATCTATTTTGTTTATTGCCACTACCACGGGAACCCCAGCCGTTTTAGCGTGATCGTACGCCTCTATGGTTTGAGGCATTACACCATCATCGGCAGCCACGACTAACACCACAACGTCTGTGGCTTGAGCTCCCCTGGCCCTCATCTCGGTAAAAGCTTCATGACCAGGTGTATCTATAAAAGTTATGCTTTTTCCATCTATTTTTACCTTGTAAGCACCTATGGATTGAGTAATTCCTCCCACTTCTTTTTCCGCAACTCGCGTTTTTCTTATCTTATCAAGCAAAGTTGTCTTTCCATGATCAACGTGTCCCATTATGGTAACAACCGGAGGGCGTGAAACGAGTTCATTCTTTTTCTGATGGTACATCTCCTCAAATCTTTCCTTAAGAGGATCCGTAATTTCCTGCTTTTTAGGAGAAACGAATTTCACGTGTATGGAATATTTTTTAGCTATTTCTTCTATGCTTTTTTCATCTAAAATGGTGTTTATCGTAAGGGCTTTACCTTCCATAAAGAGATCCTTAATAACCTTAGAGGTCGAAATGCCCATTTTATCGCAAAGCTCTCTCAAAGTAACGCTTTCACTGATCTCTATTTCGCTTTCTTTTGGTTTTTCATCTTCGTCTTTATCTTCTTCTTTTTCTTCTTCTATTTTAGGTTTCGACTTTTTAGAAGGTACTTTCTTCGTCTTGACCTCTTTTATTTCCTCTTCCTCTTCTTCAGAAGAGTATATTTCCATCAACATATCAACCGTTGAACTATCCAACGTGGACATGTGATTTTTTGCTTCGACGCCAAGATCATCCAGCTCTTCAAGAAGCTCTTTGCTTGTCATCTTTAGTCTTTTGGCAAGTTCGTAAACTCTTATCTTTTTTTCCATTTGCTTCCCTCCATACACGTTAACCATTGATAATTGCTTTTTTTATTCCTTCAACAAAATGTTTTTCCGTTACGCCCACAGCTGCGGCTTCTTTTTTTCCAATCCTTCTCCCCAATTCTTCTTTGCCCACACTAAGTTTCACGTAAGGAACACCTTTTATTTCACACTTTTTTACCAAACTTTCTACACTTTCGCCGTAATCAGACGAGAAAACAACAAATTTATTTTTGAGATCGCCAGATAAGTACCTTTTCAATACTTTTTGTCCTATCAATATATTACCAGATCTTGCCGCTAATCCTAACAAGGATAACACTTTTTCTTCATTTTTATTTTTCAATTACTTTTTTCCTCCATGAATTGCCTTATGTCTATCTTCCAACCGGTCAACTTGGCAGCAAGCCTGGCATTTTGTCCATCTTTACCTATAGCCAGCGAAATCTGTGCCGGCGAAACTGTTACGTGGGCGCGATGATCTTCTTCGTCTATTTGAACGTCCATTACTTTCGCTGGTGCGAGAGCGTTAGCTATGAATTTTGCAGGGTTGGAAGAGAACGGGATCAAATCTATCTTCTCGCCGTTCAATTCCTTTATAACTTGTATTATCCTCCCCCCGCCTTCTCCTATGCAAGCTCCCACAGGATCAACGTTTGGATCGGTGGAAATAACGGCAACTTTTGATCTTCCACCGGCTTCTCGGGCAATCGCCATCACTCTAACTATACCACTTTCTATCTCAGGAACGTATTTTTCCAACAATTTTTGCAGGAATTCCGGAACGCTTCTGCTTAAAACCACCAAAGGACCCTTACTTCTTTTTTGAACTTCCAAAACGTATCCTCTCACAAATTGACCTGATGAAAACTTTTCAGTAGGTATCTTCTCTCTGGCAGGTATAACAGCGTCCACTTTGTTTATCCTCAAATCAACATCTCCGCCACCAGATCTTACAACTTCTCCAGAAACCACAGTGTGGATCAAATCAGAATACTCTTGATACAACGTTTCTTTCTCAACTTCCCTGAGTTTCTGAATTAAAACTTGTTTTGCCGTCTGCGCCGCTATTCTTCCAAATTTCTTCGTGTTCAACGTATTCCTTACAGTACGCGTTTTAATCTCCCCATTTTCTTCCTCTTCAATAGTTTTGAAAACTTCTATTTCTCCGGTAACCGGATCTATTTTTACTTCGACGTTGTCATCACGAGCGTCAAAATTCTTCTTGTAAGCGGTTGTTAAAGCTTTTTCAAGTATTTGTATGATCTCTTCTCTGCTTATGTTCTTTTCTTCTTCCAATTGCTCTAACGCTTCCAGCAAGTTGAGATTCAGCATCTGACTACCTCCTTAAAACTCGATTTCCAAATTCGCCGACTTTACCTTAGAATAATCGTACGTTTTGACTTTTCCGTCCACCTCAAGAGAAAAAGTTCCACTCTCTTCATCACAAGCCCCTATCTTTCCAACAATGGTTAAACTCTTGTCTTTCGAATCCTCAATTTTTACTTTTGCAAGCCTGCCTTCAAACCTTTTGAAATCCCTCAAGCTCCTCAACGGTCTGTCCAAACCGGGAGACGAAACTTCTAAAATGTAATTTCCAAGCATAACCTCAGCGTCTAACAAAGGGCTCAGTTCTCGAGAAAAAGCTTCACAATCGTTTATGCTAACGTAATCTTTCATATTGTCTATGGTTATAGTTATAATCCGCTTTCTACCTCTTCGATAGCTCTTTATATCAAAGATCTCATATCCCATTCTTTTTGCCACTGTATTTGCTAACTCTTCAATTCTGTCTAACTCTTCATTCATCGACAAACACCTCTTCAATTTTTAAACGAAATTCGAGGGCTGAAGCCCTCGAATCAATATTATTTTATCACATTACCAATATTTTGTCAATGCTCGGCACAAAGTTGGCGAATAACCTTTTCACTGTCTTCTTTACATATCTTTTCTGCAACTTTTCTGAAATGGTAGCCGTAAATGCTAAACGCAACTGCGGTTGAAAAGTACTTCGGCTTTTTGAATAAACTCCAAAAGAGCATTTTCCAATATTCACTTCTTTCCTTTCCCAGTATTCCTATAAAAAGCATAGACCTCAGAAACGCTCTTACATCGTTAAAATCCACTTTTGGTCTTGAAAGCTTAGGTAACCTGTACACCGACAAAAATTTTTTCAATCTGGTGTAGTAATTTTTCGGTGAATAAAGATCCAAAATAAGCTTTTTGTATCCATCTATTAAAGTTTTTGGATGCATTTTGGGAATGAAATTGGTGGAAATGTTAACATTATTTCCAGTTGTTTCTCCTATCAGCCTTTTCTCTCTTCTCATCCTTTCGTAAAGAGCGCTTCCTCGGGGGGCATTCAATATTCCCATCATAGAGGTGACTATTCCTGCTTCCTGAATGAATTTAAACTGTCTTTCGAAAATGGTAGGCTTATCGTTATCAAAGCCGACTATGAAACCTCCTTGAACGTCGAAGCCGTGAGATTGCATTTTTCGAATTGAATTTTTCAAATCGTGTTTTATGTTCTGGTACTTGTTCGCCTCTTGCAAGCTGTCTGGATCCGGTGTTTCAATTCCAACAAACACCCTGTTAAATCCCGCCTCTTCCATTAAATTCATGAGTTCTTCATCATCCGAAAGGTCAACGGATACCTCCGTGTAAAAGGTAAAAGGATTTCCATGTTCTCTCTGCCACTTTATTATTTCTGGTAAAACTTCACGCTTGAGTAAAACCTTTTTCCCAATGAAATTGTCATCAACGAAGAACACCGATTTTCTCCATCCAGCGTCGTACAAAGATTGGAGCTCATTTATAACTTGCTGGGCGCTCTTAGAGCGTGGAACCCTACCATTCAAGGCCCCTATATCGCAAAATTCACAATTGTATGGGCAACCTCTGGAAAATTGAATGCTCATCGAAGCGTAGTACTTCAAATTCAGCAAATCCCACCTTGGAATGGGTGTTTTCTTTATATCTGGAAACTTTGGAGAAGCGTAATAATGTTTCACTTCTCCTTTTTCCATGTCGTCTATCAAGCTCTGCATAATTTCTTCGGCCTCGCCCAACACGAAGTGATCGACATTGGGAAAGTGATCCGGCTCCATTGTGAACAATGGGCCACCGGCAACGACAGGTATGCTAAGCTTGTTGGCCATTTGTACAACTCTATTGGAAGATTCTCGTTGAATTGTCATCGCGCTGATAAAGACGTAATCGTATTTCTTCATTTCATTTTCTTCAAGCTTTTCAGCGTTCATGTCCACGAGTTTAACATTCCACTCTTTTGGCAAATACGACGCAACCGTTACCAACCCCAATGGTGGCAAAGCCGTCTTTTTGGATATGAATTTCAGAGCATGCTTGAAACTCCAAAACGTTTCGGGGTAACTGGGATAAACCATCAAAATACTTTTCAACTTAAATGTACCTCCTTAACTCTTTAAACGAATCGATTATACACTTTTTTGAGTCTTAACGTAAAAATACTTCCGATCATGTATCGAGATTTAACCTCAACTTCGGCATTTATGACATCACACAAATGTTTAACCAATGCCAATCCCAGCCCCATTCCTTTTGCTCCTGTTCTCGCACTATTTGAAGCCCTGTAAAATCTTTCAAATATTCTTGGAATTTCTTCTTCCTTTATTCCTATTCCATGATCTTCAAAAGATACAGTTACGTAGTCCTTCATCACTCTTACGCTTATATTGACTTTTCCATTTTCAAAAGAATACTTGATAGCGTTGGAAAGCAAATTGGTTAAAATCCTATACAGAGAGTTTTCGTCGGTCTTTACGTATAAATCTGCGGGACAATTGATTTCCACATCAACATTTTTTTCTTTCCAACGGTAAGCCATCTCCTCTTTTGCCTCGATGATCATTCGCAAAAGATTTACCGTGGAAAAACTCGGGACGTATTTCTTCATTTCCAATTCGCTCAGTGATAAAAGTTGATCTACAAGCTTTTCCAATCTTTTCAACTGTGCCATGGCCCTGTTTACGTATTTCTCTCTCAGTGGTGGATTCATTTGAGGATCACCTATTATGGACAAAAATCCCTCTATTACTCCCAAAGGAGTCATGAATTCGTGTGATACCGCAGATACAAAGTCGGCTTTGGCATCTTCGAGCACTTTGAAATTTGTAACATCTTCGAATATCCAATTGGTCATCTCACCATCTTTAAAAACGGTCACCTTGCATTCAATTCTCTTTCCTCTAAAATAAACTGGCGATTCTTCAGAAAATACTTCTCCCTTTTCCGAAAGCTCAAAAGCGGTGTTCATTTTTGGAAAGGAAACCACTTCCATTATCTTTTCTTTTTTACCTTTATTAGTCGAAAATGGTTTAGAAAAAAATCTCTCAAAGGCATCGTTGAAGTAAACGATCACAAAATTCTCATTGGTCTTCACAATTCCTTCTCTGACGAAATCCAAGATCCCATCATTCATCGCTTTCACCAAGCTTGTAACCCACGCCTCTCACTGTTTTTATTATTTTATCTCCCAGTTTTTTGCGAATCTTGCTAACGTGCACATCAACTGTCCTGAATTCTCCAAAAAAATCTTTACCCCATATCCTGTCAAGAATTTCCTCTCGCGTGAAAACCTTTGATGGATGCGTTATGAACAATTTCAGAAGATCGAATTCTTTACCCGCGAAATCCATTTCGTTTCCATTTTCATCTACAGCGGTGTAAGAATCCATTTTTATAATCTTTTTCCCAAATCTAAACACGTTTTGTGAATCACTCGATCTGGCTTTTTCTTCCTCATTTGGCTTTGTTCTCCTGATAACGGCTTTAACCCTTGCAAGAAGCTCATAACTGTTGAAAGGCTTTGTTATGTAATCGTCGGCGCCAAGTTCTAACCCAAGCACCTTGTCCATGTCAGTCCTTCTCGCCGTTACCATTATAACGGCTGATTTCGCATTTTTCTCTTTAAGAATTTTAAGAGCGTCCATTCCAGAACCGTCCGGCAGCCCTACATCAAGAAGGATAACGTCAAATTTTTTCTTGGAAAGCGCATTCCACATATGCGACAGATCTTGAGCAGCTGTAACGTCAAAGGCGTTAGTTCTTAAAATGTAAGAGATTATTTCTACCATGTCCTCTTCATCTTCAACCACAAGAACGCTTTTCACACGCTCACCTCTCTTGTCTCTTTTACAACCCTCAAAGGATCTCGTGCATCTCTTTCCCAAGAATCATGTAAACCGTTTCTTCACAGATATTCGTCGCGTGATCCGCAACCCTCTCTATTGCCCTTGACACAAGGATAAGCCTTTCGGCCTGTGATATGATTTCTTCCGTATCTCTTTTCAAGATAACAGATTTGATATCTTCTACCAAATTTCTATCCAAAGTATCTACCTTATCATCCATCAACCAAATTCTCTTCGCAAGTTCAACATCTTCTTCAAAATACGCCTTCATGGAACCTCTTGCCATTTCTTCCGCAATTTGGGCCATTTTCGGTATATCAATTAAAGGCTTTATGAGATTTCTTCCGTTCATGAATTCGCTAACTTGAGCTATGTTCACGGCCTGATCGGCTATCCTTTCCAATTCCCCGGCTATCTTTATTGCCATGACAACACCGCTTAAATTCGCGTTCTTTGGGCAAAATTCTTCCAATATGTCATATGCCCTTTCTTCTATTGCGCGTTTCAGTTCATCTATTCCATCATCATTTTCCACAACACTTTTGGCCATATCAACATTCGAATTTTCCAAAGATGAAATTGCAAGCTTGAATGCTTCTATGGCCAAACTGAACATTTCGTTTAATTTAAGCTTTAAAAGGTCTAACTCCCTTTCGTATTTCACCATTTTCTCATTGCCCTTCATAAGTTTCTATTTACACCCAAGATCCCTTTTTATTTCTTCGTACTCCTCTTTGTTTATCTCCCCAGCTGCGTAACGACGCTTCAATATTTCACACGCTTCAGATTCTTCACTCGTTCGATGATGAGGAGACCATCTCACATTACGATGAAAAAAGGCGTAAAGTAACGCCAAGAAGATTATTATTCCGGCTAAATCCCAAAGAATAGACCAAATCGCATATCCTCCGTACCACCAAAAGGGCCAAAAGAAAAACATGATTTTCCCCTTCTCTTACCTGTAATGGTTGGTTATGGGAAGTCTTCTATCCCTTCCAAAAGCTCTCGTTGTTAACTTAACGCCGGGCGGGGACTGACGACGCTTGTATTCGTTTCTATCCACCATTTTTACCGTCTTTTCGACAATGTTCTTATCAAAGCCAGCTTCCACTATCTCGTTAGGAGACAGATCTTTTTCAATGTAAAGATCTAGGATAGCATCCAAAATGTCGTAAGGAGGCAATGAATCTTGATCAACTTGTCCCGGTTTCAACTCGGCAGATGGTGGTTTTACAAAGACGTTTTGAGGTATTACTTCCCTCCCTTTCCATTTGTTGTACCAACGTGCTACTTTGTACACCATAGTTTTGTAAAGATCCTTTATAACTGCAAAACCGCCTGCCATATCTCCGTACAAAGTAGCGTAACCCACGCTCATTTCCGATTTGTTTCCAGTCGTCAGGACGAGCCAACCGAACTTGTTAGACAAAGCCATGAGGTAATTTCCCCGTATTCTGGCTTGCAAATTCTCTTCGGTGATGTTCGGTTGAGTTCCAGCAAAAATCGGTTTTAAAACTTTCAAATAAGAATCAAAAACTTCCTCTATACTTATGGTGTAAGTTCTTATGCCTAAGTTCTTGGCAAGTTTCTCGGCATCTTCCACGCTTGATTTTGAAGAGTACATAGATGGCATCAAAACGCCAACAACGTTTTCATTTCCAAGTGCTTCCACCGCCACGGCAGCCACCAATGACGAGTCCATTCCCCCGCTTAAACCTATTAAAACCTTTTCAAAACCGTTCTTTTTCACGTAATCTCTTACTCCAAGGCTTAAGGCTTTAAAGATTTCTTCTTCAATTTCAAGGGAATGGGAAATTTCTTTTTCCTTTATCTCTTCGCGCTCAACGTTCTCAATTTTATCGAGTACTATTAACTTTGTTCTTTCGCTTGAGTTTTTCGCCATTTCTCTTCTTCGTGGATCGTGAAGATTAGCATTCACTATGTGAGGAATTATCACATCAGAAGTTAGCACCGCTTCATCAAAATCAGGGCCTCTTCCAATCACTTTTCCCATCTCATCTATGACGAGACTGTGACCATCGAAAACCAATTCATCCTGACCACCAACAGAGTTAACGTAAACAACGGCGGCTCTTGAGTCTGAAGCTCTCACCTTGAGCATTTCTTCACGGCTTAGTCCCTTCTGAATGTGATACGGCGACGAGGAAATGTTCACCAATATCATGGCTCCATCCGCTATTTCTTCCATAACGGGACCATCTGGAATCCAAATATCCTCACACACACTTATTCCAACTTTAATACCGTTGTACTCAACGTTAAGCGGTTTATGACCAGATGAAAAATACCTTTTCTCGTCGAAAACTCCGTAATTTGGCAACAGAATTTTACGGTACACGCCTCTTACTTCTCCCTTTTGTATCACTGCTGCCGCGTTATATATGTCATCATCTTTATCCACGAAACCAACGATTATAACGGAATCGTACTTAGAAGTGCGTTTTGTTATCTCTTTTAACGCCTCTGCATTTTCTTCTATAAAAGCGTGTTTCAACAACAGATCTTCAGGAGGATATCCAACAAGCGAAAGCTCTGGAAAGACTATGAAATCCGGTTTTAACTTTTGTACTTCTTCTACCGAAGATATGATCTTTTCTTTGTTTTCCTCTATTCCACCCACAACGAAATTCTTTTGTATTAGTGAAAATCGCAAGCTTTTCAAACCGATACCTCCTTCAACTCTCTTAACATCTCGCTAACCTTTTTGTGGAAGAACGGATGAACGTAATTCGGTGCTATTTCGTTAAGCGGTTCCAACACGAAAAGCCTATTTTGCATGTCAGGATGAGGTATCACCAAGTCTGCAAAGTTCACGATCTTGTTGTCGTAAAATATTATGTCCAAGTCTATCGTTCTCGGTCCCCATCTCTTTTTCCTTACCCTTCCAAGGGATTTCTCTATTTCCAGAAGTTCATCCAACAGCGAAACCGGTGTGAAAGTGGTTTCAACTTCCGCAACACAATTCATAAAATCATTTTGCTCCGTGACACCATAAGGTTTGGTTTCATAAAAAGTGGATATCTTCAAAAAATTCATTTCTTTTTCCCGCATCTTCTTCATGGCTTGAATAATCGTTTCTTTTCTCTTTCCCATATTCGAACCGAAAGCTATGTAAGCCAAGTGAAGTGTATTCAATACTATTCAACCTCCTTCAGCGCGTCGATCATCTTCATGGCCTTAACATGAGGCCGAACGTCGTGGACCCTGACTATGTTCGCACCTTTCATAACCGCAACACTATTCAGGGCTATCGTTGGTTCAAGCCTTTCTGAAACATCCATGGGCATTATCATGTTTATCATGGATTTTCGTGATATTCCAATCAAAATTGGGCAATCAAGATCTTCAAAATAATCAAGATGGACTATGAGATTTAAATTGTCCTCCAGCCCTTTCCCAAATCCAATCCCCGGATCGATTATTATCTTTTCTTTTGCAACCCCCGCATTTATGGCGATATCTATTGAACGTTCAAGCTCGTTATGAACTTCTTTTATCACATCATCGTAATGGGGATCTTTTTGCATATCCCTTGGTGTGCCTTTTATGTGCATTACCACCACGGGAACGTTTAAATTGGAGATGGTTTTCGCCATTTGAGGATCGAATTTCAACCCACTTATATCGTTTATCATGTCGGCACCAGCAGCTATACCGGCTTCAGCCGTTGAGGCGCGGTATGTGTCTATGGAAATTGGAAGCTCTGTAACTTTTCTTATCTCTTTTACAGCCTGAACTATTTTTTTTGCTTCTTCTTTCGCGTTTATCGGCAAAGCACCTGGCCTGGTAGATTCAGCGCCGACATCTAATATGTCGGCGCCTTCCTCTTCCATTTTCTTTGCGACTTTGGCTATGTTAGAAATATCAACCCTACTTGAAGGATAAAAAGAGTCTTTAGTCACGTTTAAAATGCCCATCACGTACGTTTTAGAAAAATCGAAAACCCTTTTTCCGATTTTCATCGGTTTTAGCATCACGATTCACCATCCAACAACTGTTTCACGAGTTTTCCAACCACCTTTGGATCCGCTTTTCCTTTGGTTTTTTTCATAACTCCTCCCACAAAAAAGCCCACAACGGATGTCTTGCCGTTTTTGTACTTTTGAACGGTATCTGGATTTTCTTCGATGACCTCTTTAACTACGGCTATGAGTTCATCTTCATTTGAAACTTGTAAGAGATTCCTTTCTTTAACGATTTCATCTGGATCTTTTCCACTTTTGTAAACCTCTGCCAAAACTTCTTTTGCAGCCAATCTTGAAATTTTTGACGTGTTGGTGTATTCGATGATCTTTTTTAAATGTTTTATAGGAACTTTCTCACCTTTGAACTCCAATCCATCAGCGTTGAAAAGGCCCAAAACTTCGTTGACGATCCAATTAGACGCGTCTTTCGCACTAACACCAGCCTTTACAACCTCTTCAAAGTATTCAGAAAGCTCCGGCTCTTTTGAAAGTATTTTGGCGTTTTCTTCCTTCACGCCAAGCTTTTCCACATACCTTTTTGATTTCTCGTCCGGAAGTTCTGGAAGGCTCTTCTTTATTCTTTCTATCCTTTCCTTGGATACAACCAAAACTGGCAAATCTGGTTCTGGGAAGTACCGGTAATCGTTTTCCGCCTCTTTTGATCTCATAGAAACGGTAGATTTTGTTGATGAATCCCATCCGCGCGTTTCTTGTGGAACGTTTTCTCCAGCCTCCATTGCCTTTGTTATTCTTTTTATCTCATACTCCAAAGCCTTCTGGACGAATTTAAAAGAGTTTATGTTTTTAACTTCTACCCTTGAGCTAGAACGCTTATCATCGTGAACCGATACATTTGCATCACACCTTAGAGCACCTTCTTCCATATTTCCAGTGCTTACACCAATTGTCCTGAGAATGTCTCTCAGTTTTTCCATGAATTCCCTCGCTTCTTCAGGTTTTTCCATATCCGGCTCTGTTACTATCTCTATCAATGGGATTCCGCATCTATTCAAATCAACGAGGCTCGACGTAGCTTGCGTTATCGTTTCAGAAGAATGAAACATCTTTCCGGCGTCCTCTTCTATGTGAATTCTTCGTATTCTTATTTTCTTTCCATTATCAAGGACTATGTATCCATTTGTGGCGATGGGATGGAAATACTGTGTTATTTGATAACCCTTTGGCAAATCTGGATAGAAATAATTCTTTCTGTCAAAACTCGACACTTCATGAATTTCACAATTCAGCGCCGCGGCCGCTCGAATAGCGTATTCCACCACTTCATCGTTTAAAACCGGCAACGCGCCCGGCTGACCTGTACAAACCGGGCATATGTTGGTGTTGGGCTCTGCATCAACTTCATTTTTACATGAACAAAAAGCCTTCGTTTTTGTGGAAAGTTGTGTGTGAATTTCAAGACCTATAACGCTTTTCATCTTTCATCACCGCCATTCAACTT
>WFYR01000021.1 GCA_015489955.1 Mesoaciditoga sp. | reverse complement strand
TATAAAATCACCTATAGATATGATGCTGTACTCTTTTACGAAATTCATTACCATTTTACCGCGCACTTTCATTCCTCCTTCCCACCAATTCTAACAAAAAAAGCGCGGTAAAAGAAGCAAAAAACGTTTTTCATTTTGAAAATTAGATTTTCATGTCTTACTTGAATATATAATGATTTGTATTCTATTCGAATGTACCTGAATTTTATCCTATCACTTCTTAAGGTAAGTCCACCCACAGGAGTTTTGAATTCTTAAGAGAGAGTGGTTAAAAAACAATATAAAAAAAGAACCCTCTTCTGGGGTTGAAAAGATGAATCAAAAGATGCGCAAATGATGAATTTTGTTACCAATCCTTTACATCTGCGAAAACTGTTATTTTCACTTCATCACTATAAATTCCAGCAGGTGTATCATAAGAAGCATAGGTTCTCATCCACCATGACCATAAGGATATTTTCATGTTATGAGAAGAATTTACCACTTTAAAAGACGCTGGTGAATCTTTGAAAGCCCTTTTGAATTTTGTTGGTTCTTTAAAAAGAATTTTTTCAACTTCTTTTCTAGAAACATCTTTTGAATTCATTAATGAGTTTAGCAAAGAAGTTATACTTGCGTTTAGGGACACAAATCCATACCAAGAAGGCATTTTTTCATTAGAAGATGCAACGTTTGTTACATATCCACTGTCTTGCATTTTTATGATTATAGAAGCGTTTGTTGTTATTGCTATAAAAGAAAGGGCAAAATCATGTGTGCCGGCATTAGTAATAGTGTACGTTCCCATATTCATTGGATTTGGACACGAAAAAAATTTGTTTAAATTTTCTCCACTGTACACCGCGATGCCTTGCACTTTTTTATTATCAAGTAGGTATTTTTCAAAACTTTCTCTACCTTCCAAAACGTCTTTTATCTTTTGCGCGTTGAAAAATGTTATAGACACGTAAGGTTCATTTGTACCACAAGCTTTTTTAGAACTTAGTGTAGTTGTGACATCTATCATATCTTTTGAGATGTCTTGTTGAACGTTTGTCATCGACGCAACTAAGTTTATAAATTCAATACTTGGTGACCGAGTTGAATTTTCTTGAACGCTTTTTTGTATTTCATTTTCAGCGTTTACCCATCCATCTGCAAAAATTATTGAAAGCGAAAATGCCATCAGAATTAAAATCGTAAGAACAAACACCCTTTTCATATTCTTACCTCGCTTAATTCTCTCCGGAAATCACATTTCAAAATTTATCTCTCCCCTAAGCGTCTTTTCAAAAGGAGAATACAAAAGTCTCCCTTTTAGGTTCTTGCTAAAAAACAATCCCACACTAATCAAAGGTGTAAACGACTGCCCGCTTTCACCGTAAGTATAGTGAACGCTTCCACCTACAAATAGGCTATCGATCTTGTATTCCATATTTCCAACATAAGTTATTCTAAAGTTTGTCAAATCGTTCAATGGCATCTCTACACTTGCATATCCAGAAGACATAAAAGCATTTGAAGGACTTGTCTTTTGCACGAGTAGAAACTTCAACCTGTAAGAATTAAGAGAATTAAATGTTGCTGGGATGGTTACACCTATAAGGGCATAACCCCGCAAGTTTTGAGAAAATTCTTCACTTATACCAGTGTACACAGTGGGATATTGAGAAAGAGCAACCTTTTCAACACCAAGAGCAAAATTTTTGTATCTACTTACAATGTTAAATATTGGGCAATTTAGCAGACCTCTCATTAAAAAATAAAAATCGTTTTCTTTTCTTTCTTCTGTCCATATATTTATCATTTCCGGAAGCTTTGCAGATGTTTTTACCACGTTTACTCCCAAAATAAATTCATTTTTTCCGATTTTCATTTTTGTGATTCCAACTTTTCCTTTTGAAATTTTAACGGTGGATTCCACATTTGATGATGAATTTTCGGTATTCGATAAACTAACTTTCAATATTGTTTGGTTAAAATTAGAAGAGATCACGTGTATCTTCATTTCAGTTTCTAAATCCTTCACTTTAAAATCGGCTATCTTGCCAACGTTTACCATCGCGAAGCCGCTGGATTTCAGTTCAAAGCGTTTGGATTCTCTGAAAAATTCATCGAAGTCCACAGAGTTAAAACCGTTGGAGTTGTGGAGCTTGCTCAAAATGCCAAAATTTTGTCCCCCGTTTTGCCACGTATCATTGGATAATGTGTATATAGTATAGATAACGTACATTTGAGACGTTTTTACATCCAATTTTTGAAGCGTTTTTAAGACTTCGCCGTAAACCTCTTTTGGCCCATTGAAGAGCAATAAAGGTTCGTTCGCGGAATATGATATGTATTGGGAATAATTGGTTAAAAAGGAAACCGCTCCTTGGGCACTTAGATATTTCAATGGTATAACTTGCGTTTCATATCCATACATTTTCATCATCGCAGAAGACGATGAACTTCCCACGAAATAAACTCCATTTCTTTCGAAGTAAAACAAACCTGCTTTCTTGCACAAAAGATCCATCGCTTCTTTTAGGGTTACATCGTTTAAATTGGCCGTGATTTTTCCGCTCACGCTTTGGTCAATGACTATCGGTACGTTGAACTGCATGGATATATCCGAAAAGGCTTGAGACAAGCCCTCTTGATAGAATGAAAAGGAAGCGGTTAGCGCTAATGCTGAAACCGCCATAAAAAGTAGGGGAACAATAAGGAACGCCTTCTTCATCGCTTATCACCCACACTTTCGCAGGTGATGAAAACGATGATCTCTTTTTTTACTTTCCTCATTTTCTCTTGACTGAAGAAATATCCTATTATCGGGATATCTCCCAAGAGAGGAACTTTGGATGTCGATTTTTCATAAGTGGAAAAATCAACTCCCCCTACCGCCACCGTCTTTCCAACTTGAGTGTCAAAAACGGTTGAAAGTGTGTTTGACATCGTATCCGGTACTGGGCCGGAATTTTCCAATGCTCCATTCACCGTTTCTGACATGTTTACAGACACATCACCGGATGAAGATATGGTTGGAGTTAAGGAAATGCTCACGCCAACTTTAACGCTTGAAACGACAAGCTTACCGCTCGAATTCGTGTAAGAATAGTTTCTGGTTGTGGAAACATCTACTTTACCGTTATTCCCACTCACGATCCTTATTTTAGGCGAAGCCAATATCTTCGCCTGACCGTTGGATGCCTGAGAGCGAATGTTGGATAAAATAGACATTCCATTTCCTTTGTAAACCAAATTTATGGCCATTTTCAATATGTTCAACGTCTCTTCAGTCGCACTTGATGAATTCGACCATTGAAGATCCATTCCCAGCTTTCTCAAATAAGATTCGTCCACTTCAACAGCGTTCACTTGAAAAAGAGCTTCTTTTTTTGGAACGTCTATCTTTTTTATCGTGGACAAGATGTTCTCTTTCACATCTTCAGGTGCGCCGATAAGGACAAGATAAGGTGAATCTGTCGATGTGAAAACGTAAGGTTTCATAACCGCCGGTAGCAAATCCAAAAGTGTTGAGGCTTTCACGTATTGCAAATGATAAGAGCTCATCGATGCCAAATACAAGAAGCTGTTAGATGAAGGGTTGGCAGTACCAACGAAATACACATTGGGCTTTATCTCTTTCCATGAATAGCCTCCGGGTAACAGCATGAGATCAAGCGCTTCCGAAAGGGGCACGTCGTTTAGATTCAGCGTGATAAATCCCCCCACCGACGAATCGGTTAAAATCGTTATGTTCTCTTGCGCTGCGAGATCGCTCAGCGCTTGCGAAAGAGACTCCTGAAAAAATGAAATGCTCACGTTCTGCGAAAATGAAATCGCGCTTAACACACTTAACAATAGAAGCACCACGAGAAAATTTTTTCGCATTCTTGTTCCCCCTGTTTTATCTTTTTTGAAAAACTCCCCTATCCCCTGGTAGGGCCCCAAATTTACAGAAAGTTCATTAAGGCAACTGTTGAGGATGGTTGAAATGGTCCTTGAAAAGAAGAGAAAAAGTAAGTAAAATGGGGATGCCTATGCGTCTTAGCCTTGTGACCCAAAC
>WFYR01000020.1 GCA_015489955.1 Mesoaciditoga sp. | reverse complement strand
TTGGGGAACCTTAAGCATTATATCATTTTTAAGCTTTATCCACAAGTCCCCATCTTTTTCAACCACGGCGGCATCCAAAAAGTTCATTGATGGAGAACCTATGAAACCGGCAACAAACACGTTGTTTGGATAATGATAGATGTTAAATGGAGAGTCTATTTGTTGAATGATACCATCTCTTATGACGACGATTTTGTCGGCCATCGTCATGGCTTCCACCTGATCGTGAGTGACGTAAACCATTGTGGCATTCAATCTTAAATGAAGTTTTTTCAGCTCACTTCTCATTTGTACTCTCAACTTAGCATCAAGGTTGGACAAAGGCTCGTCAAAAAGGAAGACTTTTGGATTCCTTACTATAGCACGCCCTAAAGCCACACGCTGGCGCTGTCCACCAGAAAGCTGTTTTGGTTTTCTATCAAGAAGGTTTTCAATGCTGAGTATACGCGCAGCTTCTTTAACTCTTCTATCAATTTCATCTTTTGGGAACTTTCTTAATCTAAGCCCAAATGACATGTTCTGATAAACTGTCATATGGGGATACAAAGCGTAATTCTGAAACACCATGGCGATATCTCTGTCTTTTGGTTCAACATCATTTACAACTTTTCCACCGATTTTGATTTCTCCCTTTGTGATTTCTTCAAGACCGGCTATCATCCTAAGCGTCGTTGTCTTTCCGCAACCCGATGGCCCAACAAGGACGGCAAATTCTTTGTCATTTATCACCAGATTCGCATCTTTAACCGCTTCAACTTTTCCATCGTAAATTTTCCACACATGTTCAAGCACCACATCTGCCATTTTGGCACCTCCTAATAATCTTTTAAGATGTTGTTGATTGGATCTTCAATGGTGGCGTTTCCCATATCTAAAAGGTAAAGATCTTTCACTTTTTCCAAAAAATCCATCATTTTAACGTATTTATCGTAACTGATAACCGCCGCTGCAGGTATTCCATTTTTCGTTATCACGGCATCTCCATCTTTTAAAGCGGAAATAACCTTTGAAAGCTCTGCTTTTGCTTCGGCAACACTATAAAAATGCAATCTTTCAAGCATCTTTTCACCTCTTAACCATAATTATAGTCATTTTTTGGCTTCTTGTCAACAAGAAATAAGTTTTGAAGTGAAAGGTTTTGGGGGAAACGAAGTTTTAGTAAAAAAGGATACTGGAGGAAAGAATTTACACCATTCGAGAAATTCCCTTTATTTTATCAAAAAGGCGGAAGTTTGATCTTCCGCCTTTTTACTCAATTCACATTTTGAAATTAGAGATGAAAGCTTTGTAAGCGAGGTAAGAACTGTAAAGATCTGCTTTTGAAACCACTTCGTACGGAGAATGCATTCCAAGCAAAGCTGGTCCCATATCTATTACATGCATACCACGCTCTGCGAAGAATTTGGCAACTGTGCCTCCTCCACCGACGTCAACTTTCCCAAGCTCGCCAGTTTGCCACGGCACCTTGTTATCATTCAAGAGTTTTCTTATTTTCCAAACGAATTCCGCATCCGCATCGTTTGCACCGGCTTTTCCATAGGCGCCAGTATATTTCGTTACAACTATGCCGTGCCCTAAAATGGCGGCGTTGTTCATCTCGTGAACATCCTTGAATGTTGGATTAACGGCTGCTGAAACGTCTGAAGAGAGGACTGCCGTGTTCTCTATAAGTTCATCGAAGAAGACGTTAACATCTTTTCCTTTCAATGAAAGCAATTTTTTCAAAGGTGGAAGCCAAAATTGATTTTTCGCGCCGGTACTTCCGTCGCTTCCTATTTCCTCCTTGTCGAAGAAAACAACGACGGTCGGTCTTGCAATTTTTTTTGAATCCAGTAAAGCTTTTAAACTTGCGTAAGCGCATATTTTATCATCGTGTCCGTAGGCCGCTATCATGCTTCTATCAAAACCAAGTTCCCTTGGTTCAAACGCTGGAACTAATTCCAATTCCGCGCTCATGAGATCTTCTTCAACTATTCCGTACTTTTCGTTGAGTATTTTTAAGATGTTTATCTTAACGGCCGAATCCATCTTTTCAAACACCAACGGTTTTGATCCGATTATGAGATTGAGCATTTCTCCATTTATATCCCTGCATTTTTTGTTTGGATCTCTATCAAGATGGGGGAGAAGATCACTTATGACAAAGACAGGGTCTCCCGGTTCGTTTCCTACGTTTATTTTCACGCTTTCTCCATCTTCTTTAACGATAACTCCCACTATAGCCAGAGGAATGTTAAACCACTGATACTTTTTTATCCCGCCGTAATAATGCGTTTTGGCAAGAGCCACGTCAGTATCTTCGATAACTGGTCTTGGTTTGAGATCTATTCTTGGAGAGTCTATATGAGAAGCTATTACGTTAAACCCGTTCTCTATTTCTTTTGGGATCCTGTATATTGCAAGTGCTTTTGACCTGTATACTTTGTAAGCTTTTACTTCCTTTTTGGGATCCGCCTTTTCGATTGGAACATAACCATTTTCTTCCAAAATCTTGATGCTCTCTTCAACTAACGTTCTTTCCGTTTTACCCTTCCGCATGAAATCCATGTAAGACTTTGAAAAATCGTCTACTTCTTCTTCTTCATTCAACACTTTCCATGCGCTCTCATTTGAGTAAGAGAGTCTCTTTTGAAGATTTTCAAACTCCTTTTTCGTCATCTTGCTCCCTCCTTGATTTTAAAATGTGAGAATTCATTTCTATTATAAGTGCAACTTCTCCAACACCCATATTCAAGCTTTCAGCGATCCTTTTTGCATCCCATCCCCTTGAATTTAACTCCATTATTTTTTCGTCCTTTGTTAACACTCTCACAGAGGTATTAAGACGTTCTACATTTTCTTTTATCTTCTTCTGAGCGTTTATAAACTTTAACTCACTTTCTTTTTTGGATTTTTCATCCTTTTTTCTTTCTATGATCTCCTTGTCAAAATCCTTCTCGAATTCAGCCTTAGCAAAACCTTTAATAACTTCATCGAAAGTATTTGATCTTTCAGCATCATTTTTAATGTTAAGCGGAATATCAGAAGAGATTTTTTGCTTCTTTTGAAAGTTATCATGCAGAATGTTTGTTGAGACATTTTTGGCATCTGAAATAGATTCGTTTAACTTCACATAGGCAATATTTGCCTCTTTTACCGCACTCTTTAATTCCATTATTTTCTTTTCCAACGTATCTACGTTAACGCTTGTAACATGCTGAATCCTTCCGATGAGCTCTGAAATGCTCCCTTCATCGAAAACAGTTACTTTTCTTTCCCTTTTTTTGGAAACTATTAAGAAAATCACCGCCGCCACAGCAATTCCCGTGGCCATTCCTATGATAAGCCAAAAGATCATGGTTTTGCGTATTCAACCTCCGGAAATTTCAGATTCATAGGTCCCTTCCAGATGAGATCGTTTTTCTTTTTTAAGGTAGGCGTTGGAGAAACCGAAATGATTTCCACGTTTTTAGGGAATGAAAATATCACTTCTGAATTTCCATCAAGCTTCATCTCAACATTTCCCATTCCAACAGACATTTTCTTACCGTCTTTTTTTATAATGCCAGCTATAACACCAGTTTCATCTATCTTTAGACCCGTCGAACCAAAAGTGGTCATCGTTGACTTGTAATCCAAAACCTCAACGTTCACTTTTGTGTTTTTCGAAAGATTTTTAAACATCTCTTTGTAGGCCTTCAGCTTATCGCTCTTGGTCATCTTTTCAAATTGATCTATGGCTTTTTTCATATCACTAACCTTATCAAAAGAAAATTTTGCAACACTCCTAATCGTTACAGCGGTAGAGCCGTTTGAAAAAACGTATTCGGATCTGTAATAAGTTTGATGGTAAGGTGTCTTCCTCTTCATGAAAAAGAATTGAAAGACCATAACTCCGGCCAGCGCTGCCACTACTATCCACAAAAGTTTATTGTACTTAGACATCAAACACCTCCGATATCACTTTAAGTGCAACTCTTTCCAGAAATTCACGAGATATTCTCCCAAAAATTCCACTTCTTCGATCGAATCGAATTTTGCCACTTCTTCTTCGAGAATTTCTCTAAAACTTCTCTTATCTGGAACTTTAATTATTTTTTCTTTTATTTGTACCTTTTCTTTGCTTCCGGCACAATTACAATCTATTTTTGCGGCTATTTTACGAGCTAAAATTTCCATTAACTCGCTGAGAATGGTGTTCAAGTCTTCTTCAGCTTCTGTGTGTCCTCTTTTTTCTTTGCCCTTTTTGTAAGAAAAAAAGCGATCGACCACCTTTTATCCCCCATATCTACGCTTTTAATATTTTATCACACAATTTACTTATTTGCTTAACGAACTAATTCCTGACAAAAGCATTCATCAAACGTAATGGTAAAACTTTTCATGATATTTTAAAACGTCAACATTCCAGGATTTTAAGATCTTTTCCATTTCATCTTCAAAAAATTTTTCGCTTTCATCATGTTCAACTATTATCATTGATATTCCTGAATCTATGGCATGAATGATTTTATGATACGTAACGTCACCTGTCACGTACACGTCTGCCCCGCTTTTTACGGCTTCGTCTATGAAATCCGCTCCTGCTCCAGAGCAAATGGCAACTTTTTTCACGGTATGGGGTCCCTTAGGAGCCAGGCGTACATATGGCGCTTTTAGCCTGTTTTTAACGTAGCGGGCAAATTCCCTTATTTCCATTTCATCCACTTCGCCGATTCTTCCAAGGCCAGCTCCTTCCATTCGCTCATCCGGTACCAGAGGTTTGGTATTTTTTAAATTCAATATCCTACAAAGAGCATCGTTTAACCCATCCGCGGCAGAATCGTAATTGGTATGAAGAGAATAAAGTGTCATACCACTTATTAGAGTTGTAAATATCATGTCACCATTTGCCTGACGAGGACTGATGCTTTTTACACCAAAAAAGAAGAGTGGATGATGCGTCAAAATAAGCTGGCACCCTTCATCCGCCGCTAATTTTACACCTTGTGGGGTAGCGTCAAGACTGACAAAAACGCGTTCCACTTCCACATCTGGTCCCTCTATTTGGGTGCCAGAATTGTCGTAGCTTTCCTGAAGAAAAAGAGGAAATTTTTCTTCCAGCCTCTGAATGATTTCTTTTACACGCATATTCATCGATTCCTCCTGAAGATCATTTTCTTAAAAGTTCCAGAATTCGTGCCCTTTGATTGGGTAAAGGAGCTTTCAGAGCAATGGCTCTTTTTTTCTTAGGATGAAAAAAGGAAATTTCTTCGCAATGCAAAAAATAACCTTCAAGACCGTAACGTTTTTTGAATTCTTTGTTCACTGCGACATTCCCGTAAATTTCATCTCCAATGACTGGTGTTTCATTGAAAGCCAAATGCCTTCTTATTTGGTGCTTCCTTCCAGTTAATATCTCAACTTCTACCAACGTGTATCCATTGAAAAATTCTTTTGGTCTTACAAACGTGACTGCTTTTTTCCCATCGAGATCTTCTTTTATTTTTAATTTGTCTCGAATTAAACCGTAAACCAACGCCACGTACTTTTTTTCCAATTTGTGAGATTGAAAGAGTTCGGAAAGCTCTTTGGTGAACTCGTAATCTTTTGAAATTAACAAAACACCTGACGTGTACTTATCAAGCCTGTGAACAAGGTAGAATTCTGAATCGTAACTGAGGAGAATGTTATATATGGAAGCGTTGAACGTCTTCGTTCCTGGTTGTACGGAAATGCCTACTGGTTTGTTTATTCCCAACATGTACTCGTCTTCGTAAAGAACGTTTAAGTCCATTTTCAATGGTATATGCTCAGGCGGAACTCTGCCGTATTTTTTTTTAATTTCGTCTTGATTTCCCGGAACTTTTACCAGTATTTCCTGTCCGATTTTTAAACGATAGGATCCATCTTTTGTTCTCACTTCATCAACCGTTACTTTTCCAGAACGTATGAATTTTTGAATAACGGATCTTCTTATTTCCGGGTAAACACGTCTTAAAAATTTGTCCAATCTTTCATTTTCACGGTCCGCCTTTACCTTTTGAAAGTAAAATTTCATTTCGCTTCTTGAAACTCTCTTGCTCTCTTCTTTGCTTCTACCTTTTCAACTATACCAACAGCAAGTATTAAACAGGCAAAGCCAAGTAGCGCACCACCGATTACATCCATTCCCCAATGCACGCCAACGTAAAGCCTATCATACAGAATTGAGGCCACGAAAATCCATAGAAGTGTTGAAATAGTGTAAGATGCACCCTTTGAAAGCTGAGATTTTGTTACGATATATGCTAACAATCCATACAAAGCTATTGCTCCAACGGCGTGACCACTTGGGTAAGAGTAAGATGAAGCGCTAACCAACCACGAAAAATGGGGGCGCGGCACTTTCGTAAGAATTTTTAAAGTTTCTATCGTTATTCCTGCAAAGATCAAAGATAAAAGAAGTTCCAACGGCGCTTTCCATCTTTTGAGAAAAGATAAGACGGTTATTATAACAAGCCCTATGAGAATATCGCCAACCGTACTCGCAATTTTGGAAACTCCTATGAAATACCAATTAAATGCGGTACTTCTTAGAGCGCTCGCACCTTTAACTGTTGCCACATTGAAAGCGTAAAACCATCCCGCTTTTTCACCAACGCCTATTATTATCCCTATAGCAAAAAGCGTTAAAGATACAAGCAAATACACAGAAAAATTCTTTTTCAAAATACTCACTCCTTCACTTGACAAAATAAAGGGAAATGTTGTACCATATTATTAGCACTCGAACACACAGAGTGCTAAAGGGTGATGAAAATGCTGAACACAAGACAAAAAAAAGTGCTATTTTGTGTTGTAAATGAGTACATAAATACCAGAAAACCTGTTAGCTCATCAAGAGTCCTTGAAAGCACTGATATTTCATACAGCAGTGCTACTATTCGTAATGACTTAAAAAAGCTTGAATATCTCGGTTACGTTCGATCAATTCACACATCTTCCGGGAAAATCCCGACGGATAAGGGATATCGCTTTTATATAGATTCCGTTTCTGAAATAATAGAAAATTTAAGTGTGTCTAAAAAAGTGGATTCATTTTCTGACTATCCTCAACTTAACGTGAACATACTCATAAATCACGCTGCTCTTCTTTTAGCCAGAACGTTGCCTGTCGTCAGCGTGATAACAAAGCCGCGCACCGACACGTTGAAAATAAAGGCAATTCGCCTTCACAAAACCTCTGATGATTATATCACAGTGGTGCTGATAACGGAAATAGGTATGGTAGATACGCAAACCGTTTTAGAGAGAATGAGCGATGAAACCCTGACAAAAATTGAAGGCTTGTTAAACGCGTCTCTGATCGGAAGAAGCGTTGACGATATAAAAGAGGGAATTAAGAATCCAGACGTTTTAAGAAAGTGGAAAGGTACGGATGTTGAAAGCGTTTTCGACATCTTAAAGAGTGTAATAGAAGAGTCAAGCGCTGAAACGTACGTTATGAGAGGATTGGAAAACCTCATTTCGGATGATCTTATAGAACAAAAGAGCTTAAGAAGACTTGTTTTAACTTTAGAATCGCCAAAGAACTTTTACAAATTCTTGGAAAGCTTCGAAAAGGTGCAACAACCAATGGTAAAAGTGGGAAATGAGCATTCATATGAAGAAATGAGTGATTTTTCTTCCTTCATCGCACCTTACAAAGTGGAAAATGAAATTATAGGTTTCGTGATATCAATAGGTGCCAAGGCTATAGATTATCAAAAAGCGATTTCGATGACGAATTACGTTGCGAATCGTTTAACCGAGATGCTCACGTTCCTATCAAGGCTTGGGAAAATACAGAAATAAAAGAGGTGATAATGATGAGTGAAAAAAATGAAAGAAAAGAAAAGAAAGAAGATATCGAAAAAAAGGTTTCACATAAAGAAAAAGAATCAAAGAAAAAGCGTGATTCAAAAGAAAAAAATACCAACAATGCAAAAAATGAGGAAAGTTTGAAAAAAGAGCTTGAGGAATGTCGGAAAAGGGCAAGAGAACTTGAAGAATACGCAAAAAGAAGTAAAGCGGCACTTGAAAACTTGAGAAGAGAAAAGGACGAAGAGATTAAAGACGCAATAGATTACGCCAACAAAAACTTAGTGGAAAAACTGGTTTTCGTCTTGGACGATATAGAACGTCTGATGAAGCACTTTGAAAACAAAGAATCTCTTGAGTACAAAGCGTTGAAAATGCTGCACGATAAGTTCAAGGAAATTCTCGTTTCGGAAGGATTAAAGGAAATAAAGAATGATGGAAAATTTGATCCTTTTGATCATGAAGCAGTTGAAAGAGTGGAAAGCGCTGAACATGAAGATTGGGACATAATTGAAGTTGTAGAAAAAGGCTACAAATTCCGTTCGAGATTGATCCGGCCTTCAAAGGTTAAAGTTGCAGTTCATTCAAACGCCAACGTATCCAAAAATGAGAAAAACGAAAAAGAGCCGTCAGAAAAAGATGGTGATTAAAAATGGCCAAAAAAGACTATTATGAAGTGCTTGGGGTACCTCGTAACGCGTCAAGCGAAGAAATTAAAAAAGCTTACAAAGAGTTGGTGAAAAAGTGGCATCCGGATCTTCACAAGGAAGATAAAGAAGAAGCTGAAGAGAAATTCAAGGAAATAAGGGAAGCATACGAGGTACTTTCCGATCCACAAAAACGTGCTCAATATGACAAATTTGGATACGTTGGTCATCCAGAAGGTGGAAATACCTATCAAAGCTGGGGAACTGGAGAGAATCCTTTTGGTGGATCTATATTCGACGATCTTGAAGACATATTCGGAACTTTTTTTGGACAAAGCCCAAGAGGTTCACGTAGAAGCGGAAAAAACAAGGCAGCTCGAGGAGATGATATATACACAACCGTATGGATTGATATCAAAGAAGCACTTTACGGGACTGAAAAAGAAATAGAATACACCCGTTATGAAACGTGTTCCGCGTGTCACGGTACCGGTGCAAAGAATGGCACTGCCTTTAAAACATGCCCAAAATGCCATGGTACCGGCGTGATAACCATTCAGCAAAGGACTCTTTTTGGTGTTATGACAACACAAAGCACATGCGATATGTGTGGCGGAACGGGTCGTATCATATCTGAAAAGTGTCCTGTCTGTGGCGGACGTGGAAAAGTAACAAAGAAGAAAAAGATAAAGGTTAAAATACCAGCCGGTGTTGAAGACGGTGGCAGAATGCGAGTCGCAAATGGCGGCCATGCCGGAGACAACAACGGACCGTATGGGGATTTGTTTATTATAATTAGGATAAAGGGAATGCCTTCCGGACTAAAAAGAGAAGGAACAAACGTCTACAGCGAGGTAGATATTTCTTGTGTTAAAGCCGCATTGGGAGGAACGGTTGAAATAGACGGTCTCGAAGGAAAAGAGCTTTTGGAAATACCAGCCGGCACTCAACCGGGAACGGTTTTTCGCCTAAAAGGAAAAGGCTTTCCAGCTGTAAACAGTAGAAAAAGAGGAGATCACATGGTAAAGGTAAACATAGTGATACCGCGTTCTCTCACTTCAGAACAAGAGGAGCTTTTGCGAAAGTACGCTGATACCATGAATGAAGAAGTAAAAAAGAAAAAAAAGGGTTTTTTTCATATATGACTACTAATATCCCATTCCCTCTTGATAGGGAGTGGGTAATTTTTTTCCCTCTCCCGACCAATAAACATATGGAAGATATCCAAGCGGATTATATGGGGTGCCATTTATTCTAATTTCAAAGTGAAGGTGTGGTCCAGTGCTCAACCCAGTTGAACCTATTCTTCCAATTATCATCCCTTGCTTGACATGTTCGCCAACGTAACAATCTATCTTTGAAAGATGTCCATATCTCGTTAGCATATGGCCATTGAATATTTGAATCATGTTTCCGTACCCTCCGTACCATCCAGCGTAAGTAACTATTCCACTTATTGCCGAAAAAACGGGGGTTCCTTCGGGAGCGCCTATATCAACTCCAGCATGAAATTCTTTCTTGCGTGTTATTGGGTTTATTCTCCAACCGTAAGGCGACGTTATTTCGCCAAAAACCGGCCAGATTACGCCTGTTTTTTTGTCAGAAGTTTTACACATTATCGTTGAAGGAATGAACAATTTTTCCCCAGGAAAAAGTAAGTTTGGGCTTTTCAGGTGATTGTTTTTCAATATACTTTTAACGGTTGTAAAGTACTCTGCCGCTATGTGCCAAAGCGCGTCTCCTTTGTTAACACTTTGAAAAACACCGTCTGGTTTTACATACAATATCCTTTCCCCAGAGTATATTTTATTAGCGTTTATCATGAGATTCAAATCCAATATGGAATCAACTGAAACTCCCAACCTTTGCGCTATCAAGCTTAAGGTGTCTCCACTTTTCACCGTGTAATGGTAGACCGAATATCCCATGTATGAAACTGTAACAATAAAAAAGAGTAAGAACACATCGATAACCTTTTTCAAAATTTCATCACCTTCTTTAATTATGATATCATATCTAAATGTGTAAGCACTTATTTGTAGGTGATAACAATGAATAAGATAATCATTCTCATTTTAATGGCATTGATTGTGATTACGGCTTCTCAACTTATGGCTCAAAGCATAGAAGAGTTGCTTGATATGGCAAATGAAATATCCAATTTGAATTACGCCAATTCCCTTTCTTCCCTTTCTGGAATAACCTCTTTTAATCTCAATGGAGAAGGTAAAAGTGTCATTTCTTCTCCCATAACGTTTTGCGCAAGCACTACTTTTAATGTAGAACTTTCAAAAGCGCTTTCATTTAACACATCGCTTTCAAACGACGGATTAAATATATCTTTGAAATTCACACCTTCCAGATATGAAGAGCTTTCTAATGAAATCTTAGAAACACATATGAATGAAAAGATGAAGTTGCAGAACAAAGTTATAAATCTTTTTTTCGATGCCATGAAAAAGAAAAGAAATATAACTCAGCTTACTTCTGAAGGGAGTTCCATTAAAAATCAAGCGGAGATCGCTTTGAATATGTCCGCTTATACTTACGATCTGGATGCACTAAGCGCACTTTTGAAAACCGACGTGAAAGATCTAAAATTTCCAAAATTGAACGTGCCTACCATTCCAAAAGATTACGTGCCTTACACAACGGGAAAATATTCAAAAAAAAATTCGTCGTTCACCATTGGAATGGATACCGATTTTTCTAAAAGCATGAGCTTTGGGATCTCTTTTGAATACGCCTGGAATTCTTCTTTTCAAAGGGACGATCTAACTTCAAGCGAAGATCTTTTGAATGCCCAAAAGGAGATGTACTTTAGAAACATACACGTTCTTGCCAGTGTGGTAAAAGCTTATGACGAACGTTTGTCCAAATTGTTTAACGATTATTCCACTACATATGGTAAATACCTAAATGGCAACGCCACCAAAAACGAAATAAAAAAAATATCCGAAGAAATCTCAAAACTTGGTTATCAAAGAGATCTTTACTGTATAGAACTTTTAAGAGAATGGTACCTCTACACTTATTTTGGTGAATGATATGAAAAGATACACATTGTTTTTAATTTTCTCTTCATTATTCATTGTGAGCGCTTTTTCTTTGACTTTGAATGGAGTTATAAGCTTATCAAAAAATCCAGCCACACTTTTTAAGGCACGGGATGAAATAATAAAGTTAGCCCTTTCGCATCCTTCTTCGGCTTCCGTTCTTGAAACTGCAAATAAAATATATTCCAAAGTAAAAATTTTAGAAAGTGCAGTTTCAACGCCACAAAAAATGGTGGCTTACGCCGTGATAAAAGAAGATAAAGATGCTTTTTACACTTCTCTTTCTTCAACCGCCGTAAAAGTTCTCCCGTCTGCTTTTTCGCTGGTTTTTAACGTTTTGGATGTGGTGCAAGATTATTCGAATTTCTTTTCTCACATTTCTGAGGGTGATTATACAGACGCAGTTAAATACTTTGAGAAGATGAGGTTCCTTTACAAAATCCCTGATTTTTATGAATTTCTTCCAAATGAAGATATGTCATCCTTATGGAGCTTTTTAGCCCAAGGAATAATGTTAAATCCAAGGGTTTTCGATAAAAATGGCGCGAGATTTCTTGCTTCAATAATGACGGCTTACGATGTACACACTTTGTACTTGAAGACTTACGTTTGGCTAAGTGGATTGAGTATAGATCAAGCCGAACAAGGGATCAGTGTGATGAATTTTGAAAGTCTGATTTCCATCTTCACAAGAGTTGAAATGGATCCAAATTTACTCCAGTGGAAGTACGTAACCTCAAAGTACCTTTCGCTTTACACTTCCATATCAAATATGATCAGACAACTTTCTCAGGCAAAAGAACTGACTATGTACATCGATTATGTACCAACGTTTTACAGGGCCATTCAAAATTTCCCGCTTCAATACAGCAAACCGCTTTCTGAGGAGTTTTCCACATATCTTGATTTGCTAAATCAAAGGGTAAGCACGTCTAAATTTAGTGTTTCATCTTCAACAATATCGGATATACGCAAATTGGCCATACAGCATCCACACGATTCAAATTCGCCAAAACTCATGGCGCTCACTTTAAGCTTAAAACCTCTTCATAAAAAAGAAAGTAAAAAAAGCACATCGATTTTCAAATCAAAAAATCAAGTCCAAAACGCAACAAATGTTTCAAAGCAAAGCGTTCAAAGTCAAAATTGGTCATTGTATTATTACCTTTCAATAGGGATCGGAATTTTGATTTTTTTCATGCTCATTCCCCGCGTAAGATTATCGATCTACAGAATTTTGAAATTGAAAAAGATGGAAATGAATTTCTACATAAAAATGATATCGAAATCACCCGAAAATTTCAAATGGCATCTGAATTTAGCTAATTTTTACGAAAAAAATGATAGATTTGAAGAGGCCCAAAGGGAATATAAATTGGCCATGAAACTAATGAAAAATGGGAGGTAATGGTTATGAAGATAGTAAGTAAAGAAGAAATGAAAGCCTTAGAAATAGAAAACTCAAACAGGTATGGAATAGATGAATGGCTCATGATGGAACACGCCGCCGTTTCCCTTTTTTTGGCAATTGAAGATGAGGTAAAGGATCTTCACAACAAAAATGTGCTTATCATCGCCGGAAAAGGCAACAACGGTGGAGACGCGATGGCATCTGCTAGAAATTTCATAGAAGCCGGTTCAAATGTTGAAGTCTTGCTCGCGTTTGGAGAACCTTCTGGAAAACTGCCACAAAAACATCTTAACATTCTAAAAAAAATCGGTTTGAGGATAGAAAAGTACGATCCTTCGAAAAAAGAATTAGCAAAGGCGATGGTGGAAAGTGCGGACATCGTTTTAGATGGAATTTTAGGAACAGGAGCATTGAATTTAGTTTCCGATGATCTCAAAGAGCTTATGGAAATTGTGAATGAAAATTCCAGGTACACAGTTTCAGTTGATCTGCCCAGCGGCGTAGAAAGCAACACCGGTAAAATTCTGGGTCAGAGTATAGCGGCCGATATGACTGTAACTTTTGGAATGCTGAAAAGCGGTATGCTCTTTTACCCTGCCAGGCAAATGTGTGGAAAAATAAAGATAGGAAAGATAGGCTTTCCACCAAGCTTAATAGAAGATATGAAATTGAAAGGCGAACTGATCACCTTTAACGATGCCAAAAAAATTATGCCAATGAGACCCAGACTTTCACATAAAGGAACATTTGGAAGAGTTGCGATAATCGCTGGTTCTCGAAAGTATACAGGAGCACCCATACTTGTCGTTTCTGGAGCTTTAAGAGTTGGCGCAGGTTTGGTAACGGTTGGAATGCCTGAACCATTTAATACGATAGTAACGTCTGTTACTCCCGAGGCGATATCCTACCCCTTGCCAGCTACCCAAGACGGCTTTATCACCGTAAAGGCCCGGCCAAAAATTGAAGAGTTAACTCAGAAGGCGAACGTGTTAGCCGTTGGGCCCGGGATCGGAACGAATTTTGAAACTGGCGAGGTTGTGAAGTGGCTCATTTCTAATTTTGACAAACCAATTATTTTAGATGCGGACGCCTTGAATCTTCTAGCAAAAGATATAGACAACGTGGAATTTTCGGAAAATATGGCTATAACTCCTCATCCCGCTGAGTTTTCAAGATTGATCTCTAAAGATGTAAAAACAATTCTTTCCAATCCAACGAAGTACGCGTTAGAATTTGCAGTTCAAAAGCACGTGAACGTGTTGCTCAAAGGGGCAACTACCGTTGTGGCCACACCAGATGGAAGGTACTTTTTGAACGTAACTGGAAACACAGGTCTGGCTACAGGAGGAAGCGGGGATGTTTTAACAGGAATGATAGCCGGTTTTGTCGCGCAAGGTGTGAAAGTGGAAGACGCGTTAAAACTTGCCGCTTACGTCCATGGTAGATGCGCCGAAGTGTACTCACAAGAAAATAATGAGGCCTCGCTTATTCCACAAGACCTCATCGATAACATTCCAAAAGTTCTTAAGGAGTTGAATTCTTAATAACAGCTCAATCTGTGCGCCAACGTTACAAAACATTTCAGAAAGGAATTAAACCTCATCCTCGAAGTACTTTTCGTAATCTTCACTCACAACGTGCGTAACAGTTATCCAATAAGCTTTTTCAAAAATGTTGGAAGGACGAAAGCGGACGAATGAATTTCATTGTTGTAGTAAAAAAGTGTTCCGTTGATGCCTTCCAGCCTTTTTTCATCTTTCAACGTTGGCATAACATTCTTTGATGCGTAGGCAAACACCCAGAATCCCGATGGATACATTGGAACGAATGCGGTATAAGGTTTTACAATTGGGAAAGCTTTTTTCATCTCGGCAAAACATCTTTCCATTTCTTTTCCATCGTACACAGGGTTTTCGGCTTCGGCTGAAAAGACGCCGTCTTCTTTAAGAGCATCTCTGCATGCTGCGTAGAATTCCTCAGTAAATAGAGACTTTCCAGCCCCTTTGTACGGATCGGTAGAGTCGACTATTATAACATCGTACTCGTTTTTCTTATTCATAACGAAATTCTTTCCGTCCTCATTGTAAATAGAAACCCTTTTATCCGAAAGTTTTGAAGAAGTGGAGGGAAGATACTTCTTGCAAGCTTCAATAACATCTGGATCTATCTCAACAAGATCCACTTTTTCTACACTGGGATGTTTCAAAACTTCTCTAACGGTTCCTCCATCTCCTCCGCCTATAACAAGCACATTTTTCGGGTTTTCATGTGAAAACATGGGAACGTGGGCTATCATTTCATGATATGTGAATTCCCAACGCTCGTTTAGCATTGTGACTCCATCCAGTGCAAATATTTTCCCCAATTCAGAACTTTCAAATATATCTATTCTTTGAAATTTACTTTGTTTTGTAAAATTCACCCTGTCTATCTTAAAAAACGATCCAATATTTCCATTGCAAAAAACTTCATTGAATTGAATTGCTGACTCGCTCTTAGACAATTTCAACACCTTCTAACGCTTTGTAATTTGAGTTTTCTGGAATTCCTATCTCTTCGTATTCTCCGCGTTTAAGTTCCATAGTGGATTCTCTTTTTGACTTCAAAACATCTTTTAAATATTCAAAGGCTTTCCATGGGTCTACCGATTCACCACACGTGAAAAGATCTACAGCCGCATAGCCGTACTCTGGCCACGTGTGAATCGAAAGATGCGATTCCGCTATCACAACAACTCCGCTCACACCGTAAGGACTAAACCTATGGAAAGTCGAATTAACTATGGTTGAGTTAGCCTTTCTGGCGGCTGTCCTCATGTGATCTTCGATGGCAGCAACATCGTCTAAGATTTCTTTGTCGCAATCGTAAAACTCAACTAACAGGTGTCTTCCCAATGATTTCATTGGCCACGCCTCCATTCCTCATTTATTTATTGTTTCATTCAATCTATGGTTATCCACAGAAAAATCGTTTTTTTGCTTTTGGAAGTGTTCCTTATTTGGTGACGATGATCCGCTTTGTAATAAAAACATTCTCCGTTCTTTACTTTATATCTCGTTTCGTCAAGCCACAATTCCAGGCTACCTTCTATAACGTATCCGAATTCTTCTCCCTCATGGTAATCTTCAGCTTCCGTTTCACTTCCAGGTTTTAAAACTACCAATCGTGGATCTATCTTTTTATCTTCAACGCCTGGAATTAAAAGTTGGGTTTTAACTCCTTCAGGTTCATCGTAAAGGGGAACCCTATCTTTTTTAGTGAATACAACTTGCCTCGTTCCTTCATCCGAAAAAAATTGTTTTAAACTCACTCCCAAAACATCTAAAAGTTGTTCCAACGTCGCAATCGATGGGGAAGTTTTATCCCTTTCAAGTAAAGAAATAAAGCCTTTTGTCAAATCTGCCCTCTCAGCCAGCTCTTCTTGTGTAAACCCCCGTGAGAGCCTTAATCTTTTAAGTTTCTCTCCTATTTCCATATGCTCTCCTTATTATCGATATTAAAGTTTATAAAAAGTTTAAAATAATAAACTTCATTATTCCCATTGTTTTTAAACAATTAAATTGGTAATTAATTTTTATATACATGCCACTCGTAAGATTATTTTCACTTTAAAACGTATGTTATTAAACATAATGATTAACAGCGCTAAACATTATACTCCATATCTTTTTTTAAGTCAATAGCTGAATGTGTTCATTTTTTGAAAATAAATTGAACTTTACTTTTATCCTTAAATTATCCATGTTACGCGTGAAGGCTAAGAAATCGATAAATTCAGCGATTATCTTATACGAGCAAAAAATTGATTTTATCCACATTAAATAGTGTGGTAAGATCAACATAGAAAAGAGAATACGTTTTTAGAAGGTGCTAAAATGAATATTAAATTTGTTGTATTTTTTGTGTTTGTAACACTTTTAGTTGGAATAAGTGCAATGAGTTTTGCTTATTCCATTCAATTAGGATACTTTGATCAATCGTATGGTGTCATGCTTTCCCAGCCTCTTGGTATGTTTTACGTTTCCACCGGAATGTCCGCAAATTCCGATGCTTTTCTCATAAACCAAAGATTAGGATTAACATGGCAAAAAAAGGGAAGCGTGAGCTTTCGAATGAACGGTGGAGCAGACATATCACTGCTTATGGCCTTTAACAAAACGAATGGAATTCTTTTTTCATTGTTTGGAGAAGGTGAAATAGAATACAATAATTTTGAACTTAGTGTGGGCGTCTTCAAGGGTTTAAAAGCTATAAATGATTCCAAAAATTTTGTTTCTTTTAACGCATGCGCTCCAGAGGTGAAAGTGGGATACAGATGGTAAGTGATACCATAGTTGCCATTTCAACGCCTATAGGTAGAGCAGCACTTGGCGTTGTCAGGCTTAGCGGGCCTAATTCGTGGAAAATCGCACTCAAACACATGATCATTTCTAAACCTCAACCGAGAAAGGTTTATTATTCTCGTTTTTTCAAAAATAAAGAGTTGATCGATGAGGTTGTAGTCACTTTTTACAAAGCCCCTCATTCTTACACCGGTGAAGATATGGTAGAACTTTCTTTTCATGGAAATCCGCTGATCTTGTCAAAAGCACTGAAAATTTTTATAGAAGACGGGGCAAGAGGAGCGCAAGGTGGAGAATTTACGAGAAGGGCTTTCTTAAATGGCAAAATGGATCTCATTTCTGCAGAAGCGGTGGAAAAAGTTATAGATTCCACGAGCGAACTGGGCTTAAAAATTTCTCAAAGCGCTATGAATGGCCATCTTGCCAATTTAATTGAAGAAGTAAGAAAGGAACTCATGGAAATCTCCGCAAATGTGGAAGTTCGCATAGACTATCCCGATGAATTTGAAGAAGAATACAGTCCAAACTTAGCCAGGATTATAGGCAATTTGAATGATATTCTCTCAACTTACGATCCAGCCCAAACGGCTATAGAAGGCGTTAAAGTTGCCCTGATAGGAGCGCCAAATGTTGGAAAATCTTCAATTTTAAACGCGCTGGTTGGAAAAGAAAAGGCAATAGTTACGTCTGTTGCAGGAACTACGCGTGATACCATTGAAGCCAGCATTTTTGTAAACGGATTAAAAGTCATTCTCATAGACACAGCTGGAATAAGGGAAACGGCAGATGAAGTTGAAAAGATCGGTGTTGAAAGGGCAAAAAAGGCCGCTGAAGAAGCTCACATAAAAGTTCACGTTGTGGACGCCACTTCTGAAGAAATTCCTGATCTGCCTGCCGATATCATTGTTATAAATAAAAGCGATCTCGTTCACAAAAGGATGAAAAATGCGCTTAACGTTTCCGCCAAAACGGGACAGGGTATTGAAAATTTGAAAAAAGCTATAGCGGAACTTTCTGCAAAAGTTACAGAAAAAATGAATTCAGCTCAAGTAGTTTTAATAGCGCATAGACAGTACGAACTCGTGAGAAAATGCGTTCAAGAACTTCAAGAGGCTCAAATGGCTTTAAATGAAGAAATGCCAATTGATGTTGTGGAAATTAACGTGAGAAGGGCAATCGAGTATCTAGATGAATTAGTTGGAAGAAATTATTCACAAGACATATTGGATGTCGTATTCTCTAATTTTTGTGTTGGAAAGTGAGGAAGCAAATATGATAAGAACACGTTTTGCCCCAAGTCCTACGGGATATCTTCATGTTGGAGGGGCAAGAACAGCTCTCTTTTCGTTTTTGTACGCGAAAAAACATGGGGGACAGTTCATTCTTAGAATTGAAGACACAGACGCTGAAAGATCCACGAAAGAATCTGAAGAAAGCTTGATAAGAGATTTGAAATGGTTGGGTTTCGATTGGGATGAAGGTCCAGATAAAGGTGGAAATTACGGTCCTTACAGGCAAAGCGAACGAGTAAACATGTATCAAAAGTACGCTCAGAAACTAGTGGATGAAGGAAAGGCTTATTACGTTTACGCAGAACATGAAGAAATGGAAAAATTGAGAGAAAAACTCATTTCCGAATCGAAAGCCCCGCATTACACCAGGGAAATGCTCCAATCTTTGCTCTCGCCTCAAGAGGTAGAAAGAAGAAAAAAGGCCAGCAAAAAGCCTGCCATATATTTTTCTATGGAAAGAAAAGAACGAATTTTACACGATCTCGTAAAGGGAGAAGTCAAATTTGGAGAAGATTCAATGGGAGATTTTGCCATACTTCGTTCCAACGGATTGCCAACCTACAATTTTGCCGTCGTTATTGACGACGCTTTGATGAAAATCACTCACGTTATAAGGGGAGATGATCACCTTTCAAACACCGTTAAACAGATGGCACTTTACGAAGCACTTGGATTTGAAGTTCCAAGTTTTGCTCATCTTTCTACAATCCTTGGACCAGATAGAACCAGACTTAGTAAAAGACACGGATCGACTTCTATCGAAGAGTACAGAAAAAGAGGCTATCTGCCACAGGCAATGGTGAATTACCTATCTCTTTTGGGTTGGTCTCATCCGGAATTGAAAGAGATAATATCTCTTGATGAATTGATAAAGGTTTTTGATCTCGATAGAGTTTCTAAAAACCCAGCGGTTTACGATGAGAAAAAATTGACTTGGATGAATGGCCAATATGTACGCAATTTGCCTGATGATGAGTTTTACGAATATGCAAAACCATTTATCGTACCGAAGTTATTCAGTGAGGAAGAATACACCACAAATAAAAAATGGATAACACTTGCCTTAAGATCGGTAAAAAGCGAAGTGGAAACTTTGATAGAATTACCAGAAAAACTGAGCGTGTACTTAAAAGAGCCTGAAGTGGATTCGGCTTTGAGAACAAATTTAGAAAAATCTGGAGTTCTCATGGCCTTTAAAAGCTTACAAAACGCATATGAGTCGCTTGATGAATGGAAAGTAGAAGACATTCTAAAAGTGACGAAAAAAGTTTTAAAAGAGTCAAAAGTAAAGGGAAAAGATTTCTATCATCCTTTACGTGAAATCCTAACTGGCAAAGATTCCGGACCAGATCTTGTCAATTTGATATTCCTTCTTGGAAGGGAAAATGTTGTTTCAAGATTGAAGAAATTCCTGGAGGCATGAGATGATAAGAATAACCAATACCTTGAGTGGAAAAAAAGAAGAACTTAGGACTCTTGAGCCGAATCGAGTGAAGATGTACGTTTGTGGACCAACCGTTTACAATTTAATTCACGTTGGAAACGCGAGACCGGCCGTGGTTTTCGATAGTTTTAGAAGGTATCTTGAATATCGCGGCTACAGTGTAACGTATACCCAGAATTTCACGGATATAGATGACAAAATAATAAACGCTTCAAATGAAGAAGGAATTTCGTCGAAAGCACTATCAGACAGATACATCGCAGAATATTTCAAAGATGCTTGCGCCTTAGGAGTAAGGCCCGCAACCTTTCATCCAAGAACCACAGACTTTGTGCAAGAAATAATAGAATTCGTAAAAGATCTCGAAAAAAAAGGCTTTGCTTACGAAAGAAATGGAGACGTTTACTTCGATGTCAGTGAGTTTAAAAATTACGGCGAGCTTTCCCATAGGAACCCGGAAGATATGAGGGCTGGAGCGAGAATAGAGGTAAATGAGGCAAAAGACGATCCGTTGGATTTCACTCTATGGAAGGCGGCAAAGCCAAATGAGCCAAGTTGGGATAGCCCATGGGGAAAGGGAAGACCTGGTTGGCACATAGAGTGCTCTGCAATGTCTTCTTCCCTTCTTGGAGATTCTTTTGACATTCACGCTGGTGGAAATGATTTGATCTTTCCACATCACGAAAATGAAAAAGCCCAATCAGAAGCAAGGACGGCAAAAAAATGGGTTAGCTATTGGATGCACAACGGGATGATATCAGTTAAAAAGGAAAAAATGTCAAAATCTGTTGGTAACATATTCAACGTACGCCAGGCTTTGAAAATTTACGGTGCAAACGCTTTGAGAATGTATTTGCTTTCAAAGCACTACAGAAGCCCGATAGAATTTTCATCCGAGAGGATGGAAGAGGCAAAAGCGTCGTTCAAAAGAATCGTCAACGCATTGGAAGAAATAAACAAGAAAATTGGAGATTTTTCTTGCAAAGAGGACGCTTTTAGCCATGAATGGCGTGATAGAATGATAGAAGCATTGGATGACGATTTTAACACTCCTCAGGCTTTTTCAACGCTTTTTGAAATGGTTAAACTGGCACATTCAAGTGATGACAAAGAAAAACTTTACCAGATGAAGACTTTGATAATGGAATGGAATTACTTCTTTGGATTTAACTTTGAGGAAAGCTCATCATCTTCCAGTAAAGCGGAACCATTTATAGAAGAACTTATAAAATTAAGAAACGAGGCTCGCTTGCGTAAAGATTACAAGCAAGCGGATAAAATAAGGGATGCTTTGAAGTCTTTGAACGTGGAAATAAGAGATTCAGCTCAAGGAACTACTTGGCGCTGGATATAGGTGGCAGCTTCCTCATCTACGATAACGGTTAAATTCGGATGAAGCTGTAGCACTGACGCCGGTATTTCTTCGCTAATACTCCCAAATAATGCCTTTTTCAGTATTTCAGCCTTTTCTTTTCCCGTCGCCATTAAGATCACGCGACGGGATTTCATTATGGTCTTTATCCCAACCGTAATGGCTTTTTCTGGAACTTTTCTTCCCGCTTGTTTCGAATTTCTTTCCACAGTTGAAGGATGAAGCTGTACAACTCTTGTTACAGATGAAAATTCACTTTTTGGTTCGTTAAATCCTATGTGTCCATCTATTCCTATACCTAAAAAGCATATATCAAATCCTCCAGCTTTTTCTATTTTTTCTTCGTATCTTTTTGCCTCTTCAAAGGGATTCGAAGCGTCAGTTTTTGGAATATCATGCGTTACTGGAGGAATTTTGGAAAAGAGATTTTCGTTCATGTAGTAAGCGTACGATAAGGTATCTCTTGGAGATAATCCTACGTATTCATCTAAGTTGAAAAAGTGAACGCTTTCAAAGTTCAAAATTCCAGTTTTGGCAAAAGAAACGAATTTCTTATACATTTCTATAGGTGTTGCCCCTGTCGGGAGAGCTATCACACTTGAATTTTTTTCAACTATTTGTTTTGCCAGAATTCTAGCTCCTTCTTTTCCAACTTCTTCAGCGTTTTTCATTATCTTTATCATCAGTTTCACCTCATATTGGAAGTTAAAACAACATGGTACACCTAATTATATACTTGTACGTACTACATGTCAACATTCAATCTGTTGTTCTTTTCTCAAAACAATCTAAAACTCCTTATGTACGCAAAAGCAACCATTTTAAATATGATACTCAACTTCGCTTTTTTAAGCATCTTGAGATCATCATGGGTTATAGCAAGGCTTCGAAAGATATATGAGGATATGAAAAGTGTTCGTTGAGTGAGCTTTACTCTTCCGGTAGAGTCTTGCAAACTTGTTGCGCCTTTATCTTGCGATAACATCAGAAATTTGTTAAGCGTTTTGCACAAGGCAAACACTTACACAAGGAATTAACTATATATCCTATTTCGATTAACATACAAGAAAAGTTACTCGTATAGAATTCGTTATGAGCATATGACTAAATTAAAACATTTAAAATTGAGAAGAAAGAAGGTGGAAAAATGGGAAAAGTTGAAATTGGAAAGATGGAAAAGCTAAAACGCCATCTGGATAAATTCCTTCTGCTTTATATTGGTATTTCTATGGTAGTAGGCTTATCAATTGGCGCACCCTTTTTCAAACAAATAGAAACAGTGAAACCGTTTTTAAAGAGTTTTAATCTTATCATTATCGTTATGATGATCTATCCTATGATGGTGGGGCTTAATTTTGGTGAGTTGGTAAACATACCAAAAATGTGGAAGCAATTTCTGTTCGGCATAATAATAGGCTTGGTTTACGCTCCTTTGTTTATGGCTTTGTTAGTTAAGATCATTCCAATGAACCCGTATCTTTCCTTTGGACTGATCCTTGTGTTTTCAGTACCATGTACTTCCATGGCAATAGCGGCAACGGGATTGTCCAAAGGCAACACTGAACTTGCCACTATACTTGTAACGATACAGTTCATCTTGGCGTTGGTAGTGTCACCTTTATGGATGTCTATTTTTGGTTCGGCTTACAAGATACCGTTTCCGATCTTCATAATCATCAAAACGTTGATAATAATAGTGGCAATACCAATGCTCGTAGGTTATGCGACAAAAGAAACTATAAAGCTAAAAGCTGGAAAATCGGGCATGTCCAAGGCGCGTTCAGCTTTGCCAGTCATTTCGTTCCTTGCGCTTTTTACAATGATATTCTTGATATTCATGGAACAAGGTCATCTGATAATAATGCAGTGGCAATCAGTTTTGATTACATTCATTCCACTTCTGATTTATTACAGTGTAACCGTTGTGTTGTTAACACTCCTAGATCTTGCTTTCAAAGTTAAATACAGAGACCATATGGCCATAGTCTTTGGTGGAATAGGAAAAAATGAGGGAACCGCAATGGCAATTGCCCTTGCTGGAGGAATTGGACTTGCAGCTATCCCTGCGGCAATAGCGCCAGTTATTCAAGTTCCTATCCTTGCGACGTATTTGAAAATGCATTGGAAGATAGCCGCACGTTTTTCAAAGCGTTCGCCTCATCTTGTTAACGAGTACGAATTGCACGAAGTGGAAGAAATGGAATTGGAAACCGAGGAAAGCTGATTTAAATGAATTGAATACCAATTCTAAAAGCCCGCAAAATTTTACTTTGCGGGCTTTTAGAATTTGACGTTTATTTAAGTAAACCAATGTACTTAATTATCAACAGTTCAACTTTGTGAAAGAATGAACTGAGCTGCGAGAATGTAGCCTTCAATTCCTAAACCAGAGATGACGCCATTACATACCGGTGCCGTTACGCTGTGAGTGCGAAATTCCTCCCTTTTGAATACGTTCGAAATATGAACTTCCACTTTTATGCCTTTGAATATTTCGAGCGCATCGCGGATGGCGTAGCTGTAATGGGCGAAAGCTCCGGGGTTTATCACAACGGCGTCATCGTTTGGCAGTTTCTGAATGTAATCTATGATATCTCCTTCATGATTCGATTGAAAAAAAACAACGTCAACATCATTTTCATCGCACCAGTTTTTTATCCGTTTTACCATTTCTTCGTATCCAGTTGCTCTGTAGATGTTTGGATCGCGTTTTGAAAGCATGTTAAGATTTGGGCCGTTTATCACGTGAATTTTCATCTTTCCCACCTCCAGCTTTTCAGGGATTGAGCGCCATCGTAAACGTTCACAACGTCTGTGCTTTTGTCTCTATCCGTTATGATTAACACCCTCAAAACTTTTTGAGCCGCACCGGCAAAATCCGCCTCTTGTAAACACATTAAAGGCACATCATGCCCACTTTTTCTGAAAATCGTTGCCGGGTTCATTGATTTAAGATCTTTTGTCACGCTGAAAATGACGCTTACCACTTCATCATCTTTCAAACCGTTCCGCGAAAAGATTTTTTCCATGAGATCTAACGTGGCCCTTTCGATCTCTTCGTAAGAATCTTCTTTTACAAACGTGGCGCCTCTTATGGCTTTCAAATTCTCACCTCCGCTGTTTTTAGGAGTATATCATCATTTACTCTTGATGCGCATAGAGAATCTATATATGAAAATTCACGCAAGGTGCTTTTGTGAATCTGTCCGCAAGGTTTGAAAGGCACAGGACGTGCAAATTAAATTTGCATAATTTGAGCCAAGTGATATATGCTAACATAAGGGGAAATGAGATCTCTAAGAAGGTGATAAAGTGGAAGATGAAAAAGCCCTTAGATTTTTGGAGAAGTTGAAATTCCACAACGGCAAGACGACGGTTTTGACGGGCGCGGGAATAAGTACTCCAAGCGGTATACCGGATTTTCGCTCTCCAACTGGTATATATTCAAAATACGATCCAGAGGAACTTTTCGGTTTGAATAACTTCATAAGAAACCCCTCGTATTTTTACACTTTCGCTTTGGAGTATCTTTTCACCATGAAAAATGCCAAGCCAAATTCCGTACACTTTATGCTGAAAAAGTTGGAAGATCTTGGCCTGATAAAAGGAATAGTAACGCAAAATATAGATATGCTGCATGAAAAAGCCGGCTCAAAGAAAATCGCAAATGCCCATGGCAGTATGAAAACGGGCCATTGTCTTAGCTGTGGAAAAGAATATTCTTTACAAGAAATGGAAAGGCGGGCAATGAGCTCAAAAGACAAGGTCGCGCGCTGTGATTGTGGCGGCTTGATAAAACCTGACATAGTCTTTTTTGGCGAATCCTTACCAGAACGGGATGTGAGTTTAGCTTACGAGTGGTTGGAAAGCTCAACTTTGGTGGTTGCAATGGGAACAACTTTGGCGATTTACCCGGTGGGCATGTTCCCGGAAATCGTTTTGAAAAATGGTGGAGAATTGATCGTAGTTAATGGAGGCCCAACCGCCATGGATTCAAAAGCGAGTGAAATTTACAACGTTTCACTTGAAGGTTTCGCAAGCGAAGTACTTAAAATTTTGGAAGGTAAGGAAAAATGAAAATAGCCATAGTAGGACTGGGACAAATAGGCGGCTCAATGGCGTTGAAGTTGCGCGAAGTTGGAGTGAAAGCAGATCTTTTCGATGTCGATCCAAAAATCTGTTCGTTGTTGAATGCGAGTTGCAAGAACTTTGACGGCAAGGGTTATGATTTGGTCGTCTTAGCTCTTCACATTCCGGTTCTTTTGAAAATCATGAACGAGTTGCCAAAAGATAACCTTTATCTTGATACGGCATCCGTAAAATCTCAGGTGGTTGAAATGGCAAAAAAAGCCGGCTTGAGATTCATAGGTGGGCACCCTATCGCCGGAAACGAACGCGTAGGGCCCGATTCATGGGATGCACATCTCTTTGAAGGAAAGCCATTTGCCCTCGTTGAGGCGAATGGCAATTTTGAAGATAAAAAAACAGTCGAAGAATTTGCCGAACTTTTAGGATCAAATCCAATATGGACAACCGCAAAAGAGCATGATGTATCGCTTGCTCATACAAGTCATGCGCCTTATTTCGTTTCCGTTGCGGTGAAAAGGGTCGGAAAAAATCATGAAAAATTTGCGGGACCTGGTTATGAGTCCATGACAAGGCTTTCAAAACAAGATCCAAAGCTTGCAGATGTTTTTATCACGTACAATGGTGCAAACACGGCAAAGGTTCTTCGAGAAATTGCAAATGAAATTCTAAAAATAGCCGATAACATGAAAATATGCAACCATAATGTGAAATAAATTCACTCTAAAGGTTTAAATCGTTCTTAAAATGTCTTCAATTTTTATTCTTTCGATGTGGGATTTTCCGATCTCGTCTATTATCGGGACAACGAGGTGCTTTCCTTCACGTTTTTTATCTTTATCTATCCATCGTTTGATTGAGGCGAGCCCTATATCTGAGAAATTCAACCTTTGAACGATGCTTTCTATCTTTTGAGCCATTTGTGGGCTGAACATTTTGGATTCCACTTTCATTCCGATGGCCACAGCATGACCATGAGAAATTGCGTTTTCACTTTCACTTTCTATGGCATGGGCAATGGTGTGCCCAAAATTCAAGACATGCCTGTAATTATCGTCATAGGGATCTTTTTCAACTATTTCCAGTTTATCCTTTGCAGCAAGAAAAATGAGCTTTTTCACACTTTCATATTCTCTTTTAATTATCCTATCAAAATTCATTTCTATGTGATCGAAAAGTTCCTTGTCGTGGACTATTCCCAGTTTTAAAGCTTCAACCATTCCCTCTTTGAACCTTTCTTCTTTCAAACTCAAAGAGAAAATGGGATTTATAAAAACGCTTGGTGTTCCAAAAACGCCCACAACATTTTTAATGCCTTCAAAATTAAAGGCAAATTTTCCCCCAATGGCAGCATCAACCATTCCCAGCAGCGTCGTTGGAAGAAGGTTAAAATTCATTCCGCGCATAAATGTTTGAGCGGCGAAACCAACCGCGTCCGTTACCGTTCCACCACCTACGGCGTTCACAACGGATTTTCTCGTTAAATTATGCTTTAAAAACATTTTCCATATCTCACTCACGCCGGAAATGCTTTTCAAAGTCTCTCCGTCTTCCACACCTATTCCTTCGATTTCCCATATCCTTTTTACATTTTTCGAAACTATCGTTAAGTTCGAAGGAGGAAAATTAAAACCATCGCAAATAACCACTTTTTGGAACGAGCTTGGAATTTTCACACACGATGGAACTATCATCTCTTTCGCGATCTTCGCGGCTACTTCCCATTCGTTTAAATCGGAAGTTTGAACTTTTTTGAATCTCTCATAAAACGGTTTCCTTTTTTCGAAAAGAGAAAAGAATTTTTTTTCGCTTCTAGCCAACGGCCTATCGCTTTCTTTTACCCTCTGCCACAGAATTTCTACTGGACAATGAAGATAAAAAGTTTGCATGGAAGAGAGTATTTCCCTGTTTTCAGCGTTTTTTACTATTCCGCCGCCTGTGGAAATAACAACATCTTCCAATTTTGCCACTCTTTTGAGAAGTTCCTTTTCTTTTTTTCTAAATTCACTTTCTCCGTGTTTTTCGAAAAAATCAGAAATAGATCCGTTTTCTTTTTCGAATTCTTCATCCATATCAATCCATTTGAATCCTAATATGCCGGCCAATTTTTCTCCTATTTTGCTTTTCCCAGAACCCATCATCCCGATAAGGGCCACTCTATTTCTTTTCACGGAAAATCCCCCATTTCCTTGAAACTCTGTAATTTTCCACCCTTTCCTTTATTTCTCGAAAAGTGGATCCACCAAATTCGTTTATCATCTCTTTGAATATGACGGTTGAAAGTTTAGCTTGCGCTATGATGGAAACAGCCCCAACAACGCACGTATCCGATCTCACGTAAGAGGTCTGAACGGCTTCGTCGCTTTTAAAATCAACGGTTTTCAAACCCTTGCGTTGAGTTGGGACGGGTTTTACGAAAAGGGTTACCTCAATCTTTTCTCCGTTCGACATACCACCTTCTATGCCTCCGGCATGATTCGTCTTTCTTTGGCCATCTATGTTTATCTCATCCATAGCTTGAACGCCGTTAAGCTTATACGTTTTGTCTATGTCTCCATATACGACTCCTTTGACAGAAGGAATGTCAAAAAGTGATTCGGCTATGAGGCTGGTAAGGCGATTTTCATACGAGTTAAAACTTCCCAATCCTACTGGAAGTCCCTGCACAAGTGCTTTCACTTTTCCTCCCAAAGTGTAGCCGTTTTTAGAAGCTTCGTCTATTTCACCCATCATCATCTTTTCTGCCTCATTATCTGGGCAAAGAAGGGGATGCGCTTGTGAAGATAATTCTCGAACACTTTCAGCCTTAGATTCAACGTTTCCTATGGATTGTGTATATGCCCATATCTTCACTCCTAACTCTTCAAGAGCATCCCTGAAAAATTCGCCAATCGCCACATCCATTGCCGTCCTTCGGGAGCTGGAACGTTCTGTTGTAACGCGTGCATCTTCAAAATCGTATTTGATCATCCCTGCAAAGTCAGCATGGCCCGGCCTTGGAGCCGTTGATTTACCGTTCGGTGAGGTGGTAGATCTGTTTTTTATGAAAAAAGTCAACGGCGCACCAGTGGTTTCACCTTCCCACAAACCGGAAAGGATTTGTATGTGATCACTTTCCAATTTCATCCTTTGACCACGCCCGTAAACATGTTGTCGTGAAAACAGTGCCCTGTCTATTCGCTCGATATCCACCTTGAAATGGGCTGGAAACCCTTCCACAATTCCAAAAAGTCCGTATCCGTGAGAATCACCGGATGTCAAAATCTTTATCATTCCATCACCCCTTTTAAATCCGAGAAAAAAGCGGGATAGCTTATCGATACACATTCAGCGTCTTCTATTTCCACGCCATCAGAGCATACGCCGGCGATGCTCGCAAGCATTGCCATCCTGTGATCGCCAAATGATTTTACTTTCGCGCCATGAAGAGGAGTTTTTCCACGAACACGAAAGCCGTCTTCTAAACCTTCTATATTCGCACCCATCTTTTTTAAAATGTCAACCGTTGCCTCTATTCTGTCGCTTTCTTTTTTGCGTAACTCTGAAGCACCGTGCACCACCGTTTCACCTTCAGCGAAAGCTCCTAAAAGCGCTATTAAAGGCACTTCATCGACCATAGAAGGTATTTCTTCTGGAAGAACTTCCGTTCCTTTCAATTCCGAACTTTCTGCCACTATATTTCCAACTGGTTCAACACCTTCTTCTTTTTCTGTCTCAATATTTCCTCCCATTCTTTTTAAAACTTTTAGCAATCCCGTGCGCGTTGGATTCAATCCCACCTTGTTTATTCTTAAACGCGCGTTTGAATGTATAACTGAAAGCACTAAAAAGAAGGCAGCCGAAGAAAAATCCCCAACAACTTCAAAAGTAAACGCGGGGATATCTCCAGGCATTATCTTCAATTCGTTTCCATCTTTTTTTATCAAATCGAATTGGGACAAGAACCTTTCCGTGTGATCTCGGCTTTGAACATTTTCAACGTAAGTGGATTCTCCCTGTGCACTGAGCGCTGCAAAGATAAAAGCGGATTTAACTTGCGCGCTTGAAAGTTCAGAAACGTAGCGTGTGGAGTGTAAGTTCCCACCTCTAATGGAAAGAGGCAAATTTGAAGCGTTGTTTCTGCCATCAAATTTTGCTCCCAACACACTAAGCGGCTTCACAACCCTTTTCATCGG
>WFYR01000019.1 GCA_015489955.1 Mesoaciditoga sp. | reverse complement strand
TTAAAGATGTAATTTCTGTTAATATTCTCATGTAGGGATGCCTCCTTTTGGGTGAAATGTTACCATCTTTGTTAAGATGGCTAGGTTTAATAGGCATCCCTATTTTATTCGATTTCTTTCTCCTTTTTCAATGACCTGCTTAATGAACTTTCTGTAAATTTGGGACCCTGTCAGGGCGCGCTCATTAAATAAAGTGAAAGTCGATTTTGTCCAGGGTACGGCAGCTTTTGCCAGAGACGAGAACAGCGAAAATAGGACTCTTAGAAGCGAGTACAAGGTTCCATTTGCCATAATGGCGGTTTATGCCATGGCTAATCAAAACGCTTCAAAGGTAACCGGGGCAACTGAAGATGATCTTGATAAAATGAAAAATGCCTTGTGGAATGGCACAAACAATCTTATAACACGAAGCAAGATGGAACATCGTTCAAGAATGATGATAGAGATCGAATATAAAGAAGGTTTTGAAAGCCGTATAGGATCTCTTGATGAAAAGATAAAGCTCATAAAAGACGATGGAACCCCCCTTGGTGAAGAAGAACAGCTTGCTATAAGAACCCCAAAAGATTTCGTGTTGGATATTTCGGAGCTTGCAATGGACATAAATAAGATCAAAAACAAGATCGAACATGTGAGAATGAATATTAACGAGGAAATGAAATTCAAAGGCCTTGAAAACTTAGAAGCGCTTGGCGAGATCGTTTCTATCGAAAAGAGGTGATCCTTTTGCCTGTCGTTTTTGATGTGGCAGGTTCCGTTGCGATGTTTAGAAAACCTTACACAACAACATCATCAGTTTCATATCCTTTTCCTCCACCAACTGCTGTTGCTGGGATCATAAGTGCTATTGTTGGCTTGGAAAATGGTGCGCAGGATTACGCTTACTCTGCGAACTTTTGGAAAAAAATATCTGGAAATAAAGTGGGAATAAAACTCATCTCAGACATAAAGTGGTACAAAACTACACTTAACTTTTGGAATGTAAAAGAACCACAAAAAAACCCACACATACAGATAAAACATCAATTTGTGAAAGAACCGGCTTACAGAATATACGTTGATGGCCCAATAGAAGAACAACTTGAAAAATATCTTTCTAAAAATAGTTTCGTATACACGCCTTATTTGGGAGTTGCCTATGCTATTGCTGAAATAAAATACGTGGGAAGATTTGAAAACAAAGAAAACTCAAATGAAAATTTTGTAACGGAGACGATAGTTCCATATGATGAAGACATTTCAGATGGTGTAGAAGTAGACGTACTAAAATCTGGGGGATTACACAGAGAGATAGTCCCGTTTAAAATGAACAATGAAAGAAATTTGGAAAGGGTCATCACAGTTCTGTATTCTGCAAATAAAAAACGACAGGGCATCTTCATTAAAAAAGCCGGAAAGTTAGAGGTGTCAAGAGTTGGTAAGGATACGGTCGTATGGTTTCCTGAATGGCAAAGACAGTCATAATAATCCTAAAAAAGAATTGATCGTTCATCTTGAAGGCGTTCTTGAAAAATCTGAAGAAATAAAAAAGTTCCACAATTTAGATGTGAATGTGGAAAATGTTGCCCTTATGCATGATGTGGCAAAAGCACATAAAAAATTTCAAACTTATCTTCATACTGGAAGAGGAAGATTTGGACATTCCGAACCTTCCTCTTTCTTCGTTCTAAACGAAACAAAGAATTTAATGGATGCAGAGATTGTAAGAAGGCATCATACGGCCATAGTTGATTTAAGCGAGGCGAAGACCTTTTGGAATTCTTCAGAAGTTCGAGAGAATTTTTCGCCACGGATAAAAGAGTTTGCTGGCGAAAAATTTAAAACTCTTTCAAAGGAAGAGCTGATGTATTTAGCTTTTGAGTTTTTTCAAAAAGAATTTGATATCAAAGATTGGTTGAAATTCAAAACCATCTATTCAATACTCATAACTGCCGACAGACTCGATGCTTCTAATTCTGAAAAAATACATTTTAAAAAACCAAGATTCAGATCAGAAAGGTTGCAAGCGTATATTTCATCATTTCCTTCAAACAATATTTCTAAATGGAGGGAAAATGTAAGAAATACCACAATTAAAAGAGCCAAAGAAAAAATTGTGGGGCCGGGAATATACACCCTCACCCTTCCAACCGGTGCCGGAAAAACCATTACTGGTTTTCAAATAGCATCGTTAATTTCTGAAAAATTCAATTTGAAGACAATAATATACGTTCTTCCATTTATAAGTATAGTAGAGCAAAATACGATCGTCGCAAAAGAAATGTTTGAAGAGGTTCAAGAGGATCACCATCTTGTGACCTCTTTAAAAGATACTGAAGAAATGACAAATTTGGAGAGATTTATTTCTTATTTTAGGTACTGGAGATCTTCGGTGGTGGTCACAACACTTGCAAAGTTTTGGGAAGTTCTTTATTCGCCAAAGGCTAACGATACAATGGATTTCCACCGTCTAAAAGATGCTGTTGTGATACTCGATGAACCTCAATCTTTGGATTCAAAATATTGGTCTGGATTTGGAAAAACCCTTGAATTTCTTTCTAAGAAGTATGGAACATTTTTTATAATGATGACGGCAACCCAGCCTCAACTTGTAAAAGGGATAGAAATAGCCCCAACTGTGAGGATGCCTCGTTCCAGGCATTTTTACAACATAATTAACGGCAAAAAGAAAATTGACGATATAGAAAATTTTATCGATTTCAAAGGCTCGGGGCTTATGGTTTTTAACACTAAAAAATCCGCTCTTGCGGCATATGAAAAATATAAAGAAAAGCTTGAAGGAGAGGTTTTCTTTTTGTCAACATGGATAATTCCCATAGAAAGACGAAAAAGGATAAAAAAGTTGAAAGAGCTTGAAAAAAATGGGAAAAAACATTCACTAATATCGACACAAGTTGTCGAGGCAGGTGTGGATTTGGATTTCGAGTGGGTTCTTAGAGACATTGGACCTTTGGACAGCATCGTTCAAGTGGCTGGTCGATGCAATCGTAATATGAAAAGGGAATTTGGAATCGTTACCATTGCAAAAATCGTGGATGAAAATGAAAAGCCGTTTGCACCTGTTGTTTATGGAAAAGTACTGTTGTCAAAAACAGAGGAAGTGCTTTCTGGGTTGAATAAAATTTCTGAAAGTGAGATACCAGAAATACTTTCAAAATATTATAAGAAGGTTTTAACTTCTATAACGCAAGAAGGGCCATGGTACATGATAAATGATGGTGAATGGGGATATTATCAGCCTCTCATTGAAGATAGAAAAGAAGCCCTTGTTTTTGTCGATATTAATGGAAAAATAGAAAAAATTCTTGATAGTTTTCTCAACATGGATAGAACACTTGAGAATCTCGCTGAACGAAAAAGAATTTGGAAAGAGCTACAAGATTATGCCATTAACGTTCCCCAAAAATATATGAAAACTTGGAATAGAAAAAGTAATGGAATTATGATTGCTGATTTCGAACCAGAGGTGGAAGAACTTCAATATGGAATATGGCTCATTAGAAAAAAGGGAATTAATAAGATTTACAAAATGGAGTGTGGTTTTATTCCTCCCAAAGAAGATGAGATCGATGAATGAGGAGATCATAACGGGATATGCCGTGTTGGCCTACTCTGTTTGCAAGAGGGAAGCATGGTTAGTTTTAAGAAGATTTGTGCCAGAAAGAGACAATTCTTATATAGAACTTGGAAGATTTTTACATCAAAATTCGTATTCTAAAAAAGGAACAAAAGAAATAGAACTTCCAGGGGCTAGAGTTGATGTGATTTGGGAAGAGGGAATCTGTACGATAGTAGGAGAAATAAAAAAATCCTCCCATTCTGTTAAAGGAGCGCGTATTCAGCTCCTTTACTATCTCAAAATTTTGAAAGATCTTGGAGTAGAAGCCAAGGGACAAATAATGATTCCTAAAGAGAGGAAAAAGATAGATGTGGAACTAAATCCTGAAACTTTAAAAGAAATAGAAAAGATTATAAAAGGTGTGAAAGAACTTGAAAAACTTGAGATACCTCCTAAACCCGAGTGGAAACCATGGTGTGCAAAATGCGGATTTTCAGATTTTTGTTGGGCAGGTGAAGAATGATGGGAGATCCAATTTACATTTTTAAAAGCGGAACTCTTTCCAGAAAAGGAAACACAATAGCATTTAAGGGAGAAAACGATGAAAGAACGAAGTACATTCCCGTTGAAAATTTACTTGAAATAAAAATTTTTGGAGATTTGAATATTAACAAAAGGCTTCTTGAATTTCTTGCTGCTAAGAAAATTCCAATGCATTTCTATAATCACTATGAACGATATATAGGCTCATTTTATCCTTATGAATATAATTCAAATGGCATAACGGTAATTAATCAAAGTAAGTTTTACCTTGAAGAAGAAAAGAAACTTGATCTTGCTAAGAGATTCATAAATGGTGCCATGATGAACATGAAACGATTCGTTTTTTACTACAAAAGAAAGGGATTTAAAGTTGATGATCAAATCGAAAAAATGGGAGAGTTAAGATCAAAGGTTGAAGAGGTAGAAAATGTTGATGAACTCATGGCAATTGAAGGAAATTATAGGGAAGTTTACTATTCGGCAATGGACAACATAATCAAAAAACCAGAATTTAAGATTGGAACACGTGAAAGAAGGCCACCTACAAACTTTATGAATACAATGATAAGTTTTGGTAATGCGCTAATGTACTCAACAGTTTTGACCGAAATTTACAAGACTCCTCTTGATCCAAGAATTGGGTATCTTCATTCTTCCAACTTCAGGAGATTTTCCTTGAATCTCGATATAGCAGAAATATTTAAACCAGTGATAGTTGACAGAACGATATTCTCATTGATAAATAGAGGTGAGATAACCGAAAGCGATTTTAAACGTGTAAAAGGCGGAATTCATCTTGACGATTCAGGAAAAGTAAAATTTATAAAAAATTATGAAGCTCATCTCAATGCGACTATAAACTGACAGGGCCCCAAATTTACAGTAAGTTCATTAAGCAGGTCATTGAAAAAGGAGAAAGAAATCGAATAAAATAGGGATGCCTATTAAACCTAGCCATCTTAACAAAGACGGTAACATTTCACCCAAAAGGAGGCATCCCTACATGAGAATATTAACAGAAATTACATCTTTAACGCAAGTACTTTTTTCTCTTTCTTTTTCTCGAAATAGTGCCATCCTCATCATGGAGATTCTCTTTTTC
>WFYR01000018.1 GCA_015489955.1 Mesoaciditoga sp. | reverse complement strand
ATATACGCGGAGGGACAAAGAAGGTATCTTGAGTCCCTTTCTTCTTACGCAAGACAATTTTTGGGCGAATTTAAAAGACCGGATGTTCAAGAAATAGAAGGTCTCTCTCCAGTTATAGCCATAGATCAAAAAAGCGTTTCTCACAATCCACGTTCCACCGTGGGAACCGTCACAGAAATATACGATTATCTTCGTCTTCTTTACGCAAGAGTTGGTATTCCTCACTGCACTCAATGCGGTAGACCCTTGGAAAAGCAAAACATTGATGAAATAGTAGATAAAATAGAAAAACATTACAAACCTGAAAAAAGAATAGCCATCTTGGCTCCATTAATTGTTGAAAAAAAGGGAGAGTACAAAAATCTTTTCGATTATCTTAAACGCCGTGGATTTCTAAGGGTCATAGTGGATGGCGAAGAAAGATTACTCGAGGAAGAAATTTCCATAAAAAAACAAACAAGGCATACCATAAAATTGGTAGTTGATAGATTAAAAGTCAAAGAAGAGAATCATCAACGACTTGTCGAATCTATTGAAATAGCTTTAAGCGAAGCCAACGGCCTGGTAGAAGTCATGGATTATGAAACAAAAGAATTGGAGTTCTTCAGTGAAAAATTAGCTTGCCCCGTTTGTGGAATAAGTTTTCCAGATATTTCTCCAAAGCTATTTTCGTTTAATTCTCCTTACGGAGCCTGTCCAGTATGCTCGGGATTGGGATACACCACTGAAATAGGTGAAGAATTCGTGATAAACCCACAAAAATCAATTTTTAACGGAGGAATAATACCTTACAAAAGCGGAAAAAGCTTCGTACTCTTTTCAATAAAAAAATTGATAGTGAAAATGGGCGGCAATCCGAATTTGCCATTTGGAAAGCTTCCAAAAAAAATACAAGACGCCGTTTTGCATGGAGGGCCTGGATTCAAAGGGCTTATTCCCCACCTAAAGGATAGATATGAAAAGACGGATTCACAAGAGGTTAGAGAATGGATAGAGAGAAATTTTCTCGTTCATAAAGTTTGCAAGGCTTGCGGCGGAAAGAGATTGAGAAAAGAAGCGCTGGCGGTTACATTTTTGGGAAAAAATATCGCGGAAGTTTCGGATATGACAGTTGAGAAAGCTTACGAATTCTTTGAAGAGGCAAAATTGGAAGAACAGAAAATGAAAATAGCCTCTGAAATTTTGAGTGAAATAAAGAGAAGACTTAAATTTTTGCTTGAAGTTGGTCTTGGCTATCTCACTCTTTCGAGAAACGTTTCAACTCTCTCTGGCGGAGAATCTCAGCGTATAAGGCTCGCCACTCAATTGGGCTCTAAACTTGTTGGAGTGACTTACATACTCGATGAGCCAACCATAGGTCTTCACTATAGAGACAACGCAAAATTGATAAAGATGCTTGAAAATTTACGTGATCTTGGAAATACCGTTATAGTAGTCGAACATGACGAGCAAGTTATAAGATCTGCAGATCACGTTGTGGAAATAGGTCCTGGCGCAGGCGAAAATGGAGGAAAAGTACTATACTCTGGAACGGTTAAAGGCTTGGAAAAATCTGACACGCTCACGGGTAAGTATTTAAGTGGAAGAATGAAAGTTTCCATTCCACGCGTGAGAAGAAAGGCCAATGGTCATTTAATCTTAAAGGGCGCCAAACACAACAATTTGAAAAATTTGAATGTCGATATACCTTTGGGAACGCTTGTATGCGTAACTGGAGTTTCTGGCTCTGGAAAGTCATCACTCGTCATGGAAACGTTGTATCCGCTTCTTATGAACCACATATATAAAAGCCATATGCCCTACGGAAAACACGAAGCTATAGAAGGATTGAAAAATATCGATAAGGTGATCTCCATAGATCAAAGTCCTATCGGAAGGACACCTCGTTCCAATCCGGCCACTTACACAAAAGCCTTTGATCATGTAAGAAAACTCTTTTCCATGACAGAAGAAGCCAGAATAAGGGGATACACTCCTTCGCGATTCAGTTTCAACGTTAAAGGCGGCAGATGTGAAGCATGCGCTGGGCAAGGCGTGATAAAAGTTGAGATGAATTTCATGCCAGATGTTTATGTGGAGTGCAACGTTTGCAATGGCAAGAGATACAATAAAGAAACTTTGGAAGTCAAATACCATGGAAAGAACATAAGTGAAGTTTTGGATATGTCTGTGGATGAAGCAATGGAATTCTTTAAAGACAGCCCGAAAATATTGTCACCTCTAAAAGCCCTTCACGATGTCGGTTTGGGATACATAAGGCTTGGCCAACCTGCCACAACTCTATCAGGAGGAGAAGCGCAAAGAGTTAAGCTTTCGGCTGAACTACGTAAAGCTTCAACTGGAAAGACCCTTTACATCTTAGATGAACCGACAACTGGTTTACACTTCCATGATGTTAAAAAGCTGATCGATGTGCTTCAAAGATTGGTGAACAAAGGAAACACCGTTTTAATAATCGAACACAATTTGGACGTTATCAAAAGTGCGGATCACATCATAGACCTAGGGCCAGAAGGTGGAGAAAATGGCGGATATATCGTCTGCAGCGGTACGCCGGAAGAGATAGCTAAATGTCCAAATTCCTATACTGGCATGGCATTGAGGAACGTCTTTTAATAACATCGTTCAAACTTTAAAAACTTCACATATAAGGCATCACATGGTATAATTCAAATATGATAATTGAAAGCTTTAAAACATTCTACGACAGGTACAACGAACTTAATTCTCTCCTTTCTCAACCAGATGTGGTGAATTCACCAGATAAGTTTATAAAATATTCGAAAGAACTTTCTCAAATTTCTGAGCAAGCTCTTCTTTACGAAAAGTACCTTGCCTTGGAAAATGAAATCGAAGAGTTAAAAGGCATAATGTCAGAAGATATGGAAGCGGAAATAAAAGAAGAAATATCGGAAAAAGAAAAAGAGATAGAGGCCATTGAAAAGAAAGCGTTACAGCTTTTAGAAGACGCCGATCCGGATTTAAATAGAAATATCATCGTAGAAATAAGAGCGGGAGTTGGCGGACAGGAAAGCGCCATATTCGCAGGAGATCTACTCAGGATGTACTTGCGTTACGCTGAAAGGCATGATCTAAAAAGTGAAATTCTTTATTCTCATGAAACTGAACTGGATGGATTCAAAGAAGTCGTCTTTTCTGTCAGCGGTAAAGGAGCTTACAAACTTTTTAAATACGAAAGTGGTGTACACAGAGTTCAGAGAGTACCTCTAACCGAAGCTTCAGGAAGAATACACACTTCAACGGCAACTGTAGCCGTTCTTCCAGAGGCAACGGAAGTGGATGTGGAGATCGCGCCAGAAGATTTGAAGATAGACACCTTTCGATCGTCTGGCGCTGGAGGGCAGCACGTGAATAGGACTGAATCTGCCGTAAGAATAACTCACATTCCAACTGGTATTGTTGTTGTCTGTGAATCGGAACGCTCTCAAATTCAAAATAGAAGCATTGCAATGAAAATACTACGTTCGAGACTTCTGGAATTGAAGAAAAAAGAAGAAAACAAAAAGATGTCATCCATGCGTCGAAACCAGATAGGAAGCGGGGAACGTAGCGAAAAGATAAGGACGTACAATTTTCCACAAAACAGGGTTAGCGATCATAGAAACGGCTTTACAACTTACAAGCTCGACAGGGTAATGAATGGAGAATTGGATGAAATCATCGAATCCTTAAGAGAATGGGAAGCACAAAAAAATGGAATTTCTGGGAGCTAAATTCGAAGGGGATTTGAGGGAAGTTTCCACAAAATCGCTTGCGTACGTTGGAGATTCGGTGTTCGAGCTTTTTTGTAGAATGAATTATTCCTTTGATAACAGGGAAGTTGTGACGCACGTTAACGCCAAAGCCCAGGCGAAATACTTCGATAAAATAAAGAATGTGTTGAAAGAGCATGAAAGAGACGTTGCTTTTCGTGGAAGGAATCTTAAAAGTCCACGGAGCAAGGATCCTTTTTACAGGAAGGCAACGGCCTTTGAAAGTGTTGTGGGATATTTGTTTTTAAAAGGTGAGATTGAACGGCTAACTTTTCTTCTTAAACTTTGCTTTAAAGACCAGTGAGAATTCCCACCATTTAGAGTGGTGGGAATTTTTTGAACTTTACAGATTTCGTAAATCAAAACTTGACATGCGAAAAAAATTAAGATATAATCCAGCGGATTCTGGAGGGCAAAAAATGGAGAAGATTATAAAACTCTTACAACATAAACATTCACCCATCAAATCGTTTAAGCGGGACAAGGGTGAATTTTTCTTACCCCATAGATATTCTCTCCAATTTTTAATTTTCGTGTTTTAAAGGGGACGCATCAGCGTCCCTTTTATTTTGCCATGATGGAGGTGTTTTGATGAGGAAACTCGTAGAAAAGCGTGAATTTGAGCTGATGATAAGCAGAATGTTTCACGAGTTAGTGGAAAGATTGGGAGATACCACCCCCGTTTTAGTTGGAATAAGGACAAGGGGGGTATACCTTGCTCAAAGGTTTTCCAATCTCTTTAAACAGGAGAAAATAGAACACGATTTTGGAACGATCGACATCACCTTTCACAGGGATGATGCGAATCTTTCTTTGAAAATCCCAAACGTTAAAGGCACACAGCTCAACGTGGATTTAAACGATAGGACAGTTGTGCTTTTCGATGATGTCATTCATACCGGTAGAACTGTCAGGGCGGCGTTGGACGAAATAATGGACTTTGGAAGACCCAGTAAGGTCATACTCGTTACGCTCATAGACCGTGATAGAAGAGAACTACCTATTCAGCCGGATATCCTTGGAAAATTCATCCCCACCCGTAAAGATGAAAGAATCTTTGTCAAGTTTTCAGAATACGATGGAGAAGATGGGGTGTTCATAGGAGGTAATGAAGAATGAGTATAGCTGGTAAAGACGTATTCGATGTGGATGTGTTGAGCAAAGAGGACGTCTTGCAGATATTCCAAACGGCGAAAGAATTCAAAGAGGTTTTACAAAGGCCCATAAAGAAAGTTCCAGCTTTACGTGGGAAAACCGTGTGTACCCTCTTTTTCGAGCCGTCTACGAGAACAAGAATGTCTTTCGAAATAGCGGCAAAAAGATTGAATGCTGACGTCGTCAACTTCTCATCCTCCACAAGTTCGTTGAAAAAAGGCGAATCTTTCAAAGACACGGTTAAAACCTTAGACGCAATGGGTATCGATCTGTACGTTATAAGGCACAGAGAACCGGGCAGCCCAATGATGCTTAAAAAATACACGAATGCCATAGTCATAAACGCCGGTGATGGCATAAGGGCTCATCCCACTCAGGCAATTTTGGACGGTTACACCATGTGGGAAAAGTTTGGAGAGCTTAAAGACCTGAAAGTGGTGATCGTGGGAGATATCCTTCACAGCCGCGTTGCCCGTTCAAATGCAAAGTTGCTGAAAAAGATGGGAGCAGACGTTACATTTTGCGGTCCAAAAAGCATGATTCCAATGAAAGCGGAAGAATACGGTGTAAGAATTTCGCACAGCGTCAAAGAAGCGATAAAAGGCGCAGATGTGGTAATGGGACTGAGAATGCATCTTGAAAGGCAAACTGGCGGATTCTTCTCTTCGCTGGATGAATACAACGAATTTTACGGTTTGACGCCAGAAGTAATGAAAGAGACATCCAAATCTTCCATATTCATGCACCCGGGGCCAATGAATCGTGGAGTTGAGGTGGTAACAGAGCTTGCGGATTCGGAAAATTCAAAGGTGGAAGAGCAGGTAACGAATGGCGTTGCAACGCGAATGGCGCTTCTTTATCTCACTCTCGGAGGTGATAACGGTGCTAACTCTTAAGGGAGTAAAGGTATTCAATGGAGAAGAATTCATAGAAAATAAGGATTTTCATATCGAACTTTCGTCGCAAGAGGAGAAAGAGCTTAATTTGGATGGCATGTGGATTTTGCCGGGATTGATAGACACGCATACGCATTTAAGAGATCCGGGGCAATTGTGGAGAGAGGATGTTTACTCTGGCACCAAAGCGGCAGCTCATGGGGGTATAACAACCGTTTTTGCTATGCCAAACACGACGCCCACCATAGACACGGAACAAGCGGTGATTTATTTAAAAGAAAGGGCAAAAGAAGCATCGGCTGATGTTAAGATCGTTGGCGCCATCACGAAAGGAAGGCAAGGAAAAGAACTTTCGGAAATGGGAAGGATGGCAAGAGCAGGCGTGGTTGGATTTTCAGATGATGGAGCGTTCTTGAACGATTCCGCGCTCGCCCGTCATGCGATGGAATACGCCTACGAACTTGGACTACCGATAATTTCCCACTGTGAAGAGCAGTATCTCAAGGGTGGCCACATGCGCGAAGGATGGTATTCAACCCTTTACGGTGTGTATCCCACTCCTTTTGCCGCGGAATCGATAGCCATAGCAAGGGAAATAGAATTGTCCTATCTTACCAAAGCCCACGTTCACATAGCACACATTTCCACGAAAAGAAGCGTTGAGCTGATAAGGCACGCCAAAGCGGACGGAATAAACGTCACTTGCGACGTCTGCGTTCATCACCTGCTTTTTACAGACAAAGATATCGAAGATTACGATACGTCAAAGAAGATCAACCCACCATTCCCAACGGAAGAAGATCAAAAGGCGCTTTACGAAGGTTTAGAAGATGGCACAATAGACGCGATCATAACTGACCATGCGCCTTACGCTGTTCATGAAAAGGAAGTGGAGTTCCAGGCGGCTCCCTTTGGAATAATCGGCTTTGAAACCTTGCTCAACGAACTGTTCATGGTATCAAAGCGGGGGATAAAGATTGAAAAGCTACTTTCGTTGGTTACCTCCAAACCGGCAAAATTGTACGGAATGGATGGTGGAACGATAGAAAGCGAAAATCCAGCTGATTTCACGGTTTTCGATCCCAACGATGAATGGATACCCTCTCCTCAGACACTCTTTTCAAAATCGCGAAACACGCCATTCTTGAACAAGAATTTAAAAGGAAGGGTGTTGGCGACCTTCCATGATGGAAAGAAAGTGTACGGTGATACGAAATGGAAGCTGATGTAAAAGCTATGAAGTACTCTTCACGGAAAGAGTACTTTCTTCTATCTTTTGAATACGATGAAAAAGATAAAGTAGAACCCGGTCAATTCTTTCGCTTGAAAACGCCAACGGGCCCGTACATAGCAAGGCCTTACAGCGTTTACGACTTTGAAGATGGAGTTTTGACTTTCCTTATAAAAAGCGGCGGCGAATTTGAAGAACATTTAAAAACGTCAAAGAAAATCATTTTTGATGGCCCACTGGGAAACGCGATCCCATCTTTGGATAATCCTTTACTCATTGCGGGAGGAGTTGGGTACGCGCCGCTTCATTTTTACGCGAAACGAAACAAATCTCATCTGATAGTGGGATCAAAAGACGAAGAATTGTTCAACCTGGTGGATATTCCCCCAGCTTCCGTTTACACGGTGGAGCCGACTACCGCCCTTGATGTGGCAAAGCATTCTCCAACGACGAACATAATAGCCTGTGGGCCGATTAAAATGCTGTCACGCGCAAAAGAGATGTTTAGGGATAGAAATTTATTTCTCATTTTGGAAGAAAAAATGGCATGTGGAAGGGGAATGTGCGAAGGATGTGCCGTTATGACGTCTGATGGTGTTAAGTTTGTTTGCAAAGATGGCCCCACTTTTTCAGCGAAAGAGGTGAATTTAAATTGGAGAAATTGAAAATAGAAGTGGCTGGAATAGAGTTCAAAAATCCAATTGTGATAGCTTCCGGGCCAGCTGGATTTGGAGACGAATTTTTCAAATACGTTTCCCCTTCAACGATAGGCGGATTTACGACAAAAACCGTTACTCCCCAACCAAAAGATGGTAACCCACCTCCCAGATTGGTTTACACGAAAGGTGGATTGCTAAATTCCATAGGGTTGCAAAATCCGGGTGTGGACACTTTTGTAAGAGAAGTGGCTCCCAATCTTCCAAAAGAGACCGTAAGGATAATATCCATAGGCGGTGAAAGTGTTCAAGATTTTTTGGAAGTTGGGCAAAAAGTTGAAGAGTTTGCCGATATGATAGAAATAAACCTTTCCTGCCCCAACGTGAGAGAAGGCGGCACGATATCATCTAACGAAAAATTATCATCTGAAATACTTTTCGCATGTTCCTATTCATTAAGCAAACCCCTAATTGCAAAGCTTTCTCCAGACGGTGATATTTTGAAACAGGCAGAAGTTGCTTTGAAAAATGGCATCAAAATCGTAAACGTTGGGAATTCCCTTCAAGGGGCAAAATTCAACATAAACGACGGAAAGCCCTTTTTGAAAAGGGTGGTAGGAGGTTTGAGCGGGCCTGCACTCTTACCGATAACTCTGTGGAAGGTCTACCAGGTGAAGGCGATGTTCCCACAACTCGAAATCATAGGGCTCGGTGGCGTGAATAACCCAAAAGATGTCCTTGAATGTGCCATAGCGGGTGCTTCCCTCGTAAGTATGGGAACGCATGCGATGATCGATCCAGAAGGTATAGATGATTTTATTTTAAAAACGGAAAAGCTCTTGGAGGAAAGAAAAGTATCTTTCAAAGAATTGGTGGGATGTTCACATAGAGGAGGTTACAGATGAACTTCGTTGAAAAGTTTGAAAAGAGAAGAAAAAGAGTTAAAAATGTTCTTGTCGTTGGACTGGACACGAATGTTGAAAAACTACCGGAAGGTTTTTCAAAAGACGCAATTGGCGTTTACGAATATAACAAGCGAATTGTAGAGATGACAAAAGATATAGCGTGCGCTTACAAAATAAACTCCGCCTTTTACGAAATGCTTGGCCCAAGCGGAATGGAAGCTTTGAAAAAGACAAAAGACTTGATAGACGAGGATATACCAACGATTTACGACTTCAAAAGAGGGGATATAGCTTCAACGGCGGAAGCTTACGCCAAAGCCGCCTTTGAATTCTACGGCTTCGATTCCGTAACCCTATCTCCTTACATGGGTTGGGATGCCGTAAAGCCCTTCATGGAATACGAAGGCAAATACGCTTTTCTGGTCTGCCTTTCGTCGAATAAAAGTGCGGTTGACTTTGAGTATCACGGCAATCCGCCGCTTTACATAGAAGTTGCAGAATCGGTTTTGCCATTTAGCGATAAATGCGGTTTAGTTGTAGGCGCAACTGTCGCAAAAGCTCTGGAAGAAGTGCATGAAGTGGCACCAAAGGCTTTAATACTCGTACCGGGTGTCGGGACTCAAGGAGGAAGCGCACAAGACGTTATGTCCTCATCAGCAAGAAACCAGGTACTTGTCAACGTTTCCAGGGCGATAATCTTTGACAAAGATCCGCGAAAAGCCGCTCAAAAATACGCAGAACAACTAAGATGGGAGGAAAGGTGAATTATGGAACTTATCGAAATGCTTGAAAAGAGTAAAGCACTCTTGAAGGGGCATTTCTTGCTTTCTTCCGGACTTCATTCGGACGCTTACATTCAATGCGCAAAACTTCTCGAAAATACCCGTTACGCTCAAGAAGTGGGAAAAGCTTTGGCCGAAAAGCTCAAAGTATTTGAGCCCGATTGCATCGTCTCGCCAGCCCTTGGTGGGGTGGTAATAGGATATGAAGTTGCACGCGTGCTGGGAATCAATTTCATTTTCACAGAAAGAGATGAGAACGGAGAGATGATTTTCAGACGAGGCTTCGATCCGACCATTTACAAAAGACCCGTTGTCGTTGAAGACGTGGTAACAACCGGGAAATCCACAAAAGAAGTTTTGAAAATTTTAATGGAAAATGGCGTATCGCCGGTGGCAACTTCTGCCATAGTGAGCAGACAACAGCGAAAAGATATAGATGGCCTACCGTTCGCTTGTTTAGAAACCATTCAAATAAAGGCATTCAAACCCGAAAAATGCCCGCTTTGTAAAGCTGAAATTCCGTTGGTAAAGCCGGGTTCTAGAAAGAACTTTTCTTAGCTTAACTGTGTTAAAATGAAGAACACAATCTTTCATAGAATAATTCTTACGAAATTTTTTCGTGATTCGGTCCGTTTACTTGACATATAAGAATATTAGTGTTAAAATTAAATGAACTGTTTTTTTAGGAGAAATAGATCATGCAGCTGTTGAAAGCGGTTAGAAAACTTCACTTTGGAACGATCATAATGTGCCGAAAACGAGCCTGGCGAGCGTTTCGGCTATAGTTTCGTGGCGAGAAAAAATGCTGAGTCAGGCGTTCTTTGTTAAAAGAACGCCTTTTTTGTTTCGTTGAGAGGTGATGATATGAAGATAAGAGATATTTTGAAAGAAGAGAATAAAACTTTTCTTTCGCTGGAATTCGTTCCTCCAGAACGCGGAGGCTCGATTGATGACATCATAAGGGTTATGGACACTCTTATGTCGTTTTCACCGAATTTCATAAACATAACCAATCATCCTCCAATAACACATTACGTGGAGATGGAAAATGGAATCGCGAAAATGCGGTTGAGCAAGAGACCTGGAACGATTGGCTTGGCGGTGGCCATGAAATACAGATACCCATCCGTAGAGGTGATCCCTCACATCGTGTGCAAGGGCCTGAGCAAGTACCAATTAGAAGATCTTTTGATAGAATTGAACTACCTTGGTGTTGAAAATCTTTTCGTTATCAGGGGAGATGCAGGCGCATCAGACGGAAAAGAAAGGCCTAAGGATGAATGGAAATACGCGAAAGATCTCGTCAAGCAGATTTCCAACATGAACAAAGGAATGTATCTTTATCCTGTTGACAACGCGGTTCCCACCAATTTTTGCGTGGGAGTCGCCGGATATCCAGAGAAGCATTACGAATCCTTGAATTTTGAAGAAGACATTCAGCACCTAAAAGAAAAGGTAGAAGCTGGAGCAGATTTCGTCATAACCCAGATGTTTTTTGATTTTGACGTTTACAAAAGTTTTGTCGATGCTGCGCGCGAGGCTAACATAGATATACCCATAATTCCTGGAATCAAGCCGGTTGTTAGCCTTCGCTCGTTGCGAAACATACCCAAAAGGTTCTTTGTAAACATTCCTCCAGAATTGGTAAAATCAATGCAGGAGGCAAAGACTCCAAAAGAAGAATGGATGGCGGGAATCCGTTACATGTCGAAGCTTGTTGAAAGATTATTGGATTATGGCGTTCCGGGTATTCATGTGTTCACAATGGGGCATGGAAAATCAACCAAAGATCTTCTGAGAGCCGTTTTTGGAAGGCAAAGAGTGACAGGATAATTCTCATGAAAGGAAGAAGTCATGAAGAAGTTCGATGTTCAGCCTCAAAAAGTGAAGATTCCTGAAAGGGTTATAGCGGCACGATTGGGCTTTAAAGGGGTCGGAAAGATCCCTCAAGAATTCGTCGCGATATTCGAAGATGTGTATGAGCTGGCCATGAAAATTGCCAGTCCAAAGGCGATCGTTAAGGATTACGATGTTTTATCACGTGATGAAGAAGGAATAGAAATAGAAAACTTAAAAATAACCGGAAAATTGGCGCTCTCTCAACTTGGAGAAAGCGTGGAAATCAGTGCGATGCTCGTCACGCTTGGTCACAAATTCGACGATGAGATTTTGAATTCCCATGAAAATGGAGACGAATTGAGATCTTTCATGTTGGATTCCATAGGTTCGGAACTTGTGGAATTCACCGCGAGATACGTGGATGGAATGCTAAGGGAAGAAAAGGACACAAAGAATTTAAAGGGAAGCGCGCGTATTTCACCTGGATACGTTGACCTTCCTCTGAAATTAAACCTATGGTTTGCAAAGGAAATGGGAAGTGAACTGGAGGTTCTTTGCGATGATGAAAGTTTCATTTTCGTTCCAAGAAAAACGATATCAGCGTTTATAGGGTGGTCAAAATGAAAAGAGAAGAATTGAAGAAGATTTTGAATGAAAGAGTTTTAGTGCTGGACGGTGCTTACGGTACAGAATTGGCGAAAAGAGGGTATCCAGATGTGCCGGAGAAAGTCGTGTTGGAAAACCCTCAAGCCATAAAAAGGCTTCATGAAGATTACATACGAGCCGGTGCGAACGCCATACTTACATCTACTTTTGGGGCAAATGATGTCAAGCTTTCGAAATTTGGCCTGGAGAGTCAGCAAGAAAAAATAGTCAACTCCGCCGTTGAAATTGCAAAATCGGCTTCAAAGGGAACCTTGATATTCGGAGATATAGGCCCAACGGGAGAACTGCCTTATCCCATTGGTGAAATGAAATTTGACGATTACTTCAACACTTTTAAAAAGGTGGCGTCGCTTATCTTAAAGGCCGGAGTCGATGCCATCATCCTTGAAACGTTCACGGATATAATGGAATTGAAAGCCGCCGTGCTGGCTGTAAGAGAATTATCCACGGAGATCTTTCTCATAGCCCATCTCACCTTTGATGAAAACGCGCGCTCTCTTACCGGCACAGATCCAACCAACTTCGCGCTTACCTTTAACGATTTAGACGTCGATGCGATAGGCGTGAATTGCTCGCTTGGCCCACAGGAAATTCTTCCGATCTTCGAAGAAATTTCCAAATACTCCGACAAAATGCTGGTTGTGGAGCCAGACGCCGGTGCTCCGATTTTAAAAAACGGCGAAACCCATTATCCGATAGGGCCTCAAGATTTCGCTTTTTACGTCGACTCCTTTTGGGAGGCAAAGGCAAACATAATAGGCTCTTGCTGTGGCTCCGATCCAACTTACACGGCTGCCATTTCTAAAAGGGTTGGGAAACGTTCACCCATAAAAGAAGAGGCAAAAAAGGTGTTCGCTTTCACATCGCCAACCGACATAGCCGATCTCGATGACTTCGTTGTGATAGGCGAAAGGATAAATCCCGCTGGAAGAAAGAAATTACAGCAGTACATGAAAGATAAAAATATGGACGCGGTTATGAAAGTGGCCACCAGCCAAAAAGAAGCTGGGGCAAAAGCTTTGGACGTTAACTTTGGCCTTGAACAATTCGTGGAAGTTGGGTTTATGTCCGATACCGTTAATTCAATAGCATACAAGTTAGGAACTCCAATATCCCTTGATATTCAATCTTTTGAAGCGTTGGAATACGTGTTAAAAAGATATCCGGGGCGCGCGTTGGTGAATTCAAGCAGGGCCGATGAAGAAGAACTCGCCAAGAAGTTGGAATTGATAAAATCATATGGCGGCATGTTGGTGGTGTTGTCTATGGAAGAAGGCGTTCCAACATCTTTCGAAGACAGAAAGAAAGCCATAGAAAAAGCGTTGAAGATGGCGGAAAACTTCGGAATTCCGAAGGAGCGATTGGTCTTCGATCCCATAATTCTCGCGGTTGGTGCGGGAGCATCTCCAAAGGAAACTTTAAAAGCGATAGAATATTTAAACGAATCTGGATTAAAAAGCGTGGTTGGATTGTCTAACATATCTTTTGGAATGCCCAACAGATCGTATTTGAATGCTGCTTTTCTGGCCATGGCAGTTTCTTGTGGATTGAGTTCCGCGATTATGAATCCAAAAGATCAAAACGTGATGCAAATGTTGGAAGCTTCTCTCATTCTTAACGGAAAATCTCTGGAATTGAAAGTGCAAAAAGGCGAAGGCGATACCAATCAACTTGTAGATCTGATCTTATCGGGGGAAGAAAAGAAGCT
>WFYR01000017.1 GCA_015489955.1 Mesoaciditoga sp. | reverse complement strand
CGTTAGTTGACGGGGAGGGTTGATCAAAATGGTCTTGAACCTTAGAGAATTCAGTGTCATATGAAATGATTCGTTGCTTCTATCTTCACTTCATTTTCGCCCCCTCGCTGGCTTCACCCGCACTTCCCCCATGAATGGGGGAAGACTTTTTTAATTTGAAAAGTGGCTCTCTTGATTCTCCTCCCAAAACTGGGAGGCCCCCTACGACAGCAGAGCTGCCACTTCCCCCCCAAGCGGGGGAAGAATATCTATAAAATGGCGAGGAGGGTTCATTTCATAACCCCTTTTGCTCCTTCTGTTGTCGCTTTTTTTCTCAGTGAGACAGAACTATACGGCAAATTCACCGACATTTCCGCCTCAACGCATTTTATCACCTGTATGGATAAAAAGCTCTTTTTAATTCCCACGCACAACGTGATTAGAAAAACGAACAGGTTCTTTATTGGTATGTTAAAATGAAAACGGCATGAGTTGATTTCAAAAATTCAAATGAATTAAAGGGGCACGTTTATGAAGATTTACATGGATGTATGTTGCTTAAACAGACCGTTCGATGATCAAAACCAACAAAGGATTCATTTAGAAACAGAAAGTATCATAACCATATTAACACTCGTTGAAAACGGAAAATGGCGGCTATTAAACAGCGATGCTATTCTTTACGAGATAAACAAAATCCCTGATCCTGAAAGGAAAATTAAAGTCAATCTTGTAGCCAGCGTGGCAAAGGAGTATATTCGATTAAATAAAGATATTCTTAAAAGGGCTGAGCAAATTCAGAGAATGGGCGTTAAGAGTTTTGATGCGCTTCATGTAGCTTGTGCAGAAGCGGGAAAAGCAGATGTTTTTTGACCACTGATGATAAATTGTTAAAAAAATTACGTCAAAACTCTGGCGAGATAAAAGTTAAAACTGCTAACCCTTTAGAATGGATTGAGGAGGTTATATAATGAGATCTAACAACTTAACCTTAAAAGAAATAAGGATGACAGGAATGGAAGCTCTGAAAGAACATCTTGGCGTTGTGGGAATGATACGCTTTTTACAATATGCAGATAAAGGTCAAGGAAATTATTCTGATGAAAGATATCTTTGGCTAGGAAACCCAGACTTAAAAACCATTGAAGATGAAATTAAAAGAATAAAATCGAAAAAATAAGGCATACTTTCATCATTTCTTTAAAAAAAAAAGAAAATTCGAGGGGGAGAAGCTGTACTTTCGTCGTCTTCGACGCCACTTCTCCTAGGGCGGGCATATTTAGTTCAGTTGCGAGGAATGAAAAAACGAAAACAGTGATGTCGACATATTAGTGAAAATCAATAGCGATATAAGCTTGCTAGATTTCGTTGGAATGAAAATCGAGATTGAAGAAATTCTTGGGAAAAAAGTTGACCTTGTTTTGAATACAGTACCATAAAACCCGCTTTGAGAAAACGGATTACTACTCACTGATTTATGCGTTTCAGAACTCTCAGAGCATGTGTGTATATCCTCTCGGTGTATGCATATTTATAGTTTGAACTATTATAGTTTATACTATAATAGTTTTAAACAATTAAATGAAAATGGTGATTTATGCGTATGATTTCCTTCATGGTATGACATCTTCGATGTGCTTTCATCAAAGAACGAAAAAATGATAATAGTTATAGATGAGTATCAGTATCTTACGATAGGAAACAAAGCCATCTCATCCGTTATACAAAAAATATGGGATGAAATGCTCAATAAGCGCAATGTGATGTTGATCCTATGTGGCTCTATAATAAGCATGATGTACTCAGAAACCTTGAATTACACGAGTCCGCTTTACGGTAGAAGAACTGCTCAGATAAATTTGAAGCCTCTGAAATTTGAAGATTACAGGTTATTTTTTGAAAATAGAAAAACAGAAGAAATCGTAGAATTTTACTCGGTTACGGGTGGTGTCCCAAGATACGTTGAAATTTTCGATAGAAAGAAAAACTTGAAGGAAAACATGATCGAACATATCTTGGACAAGAACGGTTTTTTGTATGAAGAGCCATATTTTTTGCTTGGAAAAGAATTCAAAGAAATAGGAACGTACTTTTCGATATTGAAAACGATCTCAAGTGGGAGCCACAAACTTTCGGAAATTGCGACAAAAATGGCTGTGGGTCAAAATTCACTCGGTTACTATCTTGGCGTTCTTTCAAAAATGGACTTAATATACAGAGATGTACCTGTAACTGAGAAGAATCCAGAAAAGAGCAAAAAAGGTTTATACTTCATAAAAGACAATTTCATATCTTTTTGGTTTAAGTTCGTTTATCCCAATAGAAGCTTTCTTGAGATTGGAGATACGGAATATACTCTAAAAAAAATAGAAAGCGATTTCATTGAAAAACACGTCAGTTTTGTCTATGAAAAACTGTGTAGAGAATATGCCACCAAGCTTGCATCGAACGGATATTTTAGTAGCAAAATAACAAAAATAGGCAGATGGTGGAACAAAAACGCTGAAATCGATATAGTAGGTGTTGATGAAGAGTCAAAGGCCAAACTATTTGGAGAATGCAAGTATACTTCCAAGCCCGTAGAACTGAATATTTTCTTTGAACTTCTCAACAAAGTTGAAAAGAATTTTAAAAACGTTGATGATTCAGAATTTGTTATATGTTCGAAATCCGGTTTTTCAAAAGAATTGCTTGATTACGCAAAAAACAACAAAAACGTGTATCTTTTCAACCTTTTTAAACCAGTCAACGTTTAACTTTCAGGCGTTTCGGTTCAGAAAAACAGCGCATCTTTGCGATAAAATAAAACCGATATCGATAAAGAGCTCAAACGAAAAGAAATAGTCGAATTAAAATTAAAATTTTAGGCAAAGGATGATTGATTGTGGAAAAGAATGGATATACATTCACTTTTAAAGGCAAGAAAGTTTTTATTTCAAAAGAAGACATAGAAAAAGCAATAAAAAACATGAATCCAAGTAGCACTAAAGACCTGGCTTCTTTTTCAAGGATAACGAGCAGTTTTTTAGGATAAAAGATGTCCTTTGAAGAGCTTCACCTTGTAATTCAAGCCGTGATGGGTTGGACAAATGAACATATGCACGCTTTTTATGTTGGAAAATACGAAATAAAAGAGGATTTAATCCCTATAAGTTCATTTCTTAAGAAAGAAAAAGATCAAATCGAGTATATCTATGATTTTGGAGACGAATGGCACATAAAAATTAAGCTCGAAAAAATTCTTCCTTTTGACAGAAAGGTCATGACACCTTTTTGCTTGGACGGCAAAATGGCCGCTCCACCTGAAGATTGTGGAGGAGTGTGGGGATACATGCAAGATCTCCAGGTGTTGAGAAACCCAAGAGATGAAGAATACGAAGACCTCCGTGAATGGTATGGAGAAGACTTCGATCCGGAAAAATTTGATAATGGAGAAGCAAATAGGCGGATTAAAAAGTTTATAAAGTTCTTAGATTGAAAATAATTTTTAAGCAGTCTGCCCCCGCGTGTGGGGGAAGTGGCGGTGAAACCGCCGAAGGGGATTCTCTCACGACTCACCGATTTATTTCAAATTGACAAAACACTCCATCTGAGTTACACTATTTTTAGACTGAAAAGCAAAGCAAGAGGTGAAAAATGAAAAAAACTTTTGTTGCCTATGTCGAGTATGATCCAGAAAGCAAGCTTTACATTGGTTTGATCCCATCAATTCCAGGTGTTCATACCGCCGCTGAAACTCTTGATGAGTTAAGGGAAAAATTGAAAGAAGTGACTTCCCTTTGCCTTGAAGAAATGGGAGAAAAAGCGGAAGATGTGGAATTCGTTGGCATTCAAAATATTGAGGTTGAAGTGTGAGCAAGATCCCATCAGTTGATGCTAAAACTTTGGAAAAAGTTTTACTGAAAATAGGTTTCAAGAAAATAAGACAAAAAGGAAGCCACGTTTTTTATCGTCATCCAGATGGGCGTTATACCACTTTACCTTTTCATTTGTCAAAAGATGTGCCAAGAATTTTAGTTAGGATTGTGTTGAAGGAGATAGGCCTTTCGGTCGACGATTTCAACGAATTTCTGAGAAAGCTGTAATATTCATCTACTCAATGTATTCGTCAATATTACAAAGCATTTTAAAAGGGGTTTAAATCTCATCCTCGAAGTACTTGTCAAAATAGATGAAGAAATGAAAATGGAAGTGTGGCGGAGCCACTTTATATAATAACTCTTCCCTCGCTTACGGGAAAAATGTCGGCGAGGCTATCTTTTTTAGGTTTGTCCCGCATTCGGGGAAAGTGACATTGGAGCAATTTTATATGGTAAGTCTGCCCCTGCGTGCGGGGGAAGTGGCGATGAAGCCGCCGAAGGGGGTTCTCTCACGACTCACCTATTTATTTCAAATTGACAAAATACTTCGTTTGAGTTATAATCTTTTTAGAATAAAAAGCAAAGCAAGAGGTGAAAAAATGGCAAGAATAAGTACAAGCTTGAGAGTGGATGAAGATGCTAAGAAAGCGGCCACGAAGATTTTTAAAGAATATGGTTTAAGTTTTAGCGATGGGGTTAACATATTTTTGCATCAAGTATCCTTGACAAAAGGTTTTCCGTTTGAAATAAAGTTGCCAAACAAAAAAACCATGAAGGCAATTGACGAACTAAACAAAAGAGAAGGAAAATCCTTTGATAACGTAGATGATCTATTCACGGATTTAGAAGATAAATGAAATACCGTATTTTTCGCACCAAATCTTTCAAAAAAGACTACAAAAAGCTTTCTGCAGAAGAAAAAGAAGTTTTAAGAACCGTGGTGATTAAAATAACTAACGGAGAAAAACTCGACACAAAATTCAAAGATCATAAGCTCGCTGGAAAATTGAAAAACTTCAGGGAATGTCATTTGAAGCCCAATCTGCTACTCATATATAGAGTTGACAAAACAGAACTTGAATTGGTAAGAGTGGGAACTCATTCAGAATTATTTGTGAATTAACTTTCAATGCATGTAATTAAGGCGGCAAAATGGATGCTCACAAGCATTTATAAGATTTGCCCCTAAAAGTGGAAGTGCGATGAACTCATTTATAATAATAAGTCTGCCCCCATTTATGGGGAAATAACAACAGAGCCATTTTTATATTTTTATAAGTCTGCCCCCGCTTGCGGGGGAAGTGGCAGCAGGGCTGCCGTAGGGGGGTCACTTCTCACTCTTTTTCTTAATGATATAATCTGATTAGAAATGTAAACTCCATATTTCACAATTAAATCGGTAACTTAAGAATGATGGGGGTGATGTATGAAAATGAATGTGAATGATATCAAAGTTAAAATACTCCCCATACT
>WFYR01000016.1 GCA_015489955.1 Mesoaciditoga sp. | reverse complement strand
GTTAGCTCCTAAAGATGAGGAGGGATCGTCATGGTCGAAAAGGCGATTGTGGCAAGAAATTTGAAAAAATTTTTTGGAAGTACTGTGGCGGTTAACGGTGTAACTTTTGAAGTTAAAAGTGGTGAAATATACGGCTTTTTGGGGCCAAACGGAGCTGGAAAGACGACAACGTTGAGAATGCTAACTGGTATTCTTAAGCCCACATCGGGCAAAGCGGAAATATTGGGCTTGGATGTCTTCAAGCATCCATTGCAGGTAAAAGAAAAAATCGGTGTTGTTCCAGATGAACCGAATATGTACGACAATTTGACCGGACGGGAATTTTTGGAATTCATAGGATCCGTTTTTTCCATGAAGAAAGAAGAGATGAACGAACGTATTTCAGAACTTTGCAACGCATTCGACGTTAATTTTTTGAGCAAATTCATTGGAGATTATTCGCATGGTATGCGTCAAAAGCTCATGCTCGTATCCGTTTTGATGCGTAGACCTAAGGTGCTCTTTCTGGACGAACCAACTGTGGGATTGGATGCAAAAAGTGCGAAAATATTGAAAATGCTTCTCAGAAAGTACGCCGATGAAGGCGCCGCCATTTTCATGACCACTCATGTACTTGAAATAGCAGAAAAAATGTGTGACAGAATTGGAATAATAAACGAGGGGAAATTGATAGTCGAAGGCACTCTCAATGAATTGAGACAACGTTCAAAGAAAGAATCACTTGAAGACATCTTTCTTTCGCTCACGGGTGAAGATGAGCTAAGAGAGGTGATAGACAACTTATGAATTTCTGGAAAGCCCTCTTCTTGCTCTTGAAATACAGAATAACCATGTGGAACAACATTCCAAAAAGGCGGGGAAGAAGGGGAAAGGCGTCTTTATCATTTTTCTTGATAATTGTAATCTTGGGAGCCGCCTTCGGGGTACCCGGATACTTCCTATTTGAATCCCTTCTTTCAAAATACGTTCAGGTGAGCTTTGGAGTCTTAACGCTTGCGGATCTCTTTGTGGAAATGTCCTTAATCGGCGTTCTTGCGCTTGTGATCTTAATAGATACGCCAGCGGTAATTTTGAGCGTGTTCATGAGCGAGGATGTTGAATACCTCTTAACGCTTCCCATTCCTCAAGCCTCCATATTTTATTTCAAAATTTTGGAAACTTTGATAGAAGGGACTTTCCCCGCTTTTTTCTTCGTTCCACTTTTAATCGCGTATGCCAATGTGACTCACATGAATTGGTACACGACAGCTCTCGCCTTTGTTTTGTACGCTTTCTACGTCTTATTCTGCGCAGGTATATCAGGGTTCATCTCTTTATCTCTTTCAAAGGTAGTTTCAAAAAGTGGAACGAAAAGATTTATGTTCTTTTCAAGCACCGCGACGCTGGCTCTGGCATTCTTAATGATGAACATCACATCAATGCCCGCTTTGAATACTTCAAACGCCGCTCAAGCGCTCAGTGCGTACATTTCAAAGCTGAATCTTTCGCTTTGGCCTTCAACGTGGTTTTTGAGGGGAATTAGGGGAGATTACCTTTACATTCTGGCTTTAATTGGAGCTTCATTGGGACTTTTTGGGACTTCTTTCATCTTTGCCAGAAAAAGTTTGCTCGCTGGAGTTTCGAATGTAAAATCGTCTTCTAATAAAACAAAAAAAGAAAAAAATGAAAGGCCTTACAAAGCTAAAAAAGTTTTTTCGGCTTTGCTCTCAAAAGAATTCAAACTTTTGAAAAGAGAACCATCTGTCTTGTTCATGGTAATCTATCCCGCGATCTTTCCTATAATTTTCATGTTTCCAAGTTCCTCAAACCGTTACGTTTTTTTGACGGGAGAATTGATGGGTGTTTTTATGGCCTCAACTTATCTTATAATAAGTATGGCGTCTCTGGTATCAATAGATGTGAAAGCCGAATGGGTGCTTAAGAGCTTGCCCGTTCCAAAGAAAACGATATTGTGGTCAAAGGCGCTAATGCTAACAGCTGTGTACGAAAGTATGTTGCTTTTAACGTTCATCGTGATTTCTACGTTTTTGGGAGGTTTATGGTACGCTTTGCTGTTGTTGACTTTGGCTTTACCTATGTTTCTGATGGCAACGTTCTTTGGATCTTACGCGGTTACGAAGTGGCCCAATCCTAACGGTGGAACGAAGAAGCCACTTAATGTCAGCGGAAGTTTGATTTCAACGGCAGTATCAGTCTTAATCGCAGGAGTAGTGGCGGCGGAAAGCCTGTATATTTACTTCCATGGAGAAATGATGTTTTTCAGATTTAACTTTTGGTTAAACACTTTGCTGTTTTTGATAGTACCTATTTTCATAGAAATAACGTTTATAATATTCACACTCAAAAAAGTTAAAAACATAGATTGGGGTGATCCTTTTGAAAGTAGAAATTGAAAAGAAGAAGGGATATTTGATAGTCTCGTTGAATGGGGAGTTTGACATAGAAAGCTCTCAAACTCTCAAAGAAGAGGTGAGAAAAAACTTAACATCGGAAAATTCTAACATAGTCATAGACTTGACAAAGGTTAGCTACGTCGATAGCTCGGGACTTGGTACACTGATAGCCCTTCAAAAAGATGCGAGGTTTAACGGTGGCTCTTTATCAATAGTGGGCGCTTCTGAACAAATTAAACGTGTGATGAAGATGACAAATCTCGATAAGCTATTCGACTTTTACACATCAATTAATGAGGTGGTAAAATGAAAATTTCTGTTGGAAGCGATCACGCCGCTTACGCTTTGAAAAAACACGTTGTTGAATATTTAAAATCAAAAGGAATAGAGGTATTGGATGAAGGCACTTTTTCTGAAGAGTCGGTGGATTATCCCCTCTTTGCCGAAAAAGTTTCCAAAGATGTCTTAGAAGGAAAAGCAGACTACGGCATATTGATGTGTGGAACGGGTCTTGGAATGTCAATAGCCGCTAACAAATTCCAGGGCATATACGCGGCTCTTTGCCTCTATCCCACAATGGCAAAATACGCACGTATGCACAACAACGCAAACATCTTGGTAATGGCTGGAAGGCTAATGGGACCAACTCTGGCTGAAGAAACTATAGACACGTTCCTGTCAACTGATTTTGCGGGTGGAAGACATCAAAGGAGAATAAACGAAATAAAGGAGTTTGAGAACAATTGATAAAATTAGTGGGAATAGATTTAGACGGAACTCTTCTCGACTCTAACAAAAACATCAGCCCACGAAACTTGAAAGCTCTAAAAGTTCTCGAAGAAAATGGAATAAAAATCACCATTTTTACGGGCCGTGCGTGGATTTCGGCCCGTGATTATCTTAAATGCATTTCCAACGATATTCCGGCTGTCTTTCAAAATGGTGCCTATGTGAGGACAACCAGGTCAAACAAAGTTCTAAGAAGCGTGACGTTAGACACTCAAATTGCAAAAAGAGTGGTGGAATTTGCAAAAGACAAAGAAATTTTCACCGTTATTTCACAAGACTTCACAAACATTCCAGATATGAAATACGAATCCTCACTTCCGCTTAATTCCAAGTTCATGCCTTACTTTGAAAGAAATTCGTATCGGATGAAAAGGGTAAAAAAACTTGAAATAGAAATTCCAGATAATGGTGTGGCGGGAGTCACATGGGTTGGAGAATTCGAAGTGATAAAAAAGGCCATAAAAGAATTGGAAGATTTTCGAGAAAAAATGAGCGTAATTGTTGATACCATCTTAGGTAAAGAAGCGTTCGTTGAACTTCTTGGAAAGAATTGTGGCAAGGAAGTTGCAATGGACTTTCTTTTGAATCTTTTTGGCATTTCTCCAGATGAAGCCGCGTTTATAGGTGACAGTTACAACGATGTCAACGCCATGAAAGTCGTGTCCTATCCCATAGCCATGGGAAACGCTCCAGATGATGTGAAAGAATTGGCCACCTTTGTCACTTCGACAAATGATGAAGACGGTGTCGCAAACGCCATTTACAATTATATTTTGAAGGAGAGAGATCTCATTTGATTAGAATAGCTATATTGACGGCAAGTGACAGGTGTTCGCGTGGTGAAAGCGAAGACACAAGCTCTTTGGTAATACGTGAAATGCTTAAAGAAGTGGGAGAAGTTGTTTTCTACGCTTTAGTTCCAGACGAAAAAGACATGATAATTGAAAAGCTTAAGTACTTTTGTGACGAGTTAAAAGTGGACTTGGTGCTAACAACGGGTGGAACCGGATTCAGCCCACGCGATGTAACGCCTGAAGCCACAAAATCCGTTATAGACAGGGAAGTGCCCGGCATTCCAGAAGCGATGCGTGTGTTTTCCCATAAAAAATCAAAGCTTTCCATACTTTCAAGGGAAATTGCCGGTATACGAAAGTCAACTTTGATAATCAACTTGCCGGGAAGTCCAAAGGGCGTGAGAGAAAATTTGGAAGTTATCGTAAACCAACTCCCATGTGCTGTAAAGGTGCTAAAAGGCGAAAAACTCAAAGCCGATGATGCCAAAAAATGCGAGGAGGAATGAACAATGGTGGAAATGGTCGATTTTGACGAGGCATTAAAAACCCTAAATGGTGTGCTTGAAATAGAGGAAAGCGAAGAAGTGGAAATAGAAGAATCAAGCGGAAGAGTTCTGGCAAAAGATGTGGTTTCGAATTACGATTTTCCGCTTTACAATCGCTCTGCCATGGATGGTTTCGCCTTTAGACTGGCCGATTTGGAAAAAATGAACGAACCGGTTTTCAAGATCAAAGAAGTAATTTTGGCGGGCCATCCAGAAAAAATTGAGCTCGACGTGGGAGAATGTGTGAGGATAATGACCGGTGGAAAGGTTCCAGAACCTTGCGATACGGTTTTGGAATTTGAAAAGTGCGAAGAGCGAGATGGAAAGGTAAAATTGTTGAAGGTACCAAAAAAATTCTACAATATTGCGCTTAAGGGTGAAGATCTGAAAAAGGGAGAAGTGACTTTGACAAAAGGCACTCTTTTGAGTCCAAAGCATGTTAACTTACTGGCTTCTCTTGGAATGAAAAAAGTTAACGTAAAGAGAAAGATAAAAATAGGAATCATTTCAACTGGTGATGAACTTGTGGATATAACAGAAGAAATAAAAGAGGGAAAGATAAGAAATTCTTCAAAGTACGCACTTTTTTCTCAAATAAAGGCGCTGAATCAAGAATATTTTGATCTGGGAACGGTAAAAGATGATGAAGAAGAAATAACAAACGCCTTGAAAAAAGGTGTGGAAGACTTAGACAACGATATCGTCCTGATAACCGGTGGTTCTTCAATGGGAGACAAAGATTTTACAATGAAAGTTTTAAAGAAGATGAACGCCGAGATTCCTGTAAAAAAAATCGCCATAAAACCCGGCAGGCCAACCATAATTGCCACTATGGAAGTAGATGGCAAGAAAAAGTGGATCTTCGGCATGCCTGGTAACCCAGTATCCACCTATAACGTTTTCAACCTTTTCGTAAAGAAAGCCGTTGAAAAGATGCTTGGAGCCTCAGGAATGACTCCAAAATTTTTGAGAGGTATCATGGATTTCGATTTCAAGAAGAAAAAGGACAGACTGCACTTCGTTCCGTGCAAGGTAGAAGTGGAAAATGGTGTTCCTAGAATTCAATTCTTGAATTACAACGGCTCTGGGGATTTCACGTCTCTTGCAAAGGCGGATGGTTTCTTTTTGGCACAGAAAGATGTTGAATTCATACAAAAGGGAGAAGAGGTGGAATTTTTCTTCATCTCGTAAAAAGATAAAAAAAGGAGAGGTTTTTCATGAAAAAAACCTTTGCAATTTCGACGATAATCATCGTAACAGCGCTATTTTTTCCAATATTAACTTTTTCTGAAACTCTTACCGTTCTTCACGCTGGCAGCCTCACAATCCCAATTCGACAAGTCGAAAAGGCTTTTTGCGAAGAACACAAAGGAGTATCATTTGACGATGAGTCCGCTGGAAGCGTCAAGATAATGCGAATGATCACAGAAATCGGAAAAGAAGCGGACGTTATCGCAGTGGCAGACTATTCTTTGATACCACAATTCCTAATTCCGAAATTCGCGAAGTGGTACGTGAAATTCGCAAGCAACCGTTTGGTTATCGCTTACACACCGTCAAGTGCATACGCAAAAGAGATAAATCAAAAAAATTGGTATCGCATATTGATGAAAAAAGGCGTTGAATTTGGTTTTTCAAATCCAAATTTAGATCCTTGTGGATACAGAACCAGATTGATGTTTCAACTGGCTGAAAGGTACTACGATATCCCCGACCTCGCACAAAAGCTCGTCACGTCTTGTCCTCCAAACAATGTGAAGCCCAAATCTGTTGCCCTAGTTGCCGATCTGGAAAGCGGTGAACTCGATTACGCTTTCGAATACCTTTCAGTTGCCAAGCAAAACAAATTGAGGTACCTTTTGCTCCCACCACAAATTGACTTCAGCTCACCAAAGTATTCGAATTTCTATTCAAAAGCCACACTCACCTTGATAAGTGGGAAAAAGGTGATTGGAAAACCAATAGTTTACGGTGTAACCGTGCCAGAAAATGCCCCTCACAAGAATTTGGCAAATGAGTTTGTGGCTTTTCTTTTGAGCAAAGAGGCGAGAAAAATTTTTTACAAAGATGGGCAGCCTCCAATACTTCCCACGGCAAATGTTTCCCTTGATAAACTTCCATCTGAAGTAGCTCAAACGATAGAATATGTCAAGAAGTGACAAAGTCCTTTACGTTACCTTTTTTGCAATTTCAATTGGCGTATTGGTGTTCATACTGCTTCCACTAATTCGCCTGGTGTTTTTCTTAAATCCGTCAACGGTCGCCGTTGTCAAAGACAAAAGCGTGTTGATTTCTCTGTGGAACAGCCTTTCGTTGTCTTTTACAACGGCCATTGTATCGTTGGTTGTGGGAGTCCCCACCGCTTTTTTGATGTCAAAAAATATGTTTGGAAAATTTGAAAAACTCGTGGAAACAATTGTAGACCTCCCTCTTGCTATTCCACACACTGTTGTTGGTATAGCTCTTCTTTTCATAATAGGAAGAAAAGGCGTAATAGGCTCTTTGTTTTACAATTCATTTGGTTTTAAAATAACAGGAACGAGGCTTGCAATCGTACTTGCCATGCTCTTTGTTTCTCTTCCATACACGGTTAGTTCGTCAAGAGAGGGTTTTAAAAAAGTGGACGATTCACTGGTAAAATCCGCAATGGTCTTAGGGGCACCGATGCATTCCATTTTTAAACGCGTATACCTTCCACTTTCAAAGAGTGCAATTTTTTCCGGATTCATGTTAACGTGGGCAAGGGCAATCTCGGAATTTGGCGCCGTTGTAATATTGGCTTACTACCCGATGACGGCTCCGGTAAAAATCTACGACGCGTTCAGCCAGTACAGCTTAAACGTTTCTGGGGCAATAGCTGCATATTTGCTCTTGATATGTTTAGGTATATTTTTAACACTCAGATTTTCTTTTAGGGGAATGAAATGAAAATACTCGAAGTTGAAAATCTTAACGCCCGCGTGGGAAATTTCGAATTAAGAGAGATTTCTTTTTGTCTGAACGAAGAGGAAATACTGGTGTTTTTAGGCGATAACGGCGCCGGCAAGACTAAAATTTTAGAAGCCGTGAGCGGATTTATTCCATTAGAAAGTGGTACGGTTAAAATCCTTGGAAAAGACGTAACCAATGTAGAAGTTCAAAAAAGGAAAATAGGCTTTATCTTTCAAAGTCTCGCTCTTTTTCCGCATATGACGGTAAAAGAAAACGTTGAATTTGGCTTGAAGTATTCAAGAGTTCCAAAAACCTTTTTTCGTAACGTAATAGAAAGATTCAAAATAGAAAAATTCTTGAATAGATACCCAGATACTTTGAGTGGTGGCGAAAGGCAAAGAGTGGCTCTCGCCAGAACGTTGGTGACAAATCCAACCCTTGTCTTTCTCGATGAACCAACCTCCGCTCTATCGCCGCGTGAAAGGGTGAATACTGCAAAAGAGATAAAAGTTTTTTTGAAAAAGGCGAAAAAGCCAGCTATTTTTGTAACTCACAATGAGGAAGAAGCTTTTTTAATGGGAGATAGAATAGCCGTTGTGGAAAAAGGAAAAATTGTACAGATTGGGAAAAGCGATGAAATATTTTACAAACCAGCCTCAAAAGAAATAGCCAATTTATTTGGAACATACAACATTTTCAACGGAAAGGTAATTAAAAACGAAAACGGTGTCTTATCGGTAGAAGTTAGAAACAAAGAAATCACGGGAGTTGGGAATTTTAGAGTTGGAGAAAGTGTAAACGTGTTTGTAAGGCCGGAAGATGTGATATTGACGTGTGAAAAATCGAAAAGCAGTGTGAGAAATTCATTCTATGGAAGTGTAACTTCGATCCTGAAAAAGGGCCCTATTTTCGAGGTAAAAGTAGACGTCGGAATTGAAATAATTTCATTCGTAACAAGAGGCTCTCTTGAAAAATTGCAGCTTAAAAAGGGGAAAAAGGTTATCGCGGAATTCAAAGCCACAGCAATTCACATTTTCAAATAAAGCTTTAATGAAAGGGGGAAGGTCATCGTCTTAAAGTAGACTATGACCAAACGAATTGAAGATTCTAAAAGTGGAAGAAGCCATTGCCATGATAGAGGACAATTCCACAATAATGGTGGGAGGCTTTTTGGGCTTTGGAAGTCCAGAAGAAATGATGGATGAACTCGTAAGACAGGCAAAAAAATCGCTCACCGTGATATGCAACGATTCAGCCTTTCCGGAAACGGGCATAGGAAAGATAATTGTCGCCAAATTGGTAAAAAAGCTGATAACTTCACATATGGGAACGAATCCAGAGACTCAACGACAGATGATAAATGGCGATTTGGAAGTTGAACTCGTCCCTCAAGGAACACTGGCAGAGCGAATAAGGGCTGGAGGCGTTGGCTTGGGAGGAATATTGACGCCAACAGGTGTGGGAACTCTGGTACAAGAAGGCAAAAGAACTTTGAATGTAAATGGAAAGGAATACCTTCTGGAACTTCCCCTGCGAGCGGACTTTGCTCTGTTAAAAGCCAAAAGGGCAGATTATCTTGGAAACCTTTCTTACTCATTAACAGCTCGAAATTT
>WFYR01000015.1 GCA_015489955.1 Mesoaciditoga sp. | reverse complement strand
CGTTGTATTTCCTTGACATCGTACATGTTTTTCACTCCCCTTTTCCTCCTTCCAAAACAGTTGAGTCTATTATCTCAATTTTGGAAGGTTTTTATATTGGGAGTGGATCACTTTTCTGGCCCTCATGGCTCAATTTATTGTACCTTATACAATTTCTAGGGATTTAAGCTATGTTCAAAGGCTTGAGAATTTCCATATTCACATTTTCATAACTCGAGTGATTATGAGAATATGAAGAAACCTGCCTTGTGTTGTACTCACTGTGAAATTATTAGTAGACTAGATGTGACCGATAAAAGTGGCTGAGGGAGGTAATGAGAAGAATAATTAACATAAATCTTTCGTGAGATGTTAGCTGACTTTTGAAGACCTAATTGAATGTAGGTGCGATAAATTCTTTTATTTAAGAGGAGGGAAAGTAAAATTGGAAGAATCAAAAGAAAACATAAGAAGTCCTTTGAGAATATTCTTAAGTTCCTCATTTAAGGACTTAGAAAAAGAGAGAAAATCTTTGTTGAAACGAATTGAAAGAGCTTTCAATGCTATCGGTATGGAGTTATTCGTTGCAAATGGCGAACCTTCTCAAAAAGATGCACTAGATGAATTATTGAAAAGTGATGTTGTCATCTTTCTTATATCTTCTTACTATGGTACAAACATTGACTCTTGTGTGTATAAAGATAAATGTAAGGCAGAGTGTGGCATGAAGACAGGAAAAGAAAAAATATCTTATACATGGTGCGAATATAGATTTGCGCGTGCAGAAGGAAAAGCTCATATGACCTATATAGTGAATGACAAATCATGGCCAAGTAAAGATGGCAGTGAGAATTCGTGGAAGTTTAGAAACGAAGTGGAAAAAATTGAATTTTGCCCACGAATAGAAAGCAAGGAAATTGAAGAAGGAAAAATTATTAAAGATTTGGCATCAAATATTGTAAAGTGGTATTCAAATAATGAGATAAAATTAAGGGATTTTTGTGGCAGAAGAAAGTATTTTAAGGAATTATTTGACAAATTGAAAGATGGGGGCAGTATAGAAGTTTACGGAATAGGAGGCATAGGTAAAACAGCACTGTGTGAAAGTGTTCTGTATCTATACAAAATGTTGGGAAATAAAGTTGTATACGTTGGAAGTAAAGAAGCTTACGCATCAGGAAATGGATATATAGGCGCGTCTAAAATTCTTGAAGCTCAACGTTTCAAATCTCTCTCCCTTGATAACATCATTGATGCCTTAGGCTTAGAATCTAAAATAAAAGAAGTAGATATGGAATCAAAGATAGAAAATATACTTTCAAAAATAGAAAGTGAAAGCATCATTCTTTTCATAGATGATATCCGCGAAGAGCGAGAAGGGAATGAACTGACAGAGTTAAATGAGTTAATAAAGAATGGCAATAACCTGAAAAATGGTTCCATTCTTGTCACCTCTAAAAAAGAAATTGGAATTGCTCAAATTCGTTTTCCCCTTAAAAGTAATGAAGAGCCGGAAGAATTGGTGAAAATAATGGCAGATCGTCTTATTAAAAAGACTATAAGTGCAGAACAAATAGAGAAAATAAAAGATATAGCTGAAGGTCACCCAATTGCTACATATCTTCTTGTAAGCAATTCAGAAAGGTTGGGAATTGAAACTCTGAGGAACTTCAAAGAGGGGTTAGATTTCTCGAGAGATAGTGATGTTAAAGAATATATAAACAGGGTTATTAAAGAAGCCATATCTGAAGCTTCATACATTTTTTTGGAAAACGTATCTATCATCTCAAATTTTAATCCAATAGAGATGGATGTTCTAATAGAGGCATCACCTGAAATTAGAGAGAATATGTCAGAAGTTATTGATGCAAACATAATGAGGCGTGAAGGAAATAAGCTTTTTTGGGAACTTAATCAGCTTCAAGAAGCGCTTTTTAAAGACATCCCTGAAAGGTATCATTTAGCCCATCGATATTTTCAGAAAAGATATGAAAAATACAAAGAAAAAGATGACAAAATAAAGGCCTTGATCTGTGAATGCGAGATAGATTACAAACCAGATATTTACGAGCAATTCAAGAATTTATATAATTCCATGGAACCAACAGAACAAGCATATGAACTTCTTCCGCTTTTAGCTGAAGAGATCATAAAGCATATTGAAAAAAAAGAAGATAAAGCAGAAGCTTCTCTTATAGCTGGAGATATTTATAACAAATTATCCGAATATAAGGAAAGAGCATTGAATAGCAAAAAGGCGATAAGTGCTTATGAAGAAGCGTTGAAAGTTTACACTCTCGACCGCTTTCCAATGGATTATGCGATGACGCAAAACGGCTTAGGAACCGCATATGTCACGCTTGCGAATGTTGAATCGAAGGTAGAGAACTGCAAAAAGGCGATAAGTGCCTTTAAAGAAGCGTTGAAAGTTCGCACTCTCGGCCGCTTTCCAGAGGACTATGCGATGACGCAAAACAATTTAGGAAACGCATATGTCAGGCTTGCGGAAGTTGAATCGCCAGCAGAAAACTGCAAAAAGGCGATAAGTGCCTATGAAGAAGCGTTGAAAGTTTACACTCTTGGCCGCTTTCCAGAGGACTATGCGATGACGCAAAACAATTTAGGAAACGCATATGGCACGCTTGCGGAAGTTGAATCGACGGCAGAGAACTGCAAAAAAGCGATAAATGCCTTTAAAAAAGCGTTAGATATTTATACTTCTGACCGCTCTCCAATGCAATATGCGGCAACGCAAAACAATTTAGGAATCGTATACAACACACTTGCGGAAGTTGCATCAAGGGCAGAGAACTGCAAAAAAGCGATAAATGCCTTTAAAAAAGCGTTAGATATTTATACTCCTGACCGCTTTCCAATGCAATATGCGAAAGCGCAAAACGGTCTAGGAATTGCATACAACACACTTGCGGAAGTTGAATCAAAGGCAGAAAACTGTAAAAAGGCAACAAGTGCCTTTAAAGAAGCTTTAAAAGTATTTACAGAAAAAGAATTTCGAGAGATATATTCATCAGCGATATTAGATATTAAAAAAATTCTCGACTTTTGTAGAAAAGATAAATAGGGCCTCTCTCAAATTTTGTAACTCTTCAAATAATCAAATCCGGGCCGTCAGGCCCGGTTTTTCATTCCATCTACCATCTCTTTTATCGCTCGCTCGTGAACCGCGTTGAGAAACTGTTTTATTTCTTCCAGATCATTTGAAAAGGCTATCAAGCCTTCGGGGGATATGTCTTTAAGCTCTTCAACAGTTTTAGATATGTCGAAGTTCTTTTGGTTTATCACGCGCCTAAGCGGCGCTAACGCTTTGTCGTGTTTCATCCATTCGTTTTTCATTCCGTTTTTCTCTTTTTTCACTTCGCTTTTCCCGCTTTTCATTCTTCCATCCAAGATATGTATTCTCTCCTTTTCTTTTTTCTGTAGCTTTCCACGTCCGCTATTTTAATTATCACGGTCCGTTCTTGCATCCTGTCGAATATCCTGTCTCCAAGGGATTCTTTCAATTCAACCGCGCTTAGGTTAGTCGTCATCACCATGCCTTTTTCAGATTCGTATCTGTAGTTTATGAGTTCAAACATCTCTTTCGCTATCATTTTGTGAGATGTTTCTATTGAGAAGTCGTCAAGGGCTATTAATTCTATTCGCTTTATCTCCTGGAATTTGTCCCGTATGTCGTTTATGCTTCCGTTGACAAGCGAAGGCGCGGTTACGAATACGGCGTTGAAGTTAAGCTTTATCGCTTCGTGAATCACAGACGCGGCGAGGTGCGTTTTTCCAACTCCGTATTTTCCGCTTATCACTATGTTTGCCCCTTTTTCCCACGCACGTTTCGCCACGTATTTTTTCGTTATGTTGAGCGCAAGCGCTAAGTCTTCGCTCACGGCTTCGAAGTTTTGAAATGTCCTGTCCCAGAATTTCTTCGGTATGGATTCCATGACGCGCTTTTCAAGTTCCAACTGCTTTCTCCATTTTTTGTATATCGGACAATCAAAGGCGTAAGGGCCGTACAGGCTTTTTGCACTCGGCATGTAAAAGAGCGTGCCGTTGAACGGGCAGTTCTGCGGGCCCTGGCACGTCGCTTTGCACTTTTCAAACGCTTCGTTTTTAGTTTTTGCCTGAGTGAAGTACGATGGCTTCAACTTGCGCATTTGAGATTGTGCGTCCCGCTGGGTTTTTGAATTTTTCAATCCATTCATCACCGCGTTTATCGCTTCGGCGTTTTTCATCTTTCGCCTCCCTGTTAGCGTATTTGTCTTCCAGCACTTTTACGAAGTTGGAAGGTTTCATGAGCCAGTCCAAATCGGCGTGGAATGAGTTTATCTTTCCCATGAGAAAGTCGGAGTCCTTTACTTTTTCAAAGAACGATTTGAAGAATTCCAAGCTCGGATGCTCTTTCCATCTCGCTTCTATGAGGGCGTTTCTCGTTTCGCTTTCGTATTTCGCCTTTGGAAGGCCTTCGCAAATTGTGTTGTAGAGTGAGATGATTTCTTTCTTTTTATCTTTTCTTTCTTTCGTCTTGTCTTTATCTAGTCTTAGTCTTATATAAGGGTCCACGATTGGGGGCGAGATTGGTTCCGTATTGGTACCCTGATTGGGGGTAAGATTGGTACCTTGATTGGGTGCGTTATTAGGGGATATATTCCACCAATACTTTCCCGCTTTCCTCGTGGAGGTGCTTTTGTAATTTATGAGATGCGTATCTATGAGTCTTTGTCTCGCCTTGATGAACGTTTTTTTGTCACATCTCACCATGGCGATCAATCGCGCATTTGGGATCGAAAGAGGTTCTTTCCAGCGCAGGCGGTTCGCTATCTGCAAGATTGCAAAGTAGAGTTTCGCCTCGTACGCCGAATAAGAATACTCTATGTCGACGTCCCAAAAATGATTTATCAACTCAATGTACGTGTTTGTCATCTTTTTCTCCTTTTGTTTAAGGATGGGATGCCGTATCGAGTACGGCATGACGTTAATAACGTTAAGCGTTCAAAGGCTTTCGAACCCTCCCAGCCTTGTGAGGGGATTTACAAGGAAAAGTCGTGTAGTACAATCTTTTCAGTCTGCCCTCGCTTGCGGGGGAAGTGACGGCGAAGCCGTCGAAGGGGGCGCAGTTATCCTCACTACTAAGTCGGTTGGTCTTTCCCCACAGCCTTGTGAGGAGATCATCGTTGAAGAAAAGCCGCGCGCCGAATTGACACGCGGCAGATCGCGTTATTCCAAGCTCTTCAACGCCTCCTTTGCCTGTTCTTCGCTCAAAAGAGCGAGAGATTTCACATTGTATTTTTCTTTTATTTCATCCATCTTCCGCTTTTTCTCATCTTTGCTCACGCTTTCAAGCGCTCTGTATATCTTTTTCACGGTGGAAATTGAATTGGATGTCACTTCTGCTTTTTCAACTTTTTCAACTTCAACGTTTTTGGTTTCTTCGTTGTCGTTGGTTTCATCTTCATCCGGAACGCCTTCGTAGTCAGCTTGAATAACTTCCCAATCCGTTTCATCCGGAATGTCTTCCACCATGTCCTGAGATATTCCGCGCTTCGTCGTTTCATCTGCGGCGATTGCTTTTTGTACCTCAACGGATATTGGAAGGTATTTGCAAAGCTGTTTTATCGCGGTTTTCCTCGCCATCGCGTCGTAGTCCGTAACCCACGGGCCGAAGTTTGGAGATTTGGAACGCTTTCTTATCTTTTCAACGTCTCCCTTCGACATAACGAGGAACGAATAGCCTCCATCTTTGAAATGCGCGACGGCGTACACGGCGGTTATTTCTCCCCTGTCTTGTGAGATGTTTGGAATGTGTCTGAGCTTTTCGTTGAGGCCGTATTCGAATTCGAATTCATCGTTTTCATGAACCGTGTGAGCGGAAATGGAAGTTATCTCACCCGATCTGCGTACGAGGTCGAGCATGCCTTTGTAGCCTATTTGAAGTTGAACTTCCATGGATTTAGTTTTTGAATTGTAGTAGGGAATCAAATAAACGTGCCCAAGTGCGCCCGGCTCCAAGCCTAATTGGGCCGCCGTCATTATGGCGCCTAAAAGGGAAGTATGAGAGCAGTTCAAAAGCTTTGGATTCTTTCTCATTTCCGTTAATGCTATTCTCGCTATCCTGTCGGCGTCTAAATGCTTTGGAAGCGCGCGCTGAATTTCCGGCGCCATGCGTTTGAGCAAATCCTGAACGTTTTTGTAGGGGGACGGCTTTATTCCCCCTTTGGCTTTCGTTGACAATTTATCTTTAACTTCTTTTGTGGTTGACATATTCTCACGCCTCCTTAATGGTTAACCTTCTGGCAGATGTTTCTTTCGTGTACGCTTTGTACAGATCCATATGATCTGATTTGAACTTCTTCGTGTCGAATCTTTTTGAAACAATCGACTTCCACGTGATTATGTATTTGTCCGTTCGAGCCGTCTCGCTTTCTTTCATCATGGCCTTTATCTGGTTTTCTTTTTCGTTCTTCATCTCGCTGAGCTGTTTTATCTGATCGCTGAGCGCGTTTCTTTCCGCTATGATTTCGTTCACGTTTTGTGGAAGGGATATATCCATTTCCTTTGATTGTGGATAAAGCGCGTTTAAAATCTCCGTTGAGGATTTGGATCCGTCCATTTGCGGAGGCGTTTTCGTTTCGACGAGATGCCAAAATTCTTTTTCAACCTTTATGAGGTTGTCTATTAACTCGTCGTCTCTTTTAACGTCTTTTATGAGGAATTTGTTTCCGCCAATGAGCACGGCTATGTAAGCGTGGGAAGTGTTCGTAACCGCCATGTAGTGCTGAACCTGTAAGATGTATTCCTGTGGGATTTCGTCGTTCTGCCATTCTTTCGCATTCCATTGAGATGTCGTTTTGCATTCGAGTATGGCGTCTTCGCCGGATATCTTTCTGTCGATGTTCGCGATCATGAAATCGTACTTTGGATGAACCAAAATGGCGTTGACTTTGTGCACGCGCTTTCCCGTTCGCTTTTCAAATTCGCGTGCGACCACTTCTTCAAGCACCTTTCCCCAATAGACGTATTCGTTATCCACGAATGAATCCACTTCGCCTATCTTTTCAAGATAAACCGCGAGCGGAGACTTAAAGCGGTTTAATCCCGCTATGGCCGCGGCGTCGGAGCCGCCTATGCCGCGCCTTCGAGCCGCTTTCCATTCTTCGTAAGAAATAGATGTCGTGTTGAGTATCTTTTCCATATCACTCACCACGCAAAACGGCGAGAAGGATCTTTGCCCTTCTCGCATCTGTGGCTTTTCCAAAAGCAATTGGATATTTCATTTCAAGTTCGAGTTCTTTTTCTTCTACAACTTCACGTCCAAAATGTTTGTAAAGCGTGTTATAATTCGTTCGGTTAATCTTCTGGCTCCTTCGTGGAGCTTTTTTTATTTGTATCATCTTTTTTCTCCTTTCATCTTCAAGATGTTGTGGACATCGTACCAATCTTTTGAATTGTGCCGTAGGGCAGGCAAGCCCCATTCCTTTTCCTTCGCGCCCCTTTCAACGGCGATGAGAAAACCCATCCTGTCAACTATTCGCGCGTGAAGCCGCCGTTCCAAACTCTTTCGCCTTTCTCTGCGTTTCTTTATCCATTGAGAGAACATTTTCATCTTCGGCCTTCCTTTCTTTTTCTCTCATCTCAGAAAGAAAAATGAGCTTGCCGAGCACTCTGGATATTTGGGCTTTGTTCATCGGCATGCGTTCGCCTCCTTTCGCTTGGAGATTGGTTCGTTTTCGATTTGAGAATTTTCCTTTGAATCCGCCCTTACGATTTCCCTTAAATCTGGACGGCTCGCTATTAAACGCCCTATGTTTCTCGCTTGAACTTTGTTCGTGGTACCGCCTCCTTTGAACGTATTCAGTCAACACCAAATTATTTCGTTGACTATTGGTATTATAACATCTTTATTCCCTTTTGTCAACATTTCCTATTTCATACGATGACTATCGGAATATATTGACTTTTGGAACAGATAAATATATAATGTGTTGACTATGGGAGATAAAAATGTTTTTTCAGAGAGATTGAAAGAGTTACTTGAAAAGAACAACGTATCCGCTAGAAAGCTCGGCTTGACAATTGGAAAAGCCCCTTCTCTGATCACGCGGTATCTTAGCGGCGAAAGGTCTCCCTCTGGAGATGTGGTCGTTAAAGTCGCGAAATTCTTCAACGTCTCAACCGATTATCTTCTCGGAAACAGCGACGTTCCAATGCCAACGCAGGGAGAATACGATCCGCTTCAATACCTTCCAAAAGAATTGAGAGACAAACTCTCCATTTTGGAAAAAACACCCACGCCGGAAAATCTTGAAAGCGTTGGGAAGTTTCTCATCGACTTGGCAAAAACTCTTAAAGACAATTCAAAAGATTGATTTTCAAAGACGAATGAAACTCATCCCACCCGAGACTCTTGCTTCTTATGGGTGGTTCTTCTTTTAAAATCCGGAAAAATCTCCTCTATCGGCACGTTGAAAAAATTAGCGAGCTTGAAAGCGTTTCTCAAAGAAGGGATCTTTTGGCCTTTCTCCATCTGGTACACGGTGGAAATCGAAACGCCAAGCTTTTCTGAAAGCTGTTGCTGCGTGAGATGCGATCTGGTTCTGTATTCTTTAATTCTGTTCATGCGTCCGCCTCCTTTATTATTATAAGAGTAAGTTATATCTAATTAGTACTTTAATCATAACACTTTGATAATATGAAGTCAAGCGTTTTGAGGAATATTTTTATTAAAGTGCTATTGCTTTGATAATAGTTAAGATGTTATACTATGATCATGAATATACAAGAAAACAATCTATCCAAACGTTTACGAAAAGTAAGGGAAGAAAAAGGATTCACTCGTGAAAAGCTGGCTCGCGAAGCGGACATTTCAACATCTGCTTTGTACAACTACGAGAGGGGGACTCAAGAACCAACCGTTAGCGTGTTGAACAAAATATCGTCCATATTGAACGTGTCCGTTGATTATCTTCTCGGAAACACCGATGAACCACTGCCAACCTCAACGAGTGGCGAAGAATTGAAGAGCCAAATAATAGATGAGATCATATCCAACCTTTCAAAAGAGAACAAAAAGAAAATAAACCTCGAAACGCTGAAAAAAGAATTGAACGACTCGTTAATCGTGGCGCGGCGTGTTCCGTACCTGAATTCAATACCAGTGGGAACGTCTTTGGAAGATGCGATAAACGACGCGAAAGAAACGTTTTTGGTGCCAAAAGGAACGGAAATCGACTTTGCTTTGAAAATTCAAGACGACGCGATGAAACCAGAATTGAAAAGTGGAGATATAGCCTTGTGCGCAAAAGTGAACAAACTTGAAAAAGGCGAAATAGGCGTTTTTATTCACAACAAACAAGGCGGAATAGTTAGGAAATACGCCGAATACGGGGACACGATAGTTTTAAGGGCGGAAAACGAGAATTGGGAAAACAACGAAATAGTGATTTCGAAAAGAGAATTCAGACGCGAATGGAAAATTGCCGCGAAAGTCGTTGGAGTTTTCCAAACATTTGAAAAAGAGACAAACGATAAGGTGTAAGAATGCAGAACAGGCTTGATTTGCTGAAAAATCAAGGAATGCTTGAAGTTGTGGTCCTGCCCTTTGTGGCGGGTGAGTTCAGGATCGCGGAGGCGATCCTTTATTTATTTCATTATTATGCGGAGGTATATAAAATGAGAGAAATGGTCGAATTTATCATAGATTTGAAAGACGTGTTTGTTTCGAAATTCAACACAAGCGACGATGAAATTGTTAACAAAGTGGCGAACGAGAACGAAAAAATATTTTTGGCTTTTGATAACGAAAAAGGATTGTTCATATCTGAAAACGAAAACGGAAATGACGTTGTGATAGGAAAAATAAGAGGGAAGTTCAAAACATTTGGGAGCGAATACATGGTTGAAGGGGAAATTTAATTTTTCGGGGTTGTATAATGAGAAATAAGGGATTTGAATGTTTTGGAAAGGTGTTCAAAAAAATGGAAAAAGTAAGAAAAAATCCGATTTCAATAGATGAATAGATTGAAGAAAATATTGAAGATGATGAAGAACGCTTGAAAATTGAAAAGATAAAAACATTTTCAAAAATAGCGAGTGAGATTATAAAGTACAGATATAGATCACAACCTTTCTCAGGCTGATCTCGCGAAAAAACTTGGAGTAAGCCAAAATCAAGTTTCAAAATGGGAAAGAGGCATGAACGATTTCAAGATCGGGACGCTTGTGGAAATATGTAAAAAATTGGGGCTGGAATTAGAAGTGAACCTTGGTGTAATTAAAGATGAGAATAAAAGATCATCGGAGAGTTCCAGGCTGAGGGCTTGGATGAAAACGAAATGAATAATTGGTGCAAAACAAAAGGAGCGTATGATCTCATACAAATTGCGAGATCTGTGGTGCTTTTTAAATATTTCATTAAAAATTGTGTTTGCATGGGGGGATAATTAAAATGAAATGGGACTCAAATTTGTTGGATGCTCAAAAGAAAGCCGCGGTACATATTGGAAAACATGCTCGACTACTTGCGGGTCCTGGTACGGGAAAAACTTTAACTTTAACACGTCGAATTGCTTATTTGGTAAGTGAGAAAGGCATTCTGCCTAAAAAAATATTGGTTTTGACTTTTACACGAGCTGCAGCTTTTGAACTTCGAAAAAGGATCATTAAAATCTTAGGGGAACAACAAGGTACTCTAGTACGTGTTTCCACTTTGCATTCGTTTGCACTTCGACAATTACTACGGAATTCTAATCTTATTGATTCTATCCCTCGTCCTCTTCGTGTTGCAGATGATTGGGAAGAGCGTAAAGTAATTTTGGAAGATCTAAAAGATATTTTAAGCTATAATATTAAGACTGTTAGAGAAAGATTTGATTTGCTCTCCGCGGATTGGCAGACACTGAATATTGATGAGAGAGAATGGGAAAATAGATTTCTTGATCCCAAATTTTTAGGGGCATGGCGTCAACATCGAAAGATTTTTGGATATACCTTACGCTCTGAGATGGTCTATCAACTCAAGCGTTCTCTTGAGCAAACAGAAGAATTTTCTCTTGAATCCGATTACTCCCACTTGATGGTTGACGAATACCAAGATCTGAACCGCTGTGATTTGGCAGTTATATCCGCTATAGCTCTACGAAATGAAAACATCGAAGTTTTTGCAGCAGGTGATGATGACCAAAGTATATATGGTTTCAGACATGCACACCCTGATGGTATAAGAAATTTTAACGAGGAGTTTATTCCATCCGAATCGCTTACTCTTGACACTTGTGTTCGCTGTGATCGTCGCATTATTAACCTTTCGCAGTTTGTAGCTAATTTAGATCCTAACCGAATTGAAAAGCCGCTTAATCCTCGTAAAAATGCCGAAGAAGGAGAGGTGCAAATTTTAAAATTCAAAAATCAGGATGAGGAAGCAGAAAGTATTGCAAAGATTTGCACGTACTTAATAAATCAAAAGGATTATAAACCAAATGATATTCTAATACTGATGCGAAGTGACAGAAAGGGAGCTTTTTCATCTGTAATTGAGGAAGCACTTGAAAAATATAATATTCCTGAGGCGGTTCCAACTGAAAATTCTCTTCTTGATGAGAAAAGTGGCAGACTTTTTTTATCATTCTTACACTTATTATCAGATAAAAATGATAGTTTGGCACTTAAAACACTTTTGATACTCCGAAATAATTCTATAGGGAAAAAGTCATTCAATGCCATTTATGATCTTGCATATAAAAATAATGAAACTTTTTCTCAAACTGCTCACAGGCTGGTAGAAAATCCTGAATTAATTCCAAAGTTTGGTAATCTAATTTCCAATGAGATAAAGGAAATTCAAAATATTACTAATAAATATCGAGGGCAAATTCAATCTCAAGCTGATTCTCCAGGAACCAATAATTTGTTTAAAATACTTCAAAATCTGGCTAATAATATTATAGAGAATGATGAGGATAAAACAAAAATACTTCTTTTTTTTAAATCGCTCGTTGCAGAAACTGATTCTACTGACCTTAGAGAATTGCTTCAGCTTTTATCTTCTTCTATAAAAAATGCAGAACAAGAATTAGATTCTGAAAGTGTTAACATCATGACTATGCATAGAGCAAAAGGATTGACAGCAAATGCTGTAATAATTGTTGGGGCTGAAGATGAATATATTCCAGGAAAACAAGAGGGTGGAGGAAAGGAAAATGACGAGCGACGATTGCTGTACGTTTCTTTATCAAGGGCTAAACATTTTTTGATAGTAACTTACTGTGAGCAACGGACAGGACGACAAAAGTACACAGGGCGAAATAATAAACGGTCAGATAGGACACTTACACGATTTCTGAAAGATGCCCCTATTAAACCTGTTAAAGGGACAACTTTTGTACAACAGTTGTTAAAAATATAAACTTATGGGCGTTCTAAGCAATGGATAATATAACACAAAGAATAAGTGATGAAAAACGATTATAGTCTAAGTTCTTCAAAGTGTGTTACACAAAATGATAAAGATGTCACTTCACAACTTGAAAAAGCAATTGCTTTGCCAAGAAAAGCAGGAAAGAGGGAAAGGGGATAAACAAATGAATTTTGCATCAAAACGAATGTGATTTGAATGATAAAAATATAAAGAAAAACAAGACAGAAACAGATACTTGATTAAAAAATGAAAGGAAGCGAATCATGCTGGATATAAAAACGTTGGAAGGTTGGCTATGGAAAGCAGCGTGTACAATCAGAGGAGAAGTAGATGCGCCCAAGTACAAAGATTATATCTTGCCATTGATCTTCTTAAAAAGATTATCTGATATCTATGATGATGAAATCGAGAAGCTTGCGAAGGAATTTGGGAGCAAGGAAATTGCCGAGAATTTGATTGAAGAAGATCATTCACTTGTATGGTTTTACATTCCAGAAAATGCTAAATGGGATTCTATATTAAAACAGAGTACAAATATAGGGCAGTTTTTGACCGACGCCGTTAGAGATATAGCAAGGGAAAATCCAAAGCTTCAAGGTGTTATTGACATTGTTGACTTTAATGCAACAGCAGCAGGACAAAGGATCATAAGCGATAACAAATTAAAACTCCTCATTGATAAACTAAATGAACACAGACTTGGATTAAAAGACGTAGAACCGGATATATTTGGAAGGGCTTATGAATATCTGTTAAGAAAATTTGCCGAAGGTTCAGGTAGCAGTGCAGGAGAGTTTTACACACCAAAGGAAGTTGCCATGCTCATGGCAAAAATCATAGACCCTAAGGAAGGGGAAGAAGCATACGATCCTTGCCTCGGATCAGCCGGATTACTTATAAAGATTTATTTGAGATTTAAGGAAAAATTTGGAGAAGATGCTAAAGTTGAACCTTTACAGTTCTACGGTCAAGAAATTCTTCCCGGAACGTATGCCATGGCCAAAATGAACACTTTTATATACAGAATGGAATCAAAGATAGCTTTAGGCGATACAATGAACAAGCCAGCATTTCTCAACAAAGATGGTTCCTTAAAAACATTTGACATCGTCGTTGCCAACCCAATGTGGAACCAAGATTTTCCTCAAAACACTTACGAAAACGATCCTTACAACAGATTTACTTTCGGATACCCACCTTCAAGTTCAGCTGACTGGGGATGGATACAGCATATGTTTAAGTCTCTAAAAGAGAAAGGGCGAATGGCTGTCGTTCTTGATACTGGTGCAGTTTCGAGAGGCTCTGGAAATCAAGGAAGTAACAGAGAAAGAGATATAAGAAAGCAATTTGTTGAGAAAGATTTGATCGAAGCGGTTATACTAATGCCAGAGAACTTGTTTTACAATACACCCGCTCCAGGAGTAATTTTAGTGATAAACAAAAGCAAAGAGCATAAAGATAAAATTTTACTTATAAACGCTTCAAAGCTTTATGAAAAAGGCAGACCAAAGAATTACTTACCAGATAAGGCTATTACACAAATTGCAGATATTTACCATAGCTTTAGAGAGGAAGAAGGAATAAGTAAAATCGTAACAAAAGAAGAAGCAGTAAAAAATGATTACAATCTAAGTCCTTCAAGATACGTCGCACAAAATGGTGAAGATACCACTTTGCCACTTGAAGAAACACTTGTTTTGCTAAAAGAAGCAGAAGAAGAACGGAAAGAAGCGGATGAAAAATTACATTCTTTACTAAAACAAATGGGACTTGAATGATATGAAAGAAGAAAATATATCCAAAGAAGAGTACAGAGAAACTGAATTAGGATTTCTCCCAGAGAGTTGGAAAATAGTAAAATTAGGTGACGTTGCCAAAATAGATTGGGGTAATACTTCTTTGACCAAAGCTTATTATAAGCCTTATGGTTATCCAGCTTTTAGTGCCACCGGCCAAGACGGTTTCTTAGATTTTTATGAGCACGAAGGAGAAGCAATTATTGTATCCGCTATTGGTGCACATTGCGGGAAGTGTTTTTTTGCTTCTGGAAAATGGGTAGCCATAAAAAATACTATTATTGTTAAAACGCAGATTATAAATATTAGATTTCTTTATTACCTTTTAAATGACGAAACAAAATGGCCACGTTCAGGTAGTGGACAACCATTTATAGGAATTGGAAAAGCGAGAGAGCTGTTGATCTCCTTCCCACCTCTTTCTGAACAGAAAAAGATTGCTTATGTACTTTCAACAATACAAAACGCAAAAGAAAAAACAGAACAAGTAATACAAGCAACAAAAGAATTGAAAAAATCCTTGATGAAAAAATTATTTACCGAAGGAGTAATAATAGGTTTCATGTTCGATACAAATATCTTTAATGATATCCTTGATCAAAAAATTCCCATAGAAAGTTTACCAGGTAATTTTTCATACTTCGTTACCCATATTCAAAGAGATGAAATCAAGAATACTTCTGATCCAAAAAGAAAACAACAATTAATGAAAGTATTCGAAGACATAAAACAAAATAAAATCCCAACTTCATCCGCGGTTTGGGATGTTTCAAGATGGGGAGAATCTAAGTGGAGCGATGGGAAACTTTATGAAAAAATTCTAAATGACCTAAATGAGATTAAGAAAAAAGATAATAATATTCAGGATGTTTTAATTGGTGAAACTGCCATAAAAAATGGGTTAATTTTAGTAACAAATGACAAAGCACTTGCAGAAGCTGTTAAAAAGAATAGTGGGGAAGCCATAACCTTAAATGATTTTCTAAAAGGGGAATATCAAAAACTGAAAGAAACTGAAATTGGGATGATTCCTGAATGGTGGAAAGTTAAAGAAATTAAAAACATTGTAATAGAAACTGAGCAAAAAGACATGCGCAAAGAGAACATCGAATTTAAGTATATTGATGTTTCAAGTGTCGATAGGAATAATTTGAGAATTGCTAACTGTAGATTGTATAAGGGTAAAAAATCTCCCAGCAGAGCCAGAAAAGTTGTACATACAGGAGATGTAATTATTGCAACAGTTAGACCAACTCTTAAAAGGATAGCTATTATAAATAATGAATACGATAATCAAATATGTTCTACAGCCTTTTGCGTATTGAGGGCTCAAAGAGAAAAAATGCATCCTCAATATTTGTTTTATTCAATCCAAAGAGATGAATTTATTGACAAATTAAGGTTCATTCAAAGAGGTGCAAGTTATCCTGCAATAACAGATAAAGATGTTAAAAATCAAAAAATCCCTCTCCCACCTCTTCCAATCCAAAAAGAAATTGCTTCTATTCTTTCTGCAGTTGATGAAAAAATTCAGGCAGAAGAAAGCAAGAAAAAAGCATTGGAAGAATTATTCAAATCAATGCTTGATAATCTCATAACTGCAAAAATAAGGGTTAACAATTTGGAGGTGGAAAATGACAAAACTCGGGAATGAACGCTCATCCGTTCAAAACACGTTGATAAGATATGCCTGTGAGATTGGCTGGGAATATTTAAAACCCGAAGATGCCAAACGCCTAAGAAGAGGAGAAAGTGGGCTCATATTAAGAGATGTTTTTAGGGATAAAATTGATGAATTGAACAAAGGTTTCATGGATTTAAACATGATAGATGATTTGATAAAAAGAATTGAAGATTTACCTGCACAAATAGAGGGAAATATGCAAGCTTGGGAATATCTCAGGGGCTTGAAGTCTATCTTTGTGCCAGATGAAAAAAGAGAAAGAAACATCACGCTTATAGATGAGAAGGTTGAAAATAACGTTTTTCAAGTAACCGATGAATTTAGCTTCACAAACGGAAGAAACACCAACAGGTATGATATTGTTTTTCTCATAAATGGTGTGCCAATTTCATTTGTTGAAACGAAAGCAGTGGCCAAATTTATGGGAAAATCTGTAGAAAAGGAATCAATCATCTCTGAAGCGTTGGATCAAATAAGAAGATATCATCATGAAACTCCTGAAGCAATGACGTTATTTCAGGTTTACGTAGCGACAAATATTGTCAGGTTTTTATATGCTGCAACATGGAGCTTGTCGGCAAAATCAGTTTTCAATTGGAAAACAGAATCCCAGGCAGGAAACTATGAAGAAATGGTGAAGACATTCTTTAACAAAAGAAGAATAGTTGATATTTTACTCAAATTCATTCTGTTCACAAAGCAAGACGATGAGTTAAAGAAGGTGGTTTTAAGGCCTCATCAAATGAGAGCAATCAACAAAGTTATAGAAAGGGCAAGAGATAAAAAGAAAAAACGAGGTCTGATTTGGCACACGCAAGGTTCAGGGAAAACTTATACGATGATCGTAGCAGCTCAAAGGATCCTAGAAAATCCTCTTTTTGAAAACCCTACCGTGATCATGCTTGTAGATAGAAACGAACTGGAAACGCAGCTATTTGGAAATCTCACTTCATGTGGAATTGAACATATTTATGTTGCCAAAAGAAAAGCGCATTTGAAAGAACTTTTACAAAATGACACAAGAGGTTTGATTGTTTCCATGATTCACAAATTTAAAGACATGCCGCATAATGTAAATAAAAGGAATAATATTTTTGTTTTGGTAGATGAAGCTCACAGAACAACAGGTGGAGATCTGGGTAACTACCTTATGAGAGCATTACCAAATGCGACGTACATTGGTTTTACAGGAACGCCCATAGATAAAACATCTCACGGGAAAGGAACGTTTGTTACTTTTGGAAAAGATGATTTACCACATGGGTATCTGGATAAATATGGAATAGCCGAATCGATAGAAGATGGAACAACTGTAAAGTTGCACTATGCATTAGCACCCAATGAACTGAGACCGGAAAGCGAAATGCTTGAAAATGAATTTCTCAACCTAGCTGATGCTCAGGGAGTAAGTGATGTTGAAGCTTTGAACAAAGTTTTAGACAAAGCGGTAAATCTTAAAAATATGATCAAGAACAAAGAAAGGGTTTCAAAAGTGGCAAAACTTGTTGCTGATCATTACAAAAAACATGTTGAGCCTATGGGCTACAAAGCATTTTTAGTTGCCGTGGACAGAGAAGCATGCGCGATGTATAAACGTGAACTGGACAAATATCTACCGGCAGATTACTCTACAGTTGTTTACAGTCCTGGACGTAATGATCCGGATGAGATCAAAAAATATTATCTCTCCGAAGAAGAGGAAAAGAGAATCAGGAAAGCTTTTAGAAATCCAAACGAAAAACCTAAAATTCTTATTGTTACCGAAAAGCTCTTGACGGGATTTGATGCTCCAATTCTTTATTGCATGTACTTAGATAAACCAATGAGAGATCATATTCTTCTTCAAGCAATTGCAAGAGTAAATCGCCCTTATGAAGATGAAGAAGGAAGGAAAAAACCTTGTGGATTTGTGCTTGATTTTGTGGGCATATTCAACAAGCTCAAGAAAGCGTTAGCTTTTGACTCAGACGATGTTGAAGGAGTGGTTAATGACATCAAAGTTTTAAAAGTCAGATTCTCTGACCTCATGGTTCAAGCCAAACAAAACTATCTTAATTTGATTAATAACAAACCACAAGATAAAGCGATAGAAGCAATACTGGAAAATTTCAGAGATGAAGACAAAAGACGAGAATTTTATGAGTTTTTTAGAGAGATTTCAGATATTTACGAGATACTTTCTCCAGACGCTTACCTTGGCCAGTATATGGACGATTTCGACACATTGGCAAGAATGTTTAAAATTGTTAAAGAGGCTTACGAACGTGGAACTATTGTAGATAAAGAATTCACAAGGAAAACTGCTAAATTGGTACAAGAGTATACACATAGTGGTAAGTTAAGATCAACCTTGGATGTCTATGAGATCAACAAAGAAACTTTAGAAAAATTGAAAAAAAATAAATCTTCTGATACGGAAAAAATGTTCAACTTGTTGAAAAGCATCGAAGTTGAAGTGGATAAAAGCTTGCACTCAGATCCATATCTAAGATCCATCAAAGAAAAAGTGGAAGCACTATCTAAGCTTTATGAACAAAGACAAAAAGACACTAAAGAAACCTTGGAAGAATTGGAGAAAATAGCAAAAGAAATCGATGACTCAAAAAAAGAACGAAAAGCGAAAAACATGAACACGGACGTTTACACCATATATTGGATTTTAAAGAACGAGAATATCCCCCTCTGTGAAGCTGAAAAGAAAGCAAGAGATATTGGTAGGCTCATAGAAAAATATCCACATTGGAAAAGCAATGAGGAATTTGAAAGAACTTTAAAAAAGGGAATTTTAAAAATACTACTTGAATCTTCTGAACTTGAAAAAGAGTATAGAAGAGCGATCCAATTAACAAACAAATTGCTTGAAAGTCTCAAAAGGTAGATATATGATTCCAGTTAAGGACTTTAAGAGGGAAGTATTAATCTGGGCGGAAAAAATAGGAGTTAAACCTAAAGAAATTCATGTTAGACCCATGACAAAGAAATGGGCAAGCTGCTCAAGTAGAGGAAGATTAAGCTTTTCTTATGAAGTGCTAAACAAGCCATCTACAGAGAGAGCGAGAATAATAATCCATGAACTCCTTCATCTCAGATATCCAAGACATAATAAAATGTTTAAGTGCGTGTTGACTGCATATTTAACCCGCCTTGTGCGTGAAAATTAAAATTTTCACTATTTAGAATTACACATAAGTTATAAAAGGGGAGAATGCATGGAACAACAATTAAATATTTTTGTTGATGAGTATGGAACGCCTGATCCAAAGTATAATGCTATTAAAGATTCAAATGGATATTTTTTTCTTTGCGGCGTAGTCATGTCCAATTCTGAAGTTGAGAAATCTGAGTACTTACTACCAGAATTTAAGATGAAATGGTTCAAAATGTCAAATTTTTCTTTACATTTCAGAGAAATAAGTAAGCAACAGGGTCGATATAGAATTCTTACGAACAAAAACCTTAGAGACAGTTTTTTTCAAGACTACAGTAAGTTGCTGTCAAAAATAAATTTTAAAATTGTAGGATCTTTCATCGGATTAAAAGAAATGAAAAATAAATATGCATGGCCGGCACATCCTTACTTTTCTTCTTTGCAAATAATAGCAGAGCGTCTTATTTTTTACTCAAGGCGATATAAAACAAATAAGTATATCTTGAACATTGAGGGAAGAGGTAAAAAAGAAAATAAGGACTATAAAAGGGCAATAGAAAAATTAAAAAGATTTGGTTCTGCCGATGATAATTTACCAGCATTTAGGTCTAGTGAGTTAATGAATTTGAATTTTGAGGTTTCTTTTAAAGGGAAAAAGGATGTTATCAGCGGATTAGAAATAGCAGATACAATTGCTTATTGTCTTGGAAGCACCTTAAGAAAGGATACTCTAGAAAGTCAAGAGCAAAATAAGAAAAAGATATTCAGTTTTTAAGGGTCATTGAAAAAGCTTTAAGTTCTTTAAGTTACGGCTATATTCGGGTCAAATTTCTCACCCCTCGTCCATAAAGTGTAAACGAGTACAGCAAGTTTTCTAGCAATAGCTATAAGGGCGACTTTTTTAGGTTTCCCTCTCTCAAGAAGCGAAAGATATTTATCTCTGTACTTACCAGGATATCGTACGATTCTAACGGCGAGGTTGTAGAAGGTATATCTAAGAATTGAATTACCTTTTTTAGATATACCACCAGAGTGAAAGCTCTTACCGCTTTGGTGAATGACAGGGTCAAGGCCTGAATAAGCGACGAAAGCTTTAGAAGATGAGAATCTGGATATATCTCCGACTTCAGATATTATCTGAGCCAATGTGACAGGCCCTATGCCTTTGATTGAAGAGATGGGATTGTCTGAGAATTGAGAAAGGAGCTCAGAGATTTTTTCTTCAATTCTTTCGAGCTGTTCAGAAAGGCTTTTAACTTGAGTGATTATTGAAGAGATTATGAATGAATGAGAACCAAATGTGTCTCTAAGGCCTATCGAATCTTTCAAAGCTGAGATAAGAGATTGTGCTTTTGATTCATTCCAGTTTTTGAAAGAAGAAAGGAATTGTACGACATCCTGTTGGTTAGAGATGATATCCGAACGTGTGGGAAACCGGCTAAGTAAAGCGTGAAGTACTTTTGAATTTATGTCGAAGAATTTGAGTATCTCTGGCATGTCAAGCCTTAAGAAATTATGCAACCGCCTGTAGAGATTAGAGCGTTGTTGAACGATAGAGTTTCGAATCTGACGAGTTCCCTAAGAGCGTTGAGTTGGTCAGATGGAACGTTGGAAAGATGAATGGAATTGGAAAGTTGTGAAAGTACAAGGGCAATGCTACGGGCATCTATTGAGTCTGTCTTTGAATGGGAATAAGCTTTAAGGAAATGCTTTAGAGTGTATGGGTGAAGCAATAGCACTTCAAAGCCATTGGAAGAGAGGAACTCATACAAACTCATGTGATAGACACCTGTCGATTCCATGGCAATAAGGACATCCTCATGGATGTTGAGAAGCTTTGAATGGAACTTTTCAAAGCCCTTTCGAGACTGACGAAAAGAAAGGTCTATGGATTTGGAAGAATCAGGATAGAGAATACACACGTTGAACTTGTCAGAAGAAATGTCAATACCAATGTAAACCATTTTGAAAATCCTCCTTTCACTATTCCCATGATAGGTCCGATCACGAAGACCATTATTCTGAACCGTGATAAGGAGAGACCCAAACCTCCCAACAGGCTTTATGCCTAGGAGGTGAACGGGTTTCTCCATATCTTAGATGTTTCATCTAACAACTATATTTTACATGGGAGGTTTTAAGAAAAGAACACTGGGAAAAAGCAGATTTAATTTTAAATAGCATCAAAGACAAATTTTTAAAAAGAGAAAAATCAATTGGAATATTACCTTCTTCAATGAATATAGATATTTTTCAGGTTTTTAGAGAATAAAAGTAAACGGGGCCTTCGCCCCGCCGATCGAGAATCCCCGATCCGTTCTTAGGATACCATAGAATCCGAAAGGTGTCAAGTTAAAATTCCAAGAGGAGGGAAAACAATGCAAAATCTATTTAGTATTTATAAGGGCGACAAGAAAGACGTTAGATATTTTTTGACCAGTTTTCTTTTACATGAAAAAGAAAGAATAGAAACTGTTAGCTCTATGGTCGCGCAAGTTGGTTCCGTTGTTATAGCTGCAATTTCCTTCCTTGTAATAGTTCAATTCACATTTGATACACTTGCTGTAGGCATAAATAGTCCTAGAAACTTGATAATAATGATGATAGGAAACATCTTCCCAATATTCTCTATTTTAATAGCATATTATATGCGTCATTTTTTTCAAGAAAGGCTAAAACTTATAGCGGAAGCAACTGTAACTATTATTCAAATTGAAGACCTTATTGGACTCTTAGAACCTTTTCCTGACGAAATAGATAAATTTAGGACAGTTTTCAAAGATTCAAAGAGCCTAATTCCAAAAAGATATTTTGAAGAAAAAAAGACGAAATATTCTAGTGAAGAATTTATTGAGCATTATATTAATCTTCCGAAAAAAAATAAATCTTTTCTTTTTTCTAATTCAATTTCGATATGGATCTTTATGATGAAAATACTCATTTTTATGTCGTACGTATTTTTGGCAATCCAGTTATCCATTATGTTTATTGTGCTTTATTAAATAGGCATGTTGTGGACTCCATAGAGTTTGAAAAATAAATCACTTCATAAAAATGTGCAAGATACACAGCCGAGCGGTTAAAAGAAATGGGATTGAATGAAAGACAGATAAAAGCCGTTTTGTACGTAAAGGAAAATGGGGAAATAACCATGTCGAATATCAAAAAAATGTTCACTGGCGCATCTGAAAAAACTTTGTACAGGGATCTACACGAATTAGTGGACAAGAAAATATTGAAAAGTGTTGGAGAGAAAAAAGGAAGAAAATACACATTGCGCTGAGAAACATATCGGACATATCGGACATTTATCAGACATTTTTCGGACATGGTGTAAATTCTAAACGGAAAAAACAAGCTTTCAATTTACACAAAAGCTCTTGAAATAAAACAGCAGGTAAAGTGAGGCGCTTGAAATGAATAAAATCAACCCATACATACCTCAAAAACTTCCCCCGCGCGAAATTGATTGGGAAAAATTGATCCCTTTGATTAGCAAAGCGCATGATGAAATAGGACGCTACGATGGATTACTTCAAAGCCTTATAAATCCAGAGGTGTTGCTTTCCCCGTTGACCACCAATGAAGCGGTGCTTTCTTCAAGAATTGAAGGGACACAAGCCTCACTTACCGACGTGTTCGAACATGAAAGTGGATTTAACGGAGAAAAATCAGAAAGTCTAAAACAGGATATACAAGAAATAATAAATTATCGCGTTG
>WFYR01000014.1 GCA_015489955.1 Mesoaciditoga sp. | reverse complement strand
ACAGATCTCCTTCAAAGTACTTCTCAACCAGGTGAGCGATAACCTCCGTATCTGTTTTGGAAATGAATTTATGCCCCTCTGCCTCAAGTTGGCTTTTTAAAGTTGAAAAATTCTCTATTATACCGTTATGGACCACCGCTATCTTGTTTGTGCAATCCGTTTGTGGATGGGCATTTAAGTCATTTGGCACACCGTGCGTTGCCCATCTTGTGTGTGCTATACCGGCTTTTATCCTCACTTTTAGCCCTTCAGAAACGAATTTTCTGAGTTCATCCACCTTTCCGGTGTGCTTTTCAACAACCAAAGTTCCATTTTTTGTGTAAGCAATGCCAGCGGAATCGTAACCCCTGTACTCAAGCTTTTTCAAACCATCAATGAGCTCTTCTACCTTTCCATCACCCATAAAACCGTATATTCCACACATTCATATCCCCTCATTTATTCTATCCAAAATCCTGTTTTCCACACCCTGAGCGGCTACTCTCAAAGCGTTATATATGGCTAACTTATCTGACGAACCATGCGCTTTGACAACGGTTCCCCTAACACCAAGCAGAAAAGCCCCTCCGTACTTCCTGTAATCGAAGCTTTCCTTAAAAGAATCGAAAGTGCCCTTCATCATTAAAGCACCTAACTTTTGAAAAAAATTTGATCTCTTAACGGCGTCTTTCAAACTTTTAGAAAAAAACGCTCCCACCCCTTCAAGAGTTTTGAGCGCTATGTTTCCGCTAAAACCATCGCTTACCACAACGTCAACATTTCCCATACAGATATCTCTTCCTTCAACGTTTCCCGCGAAGGATTCTCCTAGTTTTTCACGCATCAGCACGTACGCTTCTTTTACCGTATCGTTTCCTTTTTCTTTCTCAGTTCCAACGTTTAAAAGCCCACACTTTGGCTCCTTCCTTCCGAGTACTGATTTAGCGTACGCCAAACCCATAACGGCAATTTGGGGATAATTTTGAGGTTTAAGAGTGGCATTCGCTCCTGAATCTATCAGCACGGTTCCACCCAAAATAGACGGAATCGTCGTGGCTATGGCTGGCCTTTCAACACCTTTAATCCTTCCCACAATGAAAGTTCCACAAACCAGTATCGCGCCGGTATTTCCCGCACTGACAAAGCCATCCGCTTGTCCTTCTTTGACAAGTTGGGCACTTGCGGCGAGGGAGCTGTCTTTCATTTTTAAAATATCTGTGGGCTTTTGCGACATTCCAAAACGTTTTGGCGCGTGAAAAAATTCTATTCTTTCTGTACCAGCGGGGACGAGTTTTTTGAGCTTTTCTTCGTCCCCAACCAAAATAACGGTATGTTTCGTCTTTTTAATGAACAAAAGCGCTCCCTCCGTCTCTTCGTAGGGAGCGTTATCACTTCCAAATGCGTCGAGTGCTATCCTTGCCAAATGAAAGACTCACTCCTTAACTTCAAGCACTTGCTTGCCGTTGTAATATCCACAATTGAGGCAAACATGGTGAGGCAACATTGGTTCTCCACAATTTGGGCATTTAACGGTTGTAACTTTTATGGCTTTATAGTATGTTGCCCTTCTCCTGCTTGTTCTGGCTTTCGATGGTTTTTTCTTTGGTACAGCCATTGTAAACTCTCCCTTCAATTCAGTAATTATTTAAATCAAATAGACTTCAATCGCTCATTTTACTTGAATTTTTCCTTTAAAATGGCAAATGGAGACTCTTTCTTTTCAAGATGTGGGCACACATGATCTGGATGCTTGTTCAAATTTATTCCGCAATACGGGCACAATCCTTTACAATCTTCACTACACAACACTTTTATGGGCACTTCTATAATGATGGCTTCCAAAACCCTTTCTTCCAAATCTATGTATTCATCACTTGCAGTGTAATAAAAAGTGTTTTCCAGATCTGTAAGCTCAACATTTTTTTCCACGTACTTCGGTTTCTTTTCCCGTGGAAGATATAGCGCTTCTATCTTTCCATTTATTTCAAGGTAAACAGGCTCGAGACATCTATCGCATGGATGTATTATTCCGGTTGATACAATTCCATCAACGTTTATCCTTCCTCGAGAAAAAGCGGCTTCGAGCTTAACCGCCACGGGCTTAAAGTACGGATATCTTTCGCCATTCAATTCAAGTTCTTTCCAATCAAGGTTCTCCTCCACATGGAGGACTTTTTCATGTTTCAGAGCATCGATCTTTAATTTAAGCATATAATAACACCTGGCGTGCCCGGGGAGATTTGAACTCCCGGCCTATAGATCCGCAGTCTATCGCTCTATCCAGCTGAGCTACGGGCACAAACAAATGGCGGAGAGAGTGGGATTCGAACCCACGGTGGGAAAATCCCACACTTGCTTAGCAGGCAAGCGCCTTCGACCACTCGGCCATCTCTCCGTTCGGCCGGAAAGATTACTCTTGGCACCCAAGTTCATCCCGGGCCCGCAGGTAGTATATCATAAAAAATGGCGGGATTCAAGATGATTTTTCACCTTTTTTGTT
>WFYR01000013.1 GCA_015489955.1 Mesoaciditoga sp. | reverse complement strand
GGCATAATATCCATGCTGACAACACCTCCAATTTTGTGGGTTCAACAAAATTTCACATCTGGTGTTGTCGGTTTTTCAATCTTTATCTTGTTTTCAATGACTCCTTTTTTCTTTCAGATTAATTTCGTTACTTTCACGCACATTAGGAGTCAAGATTCTCTATCGAAAAGATCATTCAAATCCTTGCTGAAGCCAAGGTTACTTCCGTTTCCCAAGTTTGTAGAAAGTATGAAATAGTTTCTTCCACTTACTATACATGGCTCAAGAAGTACTCTGGCTTATCTACCAACGACGCTAAAAAGCTCCTTTTTCTTGAGCAGGAGAACAAAGAACTCAAAAAGATTCTTGCCGAAAAAGAACTGGAACTTCATGCTCTCAGAGAATTCACTAAAAAAACACGTTTTGAGTGAGATTTTCTTTCACCTCATTTCGTATCATGTTCCTATCAGTCGTATCTCAAAGGATTTTCAGCTCTCTCGCTCAACAATTTATCGTGTCTTGAATTCATCCTCTGTTAGAGACCCTCTCGAGGATGAGATAACAAGCATAGCTCAGAGCTATCCCTCTTTCGGTTACAGACGTATCCATACCATGTTGGAGAAAAGGGCATCCATGTCAATCACAAAAAGGTTTATCGCATCTACACCAATCTGAATCTCCAAAGATCAGTCAACACCTCACGAAAGATTCATCTCAATCATTCTTCCAGTCATCTCACTCAACCACTTTTTGCCGATTATGTCTGGTCTGCTGATTTCATAGAACGTATGGTAAGAGGTAAAAAGTTTCATATTCTCAATTATAGATGACTACACAAAAAGAATCATGGCTTATCACATGGCTTTCTCTATACCTGGTCAAAAGGTACTCGACGTCTTTGACAATTCAATAACCATTTACTCAAGACCAATGGTGTTCAGAACGGATAACGGCCCTGAGTTTAGGTATAACCCTCTCAATCTCTTTCTTGAGAATGGTAGAATCAAACATGAGTTCATAGATGTTGGCAAATCATATCAGAATCCTTTCAGCGAAGGTTTTAATTCTCGTTTCAGCGATGAATGCCTCAAAAGATATGATTTCTCTCTTATGTCAGTTGAAGAGATAAAATCCGTCATAACGGAATGGCTTGAATGGTATAATTACCAAAGACCACATAGTGCTATCAACTACGAAGTTCCCGTAAAATATCATATACGTTCCTGTTGAGATTTCAATCTCGTCATCACTCAATCAACGTTGATTGAGTGATGAAACATTCAAAAAGAGAGAGAGTCTCCATTTTAGACCGTATCACTTTTGGGGGCATCCCATCTTTTTTCTATTGCTTTACTTTTCCATAAACCCTCTCCCCATTTTTATACGTTGCGATAACTTCAGCTTTTTCGTTTTCTATGGGCTCAGAAAGCAAAACAAAGTCAGCTTTTGCGCCTTCCTTGAAAAGACCTTTTTTATTTTCTTTAAATTCCTGGTAAGCTCCTTGCGTTGTGTAAGCATCAAGGGCGCCTTTTATGTTTATTCCAAGTTTTTTGGCAGCTTTTATGCCTTCAAGAGGATTAGATATTTCCACTGGTGAATCTGAAGAAAATGCGGTGGGAATTCCCATTTCCACCATTTCTTTGAACCTATATGAATGTTTTACCCTTTCGCCAAGTCTTTCGACGGCCATTTTTTCATCTGAGACGAAAAATTGCGGCTGTACATCCAAAAATAGTTTTTCTTTTTTTATCTTTTTAATCTGGTCATCATGAGAAACTTGCACGTGAATGAGTCTATGTCTCAGTGAAGAATTTGAATTTTTAAACGCTTCCAAGGCGATATCTAATGCGCCATCGCCTATAACGTGCACGCACGCTTGAATGCCATTTTTATCTGCTGTTTTGACAATTTCCATAAATTCTTCTTCTGAGATGTTCAACACTCCTTGGGTGGGAACATCAGCATAGGGTTCTCTTAAATAAGCTGTGTGAGCGCCAAGTGAACCGTCTAAAAGTATTTTTATGGAAGGCAATGGCTTTCCGTTCTGGATGAATTCGTTCAGCTCTTTCAGTGAATGCACGTGATAATGTTCGTAAACGTCTATTTTCGCATGGCGTAAAGCTTTTTGAATCATTTCGAATGGTAGAGAATACATATCGTCCGAATGAACGGATGTGACGCCATATTTGAAAAATTCTTTTTCACCGGCTTTGATTTCTTGAATGAGCTCTTCTTCGCTTTCACTTAAAGAATTTAGTGTTTTTGCCAGGTCGTTTTCTTTCAAAATGCCATCTTTTGCTTTTACACCTGTCATTTCCATGAAAGCATCGTTTGCAACTCCCACGTGGCCGCATCTTCTTACGACCAACAACGGATGTTTTATGGTGTTGAGTTCTTTTTTTGTTGGATATCTTCCAAGCTTTTCGTCGTCCCATCCACGCAACACTTGATAATCATTTTGAGATGCTGTTTGCAAAAGTTCTTCCATGCTTTCCACATCATCTAAAGAGGGAACTAAGGCTTTTTTGCCAGTACCAACAAGATGGGCGTGCGCATCTATAAAGCCAGGATACACATATCCTTCAAGCGTTTCAACTCTATCCACTTTTTTGTAAAAATCGAAGGAAAAAACGCCGTTTTCCACGACGAATTCTTTTATTTCGCCATTTCCCACGTCAAAAGCACCTTGTGGCACTTTGTAAAGTGTTCGCATCTTTCAGCCCTTTTCCTTATAGATGAATTCGATGAATTCCAATCGGATTATATCATTAAAGGGTGAGAAGTGAACCCCCTACGGCAGCTTCGCTGCCACTTCCCCCACAAGTGAGGGCAGACTTAAAAAAGATAGTCTCGCCGACATTTTTCCCCTAAGTGGGGGCAGACTTACCATATAAAATTGCTTCGCTGCCACTTTCTCCATAAGTGGGACAGACTTACCATATAAAATTGCTCCGATGCCACTTCCCCCACAAGTGGGGGCAAAATCTTTGGCACTTTACAGTTCATCACGAATCACACATAATTTATGAATTGCTCCTGCAACAGCTTTTTCACTTCATTTAAAGAGATATTTCACATTTTTCATGTCCATCTACCAGAACACTCTTGTTAAATGCCTCAATAATTATTTTTTTCATGTTTCCTTTTTTCGAAGCGTTTAATATTTCAACTGCAATTACGTTTCCATTTTCATCGTAGTCCAAAATCATGT
>WFYR01000012.1 GCA_015489955.1 Mesoaciditoga sp. | reverse complement strand
CTTCCGCTATCCTACTTATCTGTAACTTTCCCTGCAGTATCCCTTGAATCAAAATGGCCATATCTTTGAGGTAAAACTCTTCAATCTCAAAAAAAGGAAAAAATGATTTCAAAAAATTCAGAATAAATGGCATAATATCCATGCCGACAACACCTCCAATTTTGTGGGTTCAACAAAATTTTACATCTGGTGTTGTCGGTTTTTCAATCTTTATCTTGTTTTCAATGACTCATTTTTTCTTTCAGATTAATTTCGTTACTTTCACGCACATTAGGAGTTATATTATTAAACAGAAGATCAAAACAATTTTTTAGTCTTTTTTAAAATCATTTGGAAGGGTAAAGCTCTTTCCGCTTATCTTTCGTTTTAACTTCCAAGCAAAAGTAATAAAATTCGATGGAATAGTATAATAAAATAGTTTGTAATAAAATGGAATCAATGAGGGATCAACTTTTCTTATATCTGATTTCTCTAATTTAAAAAGCAAGAAAGCTTTAAGAGGTAAAAATGTTCTTCTTATATTGTTCATCACTTTTTTCTGTATAGCTTTTTCTACTTTAAATTCTTTGAATATGTAATGGAACCCTTTTGGCATCAATTCAACAAAGGTATACAAATTTTCTCTCCCATTTCCTGTTCGTGAAATAACAGCATAATAAGATGAAATGTACCCACAACTTTTAGAGCTTAAAACTTGAGATATTATGTAAATTTGTACCCAACTCTTGAACCTCATCTTAGAGTTATTTTCATATCCAATTATATCCAAAAAATCTTTTTTTAAAATATTGCTACTTATAAAACTAAACCAGTGATTCCTATACAGCAAAACATCACTTAAACTTGCTTTTTTTACATCCTTTTTTACAAGAAATTTTTTTTGTTTACTATGAATAAATACATTCACTCTATCTTTCGAGTAATAAAAGTTTGTAGATATGTAGCACGGCTTATTTTCCTTTATCACTCCTAAGATTTCATTCAAAGCTCCTTTGGCGAGCCAATCATCGTCAGCAAATAACCATACATATCTACCTTTACTTCCCTTAATTGCCCTTATTAGATTAAGATCAAATCCAATATTTTTACTATTCCTAGAATAATGAATAAAATCATATTTCTCGGAGTAATCTTTTAAAACTTCTGGCGTTTCATCAACTGATGCATTATCAGATATAAATATTTCTACACTTTCTTTTAATTCTAAAACTTGGGGAATCACAGAATCGAGGCACTCCTGGAGCTCTTTTGCTCTATTATATGTTGGAATTGCAATTGAAAGTATAGGTTTTTCATTTCTCATAGTTTTTTTATCTTTCCCCTTTCTACAAACAAAGAAATCTGGCTTTCACACATTTTATCAACATTTCCCCTTTGATATCTTTTATACCATTCCACAGTCATTTGAATTGCCTCATCTACATTTAATTTAGGCCTCCATCCAAGGAAAAATCTTGCTTTGCTCGTGTCAAGGTTAAGCAATTTTGCTTCATGCAATTCAGCAGGATTTGACATATCTTTCCATGTTCCTTTTCCGTAGTACTTTATCACTTTCTCAACAACCTCTTTAACCGTTATTACGGACTCTGGATTAGGACCAAAATTCCATGCACCAGAATATTTTGCAGGATCATCTTGCATTTTAGAAGCTAAAAGCAAATATCCATTCAACGGTTCAAGTACATGCTGCCACGGTCTGACAGATTGTGGGTTTCTTATTTCAATTGGCTTGTTTTCTTCTAATGCTCTTATACAATCAGGAATTATTCGATCTTTTGCCCAATCTCCTCCACCTATAACGTTTCCTGCTCTCACAGTGGCTATAACTTTTCCGTGTTTTTCAAAGTCTTTTGGATTGAAGAATGATCTCATGTACGCTGAAGAAAGTAATTCCACCATACCTTTACTTGCACTATAAGGATCATAACCACCAACTGGATCATTTTCTCTGTATCCCCATATCCATTCTTTGTTTTCATAAGCCTTATCGGACGTTATAATCACCAAAACTTTTGCACTTTCAGATTTTCTAAAAGATTCAAGGACATTTTCCGTTCCCATAACATTCGTTTCTATCGTTTCTCTTGGTATTTCATAGGACAATCTCACTATTGGTTGAGCTGCAAGATGAAAAATTATTTCTGGTTTGTATTTTTCAACAACAGAATTAAATCTTTCGAAATCCCTTATGTCTCCACGAATATCTACCACTTTTTCTGGTAAATTAGATAAAACGAAATTATCCCTTTCAGTATACGGATCAAGAGCATATCCTACAACTTCAGCTCCTAACTGCAAAAGCCACAAAGCCATCCATGATCCTTTGAACCCTGTGTGCCCCGTGATGAGAACTTTTTTATTTTTGTAGAAATCCGAAAAAGAGTTTTTCATGTTTTATTCTTCACTTCCAATTTCTCTAATATTTTATCTGTTATTTTATCTGGAGTTAATCCATATAAGTCCCTTAAATACTCTTGTTCACCAACTACATGAATAAATTTATCAGGTAAGCCCACTCTTAAAAATTTGATTCTAATTTCGTTTGAGATCAAAACATCTGCAACTCTTGAAGCTAATCCACCTGTTTTTACATGTTCTTCAATTGAAACAACCAATTTTTTATTTTTAGATTCGCTTATTAATAAATTTTCGTCAAAAGGTTTTATTGTGTGCATGCTTACTAATTCTGTAGAAACATTAATTTTTTCGAGTTTTTCCACAACTTTAGTTCCTACTTCAAGCATATTCCCGGTTGAAACTATAAGAACATCTCTTCCTTTCTTTAATATCAATCCCTTTCCTATTTCGAAATCAATATCACTATTGTTTATTACAGGATCGCCAGATTTTGCAAGCCTTATATAGCAAGGTAAATCTAAATTCAATGATTTTTCTATTGCCATTTCCACTTCAATAGGATCACCAGGAGAGATAACAATCATATTTGGAAGTGCCGACATAACAGCTATATCTTCGATCGAATGATGAGTCGCTCCAGCTACTCCATAAGATAAGCCTTCTCCAACCCCTATAATTTTTACTGGAACTTCCTGGTAACATAAATCATTTCTTATTTGCTCCAATACTCTGTAGGTAATAAAAGGAATTATAGAATAAACGAAAACTTTTTTCCCACTTAGACTCATCCCAGCAGCCATACCGATCATATTAGCTTCCATTAATCCCACATTTAAATAATTATTTGGAAAATTCATTTTAAAATCATCTAATACGGAAAATCCTAGATCACCTGTTAATAACTGTATATCTTTATCTTTTTCAACAAGTTCAGTCAGTTTTTTTATGAAAGCTTTTCTCATCAGAATTTAACTCCTTCAAAAAATCACTTAAGTTTTCTTTCTTTGGAGATTTATAATGCCATTCCATTTTGCCTTCCATCTCTTTTATTCCCTTACCCTTAATAGTATTTGCAACTACTACCGTTGGATTTTCAGCAATTGGTATTTTCAATCCCTTTTCTATAGAACTAAATTCATGTCCTTCTATCTCGCGAACATCCCAACCAGAATTTCGAAACTTTTCTTTCACGCTTTTAATAGATTGAATATCATCTGTTCTGTCATAAGCCTGTAGTTTATTATAATCAATAATTACAACTAAGTTATTTAAATTTAATCGTCCAGCTGTTGAAACAGCCTCCCATACCGAACCTTCTTCACATTCTCCATCGCTCATTAAAATAAATATTTTATGATTTTTCTTGTCCCTTTTCGCAGCAAGAGCCATTCCAACTCCTATTGATAGCCCATGCCCCAACGAACCTGTTGAAACTTCTATACCAGGAACATTAAGCCTATCTGGATGCTCAGAAAGTTTTCCTCCATTTACACAATAAGTATCTAGCAACTTTTTCTCAAAGAACCCTTTTTCTGCTAAAACACAATATAAGGCAGAAGCAGCGTGTCCTTTGCTCAAAATAAATCTATCTCTCTTCTCCCAGGAAGGTTTTTGAGGATTTACGCTTAAAATTCTAAAATATAAAACAACTAGAATATCTACAATAGATAATGCTGAACCAATATGAGAAGTTCTAGATTTGTAATGCATCATTATAAGTTTTTTTCTAATACTCCTGCTTATTTCATATAACTCCATGATTATTTTTCCCCCACGTAAAGATTTAAATGTTCTTTAAACCAATTAATAGTTTTTTCTAATCCTTCTTTTAATGCATACTGCGTATTCCAATTTAGGTGTGAGTTAATCTTACCAATATTTGCTTCCCAAACTTTTAAAATATCACTATCCCTTTCTGGTATCTTTTTCCAATTAAGCTGAGAGGTGCAGTTAGTCATTTTCTTTATTAAACTAACTACTTCACTGATTTTATGTTGCTTGCCGCTACCAACATTAAAAACATCTCCCTGTTTTATTGAGTTTGTGTTAAATATAAGCTTCAAATAAGCATTCATCACATCTTCGATAAACACAAAATCTCTCACTGCGTTTGGATTAGATAATAAAACATTTTTATTTCTAAGACAAGATAGGATTGTATATGGAATTAATCTTGTAGGTTCTTCGTAGTAACCATAAGGAGAAAATAGCCTCATTGTATATATAGGGGCCTCTGTTCTTTTAGCAACTGCCTGACAATAAAGAGTTCCCGCCGCTTTTGCAACTCCATAATCATTTATTGGTTCTAATAAATCATCTTCCTTCATTGGTTCATTTTTAATGCCATATTCTGAACTGCTTCCCGTATTAATGAACCATTTAAAACCAGTGCTCATGCAAGCATCTAAAAGATTGACTGTTCCAAGAAAGTTTGTTCTAATTATCTTGAGAGTTTCTTTCTGAAAAGGATAACCTCCATATATCGCAAAATGCATTATTCCTTCCGGTTTAATTTCTGAGATTAATCCCTTTAGCTTCTCTCTTTCATTCAGATCACAATAATGAATGTTTAACTTATTTTTTATACTTTCAATACGCCACAAATTGGACGTTTTTCTCACTAAAACATGTACTTCAACTTCTTTTGAGACTAAAAAGCGGGTGAAGTTAGCTCCTACAAAACCACTTGCTCCTGTTATTAATACTCTTAATCCTTCCAAATCTTCCACTTAGCATTTCCTCTTTCTAAGAGTTTTTCAAGTTCTCTTTTATCCCTTAACGTATCCATCGGCTTCCAAAATCCAGCATGCTTGTACGCAACTAACTGCCTTTCTTTTGCCAACGTTTCAAGAGGTTCTCTTTCCCAGATGGTTTCATCACCTTTTATGTAATCAAATATTCGAGGTTCAAGTACAAAAAAACCTCCATTCACCCATCCACCGTCTCCTGCAGGTTTTTCAATAAATGATTCTATTTGATCATTTTCATTTATTTTCAAAGCCCCAAATTTTCCCGATGGTTGAACTGCGGTTACAGTTGCGTACTTTCCATGTTTTTTATGGAATTTCACAAGATCGTTTATGTTTATATTTGCTACTCCATCGCCGTAAGTAAGCATAAAAGTTTCATTTCCAACGTATTTTTGGACTCTTTTTATTCTTCCACCCGTCATTGTGTTGAGGCCTGTATCGATAAGAGTTACTTTCCAATTTTCACTATGGCTATTCATAATTTCTATTTTATTTTTACCAAGATCTATTGAGACATCACTATTGTGAAGAAAATAATTGGCAAAGTATTCTTTTATCATATATCCTTTGTATCCTAAACAAATTATGAAATCGTTGAACCCATAATAAGAATATATTTTCATAATATGCCATAAAATAGGATATTCTCCTATTTCGACCATCGGTTTTGGTTTAAAATCAGTTTCTTCACTTAATCTTGTTCCAAACCCACCCGCCAATATAACAACTTTCAAGTTCACCATCTCCCGATTATTTCAGCTTTTTAAGGAAGTTATCAAAAACCTTAATTATGTAGTCTATCATTTCATCTGTTATTCCTGGATACACGCCTATGAAAAATGTTCTATTCATAACTATATCCGTGTTTTCTAAGTTTCCTACTACTCTATATTTTACATTTTTGTATGCAGGTTGCCTTATAAGATTTCCGCCAAACAGCATTCTTGTCATTATTTTGTGTTCTTCAAGATAAGTAACAAGTTCTCTTCTACTGAATTTCGCATTTTCTCTTATGGTTAGTGGGAATCCAAACCATGAAGGATCGCTCTTGGGTGTTGCATATGGAAGTATAAAGTAGTCTTCATATTTTTTCAATCCTTCTTTTAAAAGTATGAAGTTTTTCTTCCTTTTTTCTATGAATTCCGGAAGTTTTTGAAATTGGGCTACTCCTACTGCAGCTTGAAGATCTGTCATTTTTAAATTGTATCCTATATGAGAGTAAACATATTTATGATCATATCCATACGGCAAATCTCCAAATTGTTGTGTAAACCTTTTACCACATGTGTTTGACGCTCCGGGAGCACAGTAGCAATCTCTTCCCCAATCTCTGAATGATCTAACTAATCTTTCAAGTAAAATATCGTTTGTTAAAACTGCCCCACCTTCTCCCATGGTAATATGATGAGCTGGATAAAAACTAAATGTGGCCAAATTCCCAAAAGTTCCAACTAATTTCCCATCATATCTTGATCCAAGCGCATCGCAACAATCTTCTATAAGATACAAATCGTAATTTTTGACAATCCTCATAACTTCGTCCAAATTAAATGAATTTCCAAGAGTATGAGCTAACATTATAGCCTTGGTTTTATCTGAAATGGCATTCTCTAAATCTTCGACTTTTACATTGTAAGTTCCAAGATCAACATCTAAAAATACTGGAATAAGATTATTTTGGATTATTGGATTTACCGTGGTAGGAAATCCAGCCGCAACAGTTATAACTTCATCGCCTGGTTTTAATCTCTTATCTCCTAATTTTGGAGAAGTCAGTGCAGTCAATGCGAGTAAATTAGCAGAAGATCCTGAATTTACGAGAGAACAGCTTTTCATTCCAAAATAATTGGCAAAATCTTTCTCGAATTTATTTGCATATCTTCCCGTCGTTAACCATCCATCGAGAGCGGCATCAACAAGATTAATGTATTCTTCTTCATTGAATACACGTCCCGCAAAGTGTATTTGAGTTTTACCTGGAATGAACTCTTGAATATCCTTATTATGAGTAAATTCTTTTACTAAAGATAAGATTTTACTCCTCAAATATTGATTTTCCATGTTTTTATATTTCCTCCACTTGTATTTATTTCCTGTTCTTCACATGCCTGTATTCAGAATTCCCAGTTGAAATTATACCATCAACAAGTCAATTGCTCAATCCTAAATCAACTCTTTCACTTCTCATAAACCCTTTCCCCATTTTTATACGTTGCGATAACTTCATCTTTTTCGTTTTCTATGGGGTCAGAAAGCAAAACAAAGTCGGCTTTTGCGCCTTCTTTAAAAATGCCTTTTTTATTTTCTTCAAATTCCTGGTAAGCTCCTTGCATTGTGTAAGCATCAAGGGCATCTTTTACAGTTATTCCAAGTTTTTTGGCAGCTTTTATGCCTTCAATAGGATTAGGTATTTCCACAGGTGAATCTGAAGAAAATGCGGTGGGAATTCCCATTTCCATCATTTCTTTGAACCTATATGAATATTTTACCCTTTCGCCAAGTCTTTCAACGGCCATTTTTTCGTCCGAGACGAAAAATTGCGGCTGCACATCCAAAAACAGCTTTTCTTCTTTTATTTTTTCAATCTGGTCATCGTGAGAAACTTGCACGTGAATGAGCCTATGTCTCAATGAAGGATTTGAATTTTTAAAAGCTTTCAAGGCGATATCCAATGCGCCGCCTCCTATAACGTGTACACACGCTTGAATTCCGTTTTTATCTGCTGTTTTGATGATTTCCATGAACTCTTCTTCGGCGATGTTCAACACTCCTCGAGTGGGAATATCTGCGTAGGGTTCTCTTAAATAAGCCGTGTGAGCGCCAAGAGATCCGTCTAAAAGTATTTTTATGGAAGGCAATGGCTTTCCATTTTGGATAAATTCGTTCAGTTCTTTCAGTGAATGCACGTGATAATGTTCGTAAACGTCTATTTTCGCATGGTGTAAAGCTTTTTGAATCATTTCAAATGGTAGAGAATACATATCGTCCGAATGAACGGATGTGACGCCATATTTGAAAAATTCTTTTTCACCGGCTTTGATTTCTTGAATGAGTTCTTCTTCGCTTTCACTTAAAGAATTCAGCACTTTTGTCAGATCGTTTTCTTTCAAAATGCCATCTTTTGCTTTTACGCCTGTCATTTCCATGAAAGCGTTGTTTGCAACTCCCACGTGGCCGCATCTTCTTACGACCAACAACGGATGTTTTATGGTGTTGAGTTCTTTTTTTGTTGGATATCTTCCAAGCTTTTCGTCGTCCCATCCACGCAACACTTGATAATCATTTTGAGATGCTGTTTGCAAAAGCTCTTCCATGCTTCCCACATCGTCTAAAGAGGGAACTAAGGCTTTTTTACCAGTTCCAACAAGATGAGCATGCGCATCTATAAAGCCAGGATACACATACCCTTCAAGCGTTTCAACTCTATCCAATTTTTTGTAAAAATCGAAGGAAAAAACGCCGTTTTCCACGACGAATTCTTTTATTTCGCCATTTTCCACGTCAAAAGCGCCTTTTGGCACTTTGTAAAGCGTTCGCATCTTTCATCCCTTTTCCTCATAGATGAATGCGATGAATTCCAATCGGATTATATCATTAAATGGTGAGAAGTGAACCCCCTACGGCAGCTTCGCTGCCACTTCCCCCGCGTGCGGGGGCAGACTTACCATATAAAATTGCTCCGATGCCACTCCTCCCCCACAAGTGGGGGCAAAATCTTTGGCACTTTACAGTTCATCACGAATCACACATAATTCATGAATTGCCCCTGCAACAGCTTTTTCACTTCATCTAAAGAGATATTTCACATTTTTCATGTCCATCTACCAGAACACTCTTGTTAAATGCCTCAATAATTATTTTTTTCATGTTTCCTTTTTTCGAAGCGTTTAATATTTCAACTGCAATTACGTTTCCATTTTCATCGTAGTCCAAAATCATGT
>WFYR01000011.1 GCA_015489955.1 Mesoaciditoga sp. | reverse complement strand
GTAGGCCTGATCAAAGGCGTTAAGACCAATAACTTTAGGTGCGATTATCTCATTTACGTTGGAAACGGCTTTCTGTACGCCTTTTCCTCCGTACCTTTCGCCTCCATCTCTTAATTCCAAAGCCTCATTTTTCCCAGTGGAAGCGCCAGATGGAACTATGGCTCTTCCAAACGATCCATCATCCAAAACCACTTCGACTTCTACTGTCGGATTTCCACGCGAATCTAAAACTTCTCTTGCTTTCACATCAATTATATCGACGCGCATTTGTATTACCTCCCTTTCTCAAAGCATATTATCAAGATGTATCCGAATTTTCGTTAACTCATCACATCAACCTTTCAATCTACCGTTTTTATATCTGCTTCTAAAATCTCTTCAACGTTACCCTTTATCGCTTTACTTACCAAACAATACTTATGCGTCACGTTAACAAGCTTTTCAGCCTTTTCTTTTTCCCCCTGCAAGACACTCAGTTTTATATTTAATTTAATCTTTTCAATCTTAAATCCTTTATCGTTATCAATTCCAAGTATGGGTTTTGCCGTAACCTTGAGTTCCTCTATATGAACGCCTATTTTTTCATTTATGGCCACCATCGTAGTTATTATACAAACAGATAAAGCCGACGCGAAAAGTTGCTCTGGCCAGGTTACCTTCGGTGGGGGATTTACAGGAGTAACACTTAAAGGATTGTCTGCCTCTAATTCTAAATCGTGAAACTTCGTCTTCGTCTTGCCGTCTCCAATCCAAATCGACTCAGCCGCTAGCAAATCAGCTAAAGCCTCAAAATTTATATTTGTCAAGTTTTTTTTCTCAGATTTATCTCTTTCCATATCATATTTCATCTCCGCAGCTTTACAATATAGCAAATTTACATCTTTTTTATTATATCACGATTCTTCTTCCATGATCTTTTTTATCTTCTCGGCCACACCGCTTTTTTTACCGGGCACACACTTATCGTAAGGAGCTCCTTTTTCCACTATTGCGTGAGCGTATGCGGAACATCCGGGATAGCCGCACATTCCACAATTTGCGCCAGGCAAGACTTTTATGATCTTTTCAACACGAGGATCTTCTTTTACTTCAAATTTCTTTGCCAAATACGCTAAACCAAAGCCTGTTATGAATCCCATAACTCCCAACAACAAAATCGAATACACAAATATTGTCATTTCCATCACACCTTTATCATACCGGTGAATGCCATGAAGCTCATGGAAAGAATGAAAGCCGTTATGAACGCAGCCGGCATTCCTTCAAACGCAGCCGGTAATTCTTCAACGTCTAACTTAACTCTTAAGGAAGAGAAAAGAATCAACGCCATTGAATATCCAAGTGAAGAACCAACGGAATTGAATATGGTTTCCATAAGAGTGTAGTTATTTTGCACGTTTATCAAAGACAATCCCAAAATGGCACAATTTGTGGTGATAAGTGGAAGGTATATTCCGAGTGCGCTGTAAAGAGCTGGGTTCGTCTTCTTTATGAATATTTCTATTATTTGTACCAGCGCGGCTATTACGAGTATAAAAACCAATATCTGGAGAAATTCAATGTGCCATGAAATCAAAAGCAAATTCAAAAACCAGGTCACAATGCCTGCCACTACCATGACAAAAATAACGCCCATGGACATTCCAACGGCGGTATCCATGCTCTTGGAAACTCCAAAGAAGGGGCACAATCCCAAAAAGCGCGAGAGTAAAAAATTGTTTACAAGCATTGCGGCAAAGAGGATCGCAAACCATTTCGCAACTTCGGCTCCCATTCAAATCACCCCTTAATATTTTTCAAATTTCTCTTTCTAACATTTGCGATGTGTTTGAACAAAGCCAAATAGAGTCCTATTACCAGAAAAGCACCTGGTGGAAGCATCATTACGAACATGCCATAAGTTTTTGGCCATAATCTTATTCCAAAGAGTGTGCCAACGGAAAGCACTTCTCTTGTCATTCCAAGTAACAAAATGGCACCGACAAAACCAAGTCCCATTCCCAATCCATCCAGGAAAGACTTCCATATCCCGTTCTTTGATGCGAAAGCTTCTGCGCGTCCCATTATTATACAGTTAACGACTATAAGTGGAATGTAAAGACCTAAATTGGTCCACAACTGGTACGTGTAGCCGTGCATCAACAAGTTTACGATCGTAACAAACGAAGCTATCACGGAAATATAGGCAGGTATTCTTACTTCGTTTGGAATTAACTTTCTCAAAGCGGATATGAATATGTTAGAAAGGATGAGAACTCCCATTGTGGCCAGACCCATTCCCAACGCATTTTCAGCATTTGTAGAAGTTGCCAATGTTGGGCAAAGGCCAAGCACCTGCGAAAAAGTGGGGTTTTGTTTTATGAAGCCAGCCGTAAAGGCGGAGAGAGAGGAGGATTCATTTGTTTTCATCATCTTGCCTCCTTTTCAAGAAAAGTGTACATCGTATTTAGAGTACTCACAACAGCCCGCGGTGTTATAGTTGCGCCAGTCATGATATCACTTGTTACCACAATACCCTTTGATTTGTAATAGTTCAATTTCTCTTTGTATCCTTTTGGCAAAGGGTAAAGATTCGCATCTTTGTTAACTTTTACCCCATTTTCAAAACCACTGTTGGGGATGGAATAAAATCTTTTCCTTACTTTTGGTTCATTTATTCTTGCCCCAAGGCCAGGAGTTTCATTTGAGTAATCTATAACCCTTATGGCATTCTCGTAAAAACCGTTACCTCTTTTTTCAAATGCCGCCACCGTTACAACCTTTCCTCCAAAGCCTATGGCGTAACCTACCAAAACGTAAACGGGCTCTCCATTTTTGGCCTTGAAAACGTACGCCGGCGATAACACGTAACCCTTTGCCCTTTCATCTGAAAACAAAATTCCAGAAGAGCTGGACTTCCATATCTTTGCTTTCAATTGAGCCATGGTCTGTGGAATCTCATTTTCGTTTATCAAAAGTTTTCCAGTATTTGGATCTGTCAGAACCGCTTTTATAGCCGTTAATTTTGCCTCCAGATCAGACTTGGCTATGGGTTGTTTTGTTACTACGTACACCGATGCCAATATCACTGCTATTGCCACCATTATAACCGTCAAAATTAAAGCTGTTTTGAAATATTTACCCATTTTTCTTCACCTCCCCAAAAACTTTGGGGCGGCTTATTTGATCTATAAAAGGCACCAATGCATTCATGAGAAGTATGGCAAAGTTTACTCCCTCTGGATAAGCACCTATATATCTTATTAAAACAGTTATAACGCCACATCCAACTCCAAATATCCACTTTCCCTTAGAAGTTATTGGGCTCGTTACGGGATCGGTAGCCATGAACAACGCCCCCAACATGACACCACCTATCAAGATAGCTGTAGTTGGATCCGGATAAGCTCCTGGATTTACGAACCAATAAATTGCGGATAAACCGAAAGTAGTTCCAATGTAAGCAACCGGTATTTCAAAAGAAACTATGCCTTTCCACCATAGGTACAAAAAGCCTGCTATCAAAGCCAGAGCGCTCATCTCACCAGCAGAACCGGGAAGATTTCCGAAAAAGGCGTTTTGCATAAGATGTGGAAAAACAGAACTAGCCTTTGCCATGCCATGCATTTTTATAACCCCCAGAGGAGTTGCCGTTGTTTGAATGCTGAAAGCCGATTGTGTGAAGTGAAACCAATTCACTTTTGGCCACGTGGTCATGGCAGCGGGAAAAGAGATGTACATGAATATCCTTCCAACAAGCGCAGGATTAAAAGGATTATTTCCAATTCCGCCGTAAATCTCTTTTCCTATCACTATCGCTATGAAAACGCCTATTGCCATCATCCACCATGAAATACCTGCCGGGACATTCATCGCAAGTAAAAGCCCCGTTACCGCGGCAGAGCCATCTGGAATGAAATTCTTCTTCTTTCGCATATACCTCATAACGATGAATTCCAGAGCTTCTGCCAATACCATTGAACCAACTTCAATCAAAAGCATGTACCATCCCCACATCAAGACGGCTAAAATACCAGCAGGAGCCAAAGCTATGAGTACGTCCATCATTATCTTGCGTGTCGTGATCTTATCGTGAATATGAGGCGCTGGGCCCAAGGTAAACCTCATCTTCATCTCCTCCCTAAAGCCCTTACAACCGTTTTTGAAGTTTTGAAGGCTTTAACATGGTCTATGTTTGCCGGACACACGTAAGCGCACGAACCACATTCTATGCAATCCATAAGATGATGTTCTGCCATATCGTTGAATTTTTTCTTCTTGAACAATTTGTAAAGCAAATAAGGCTCTAAATTCATCGGGCACGCGTTGACACATCTTCCACATTTTATACAATTCATCTCAGTGCCTTTTTTCACAATATCACTTGTCAACACTGTCACACCAGATGTGCCTTTCATTATTCCTATTTCCGCGTCGTCAATGGCAATTCCCATCATCGGCCCTCCCAATATCAACCTGTATGCCTCTTCTTTAAGGCCGGCAAATTCTAACAGTTTTGATATCGGGGTTCCTATTCTAACAATGAGATTCTGGGGTTTTTCGACGCCTTCTCCTGTTACGCTTACGCCTCTTTCAATAAGCGGTTCTCCATATTCAAGTGCTCTGTACATCGCACGGGCAGTTGAAACGTTTTGAACTACCACTCCAACATCCATTGGTAAACCTCCAGCCGGAACTTTTCTGTGGGTAATCGCATAAATGAGATGCTTTTCAGACCCCTGGGGGTACTTGGTACGTAATTTTGCCACATGGATGTTGTATTTCGAAGCGACTTCTTTGATACTCTTTATGGCTTTTGGCTTGTTTTCTTCTATTCCTATGTAAATATTATCAACTTCCAACGCTTTTGAAAAGGCAAGGGCTCCTTTTACGATCTCTTCTGGATATTCTTGCATCATTCTATCATCGATCGTAAGATATGGTTCGCACTCTGCCCCGTTTATTATGAGTGTATCGACTTTTTTTGTTGGAGAAAGTTTAACATGAGTCGGAAAAGTCGCTCCGCCCATACCGACCAATCCAGCTTCTAACGCTCGTTTGACTATTTCTTCTTTTGTGAATTGATCGTAAGGTTTTACCGGTTCAAGCTTTTCCCAAACATCTTCGTCGCTTCTTTCGATAACTATTACGTCTGCCGGTCTGGAAGTAACGGGGTGTTTTTTCTTTACTATCTCCAAAACTTTTCCCGTAACAGGTGAATGCAGAGGAACCGACACAAAGCCGTCGGCTTGCGCTATCATTTGTCCTGTTTTGACTTCTTGTCCAACTTCGATGATAGGTTTAGGCGGCTTTCCCAAATTTTGTCCTAAAAAGAGAAAAACTCTTTGTGGAAGTTCGAACTTCTTTATTGGAGAATCTTTTCCAAGCTTTTTGGTTGGAGGATGTACACCCCCCTTAAAAGTCCAAACCTGCAAGCGGACCATCTCCTTTTACATGACAAGATATTTTAAATTTTTCCTCAAATTTTCTACATGTTCTTTTTGCTCTTCAAAACCTTCCCTTTCCATAAGCGCGTAAGTGTTTGTTTTACCCAGTTCAACTCCAGGCTGGTCAAATGGATTTATACCGTAAAGAAAACCAGTTGCCATCACGGTAAGCTCGTAATAAAAGAAGAAGATTCCAACTTCTCTGGCGTCTATCTTTTCAAAAGATATCGTCAAACTTGGTCTTCCTTTTTCCATAAGAGCCAAAGCGGTGGCTTCTTGTTCAGCATTTATTAGCTTTTTCATCTCTTTACCGCCTAAATAAGAAAGTGTCTTTTTATCCTCATGCAATTTTGGAATTACCGTCTTTCTTCTAAATTCTTCCACTCTTAAGAAAGTTATTATCTTATCGTTTGGACCTTCCATGTAAAGCTGAACTTGAGAATGCTGATCGATTGTGCCTAAAGATTTTATCGGTGTTTGACCGGCATTCACGATTTCACCTGTAAGATCTTTCTCTTTACCCAAGGATTCTGCCCAAAGCTGCCGATACCAATCAGCCATTGTGTAAAGGGCGTTAGAATAAGGCATCATTACAGAAATGTTTTTTCCCATCTTTGAATACAAATAGTGCAAAGCGGCGTTAAAAAGAACGGGGTTTTTCAAAGCGTCATCCTGTGAAAGAAAACTCTGTAACTCTTCTTTAGCACCATCGATCATTTCAGCTATGTCTATCCCAACCATAGCTGAGCTTAACAATCCGACAGGCGTCAAAACGCTGAACCTGCCGCCAACGTTTGGTGGAATCGAAAATGCAGGAATGTCTTCATCTATTGATATCTTTCGTAATGTTCCTTCATTTGGATCTGTGGTAAAAACGAGATGCTTTTTTGGATCCAAACCATGTGCCTCCAACAGGCCTCTCACGATCAAATAATTCGCCATCGTTTCGGCTGTCGAACCGGACTTGCTCACGACGTTAAAAAGCGTTTGGCGTGGTTCTATAATGTCTAAGAGTTCTGCGATATGTTCCGGATCTACGTTGTCCATAACGAAGAGCCTTGGATAGCCATTTCTTTCGTCATCGCTCAAAGAATTCCACTCTGAATGAAGTAACGCACCTTTTATGGCTTGTACTCCTAGGGCCGAACCACCTATACCAACAACAACGAAATTCTTAAAGTGCTGATTTTTTTCGGCAAAGTCGACAATTTTTCTGCGTTCATCTTCCTGTTCGTCCAGTATCTTAGCAAAGCCTGGCATTCCTTGTCTAAAAGACTCTAAAAAATCGTGAAGTCTTCGTGAAATCTTCTTCACGTCTTCAATTGAAACACCATTGGCTACATTGTCAGATATCGCGTTGGTGAAATCAAACTTCAGCAAGTTTACCACCCCTTTTAGTAGGTAAGAAGGCTTTTGATATTGTATCCCTTAAGCTTGTCTCGTGGATTCAAAAAGGACAATTCTCCCAGAAAAACCATTCCAGCCACATTTCCACCCAATTTTTCAACCAAATGCGCCATCGCCAATGCTGTGCCTCCCGTTGCAAGTATATCATCAACTATTACCACTTTATCCTGTGGATCTATTGCGTCTACGTGTATTTCTATTTTCTCTTTTGCGTATTCTAAAAAATATTCTTCACTAACGGTAAAATAAGGCAACTTACCTGGCTTTCTTATCGGAACGAAAGAAATCCCAAGTTTGTAGGCTATCGGTGCGCCGAATATAAAACCCCGCGCCTCTGCCGCAACTATTATGTTGGGTTCAAACTCCTTGACGAACTTTGCCATTTCATCGATCGTGTAGCTAAAGGCTTTTGAATCTTTTAAAAGAGGAGTTATATCCTTAAAAATAACCCCTTCTGTTGGAAAATCTGGAACGTCTCTTATGTAGGATTTTATATCCATTCTTTTATCAGCACTCCTTCTCGTAAATGAATTAATGAAAAATTCCTTTAATATCATAACACAAATTCATTTTTGCTTCTCAAAATTCATTCTCATCGTTAAGCGGTAAAAATTTCTTCAGCCTCAAAAATTCGTTTTTTAGCGTATCATTTGAAAAATTAAGCGACAAGAGAGTCCTTGCAATCTTGTAAATATCAGGTAAAAGCAAGTTGTAATCTTCAATTTTTTCAAGCATGCTTACTTTTTTGAAGTCCTTTTTCTCCAGATAAAAGGATATCTTGCCATCAGAAAGAACGATTATACGATCTGAATTTTCTAAGGCAAATTCGACAGAGTGGGTAACAATTACGATGGTTTTACCTACAGAATGAAATTTCTTTGTCAAGAGTGAAAAGCGTTTCACACTTACCGGATCTAAACCGCTAGTAGGCTCGTCAAATACGATGTACTTAGGATCGCAAGCGATAACGGAAGCAATCGCAACTTTTCTTTTTTC
>WFYR01000010.1 GCA_015489955.1 Mesoaciditoga sp. | reverse complement strand
GGTTGAATGTCAAAAACCGTTTGGGATTAAGAGCGTTTATTGAGCAAATTAGAATATCTTGTTTCGTGGTACTTTTAAAAGCAATGTCCAAGGATTTAAGCTATATTCAAAGGCTGAAGAGTTTTAATATTCAGACTTGCATAATTTGAGTAAAAGAAGCAAAGAATGAAAAACAACTTGTCAAATACGCGAAAGTCTTTGAAAAATACGACCTTGTCATATTGGATGAAGTGGGATACATTTCATTTGACGTTGAAGGGGCTCAATTGCTCTTCGAATACATAGCAATGAGATACGAAACGAAGAGCACAATAATAACGACCAATCTCATCTTTTCAGAATGGATAAAGATATTTCATGACAAAGCTCTAACTATGGCTCTACTCTATAGGATTACTCACAATGCCATTGTGTTGAACATGAACGGTGAAAGTTTTAGAAGAAAGCAAAGCAACAAATTTAATTAGTCGAGAAGTGGATCAAAAACTTTGGCCCTCGTGGTTCAAAAACATCTTGACTTTTTACAACAAGAAACATTGGGAGATAGAGAGAATAAATTCAAATCTCAAGTCACCGTTTATGTATTCACTCGAGTACATCTATTACGTTCCACACCGTTATTACAAAGAGGCTGTTGGATTAAAACTGTTGGCTCATAACCTTGTGACCTTATCCAATATCTCTAATGGTCTTGCCAGAAACAGAAAGTTAGTGGTCGCTTTTTGAACTTTGAATTTTCGAACACCCTATCATCGATTACCATAGAATAGAAAGGAGTAAAAGATGACCATTCTTGAAATGGTAGAAGAATCAAAAGAAAAAACGTTAAATCTTTTAAAAAAGAGATTAGAATTAAAGAATTTAAACATATCGATGAATATTTCGTCGGTGTTTGAAATGACAAAAAAGACTTCTTTTACTCGAAGAGTGAATAAATTCTTAGAAAAATTCAATCTCCATATCATGCATTGGAATGATACACAAATGTTGATGAAAACTGCTCGGGAAGTAGATCAGCCAATGGTTAAATTGGCATCTGTGGAATTGTATTATGAACTTGAAAGAGATATGAACCAATTAGAAAGATCATATAAACTAATGAGTGATAATTATTCACGTAAAATCTTTGAATGGTATGTTAAATATAGAACAGCTTACACGTTTGTTGGGGAAGCTGCAATTGAGCTTTACCCACCTCCATTTTGTGGCATCATAAGCTATGAAGAGTTCAGAAGAAGCGCTAAGATTACTAAAGAGGGAGTATTCATTGATTCATTCATTATAAAATCCGGTTTACCTGAAATTTTTGGCTCATTTGTAGTGAAGCAATACGAATATTTTGACAAAGTTATAGCTGTTAAAGGTGATGTGGTTATGGATGTTGGAGCACTTGCAGGTGAAACTGCCCTGTATTTTTCCAAGCTTGTTGGAGAAAATGGGAAAATTTACGCTTTTGAGCCTGTTAAATCCAGTTACAATCTTCTTGTTGAGAATTTGAAAAAAATCATGTGAAAAATATTGAAGCTGTGAAATTAGGACTCTTTTCAGAGAATAAAGATTTCAATATAACTAATTCTGCTGGAGGATCATCTTTAATAGCAACCAATAAAGGGGAAAGGATTCAATTGGTAAAACTTGATGATTTTGTCAAGGAAAAAAAATTAAGGAAAGTTGATTTCATAAAAATGGACATAGAAGGTTCGGAACTTGACGCTTTAAAAGGTAGTGAAGAAACCATAAAGAAATATAAACCGAAATTGGCAATTTGTGTTTATCACAAAGGGAAAGATATGATATATATCCCGCAATATCTCAAAAGTCTTGTTCCGGAATACAAATTTTTTCTGAAACACAATACAGAATTTTGGGGAGATACCGTTTTATACGCTTGTAATAGTTAATAAATAAAGGGTAGATGCTTATTCTATGAAATTATCCGTTGCGATGGCAACATATAATGGAGAAAAGTTTCTAAAAGAACAATTAGATAGTATTTTGAACCAGACGCGCTTGCCAGATGAGATCGTGATTTCTGATGATGCTTCAACTGATAGAACTCCAGAGATACTTATAGAATATAAAGAAAAGTATCCAAAGTTGATAAAACTTCTTTTAAATAAAGCAAATGTCGGATTTGTCAAGAATTTTGAAAGGGCTATCATGAATACCACAGGAGATTTAGTTGCTCTTTCTGATCAAGATGATGTGTGGTTACCTGAAAAATTGGAAAAAGAGAGCAAAATTTTGAAAGAGCATCAAGATATTGGAATGGTTTTCTGTGATTTAGAAATAGTAGATGAAGAATTAAAAATGTTAGTTCCATCTCTATGGAAAACAAGAAAATGGGATTTAGATGGTATCATAAAGGGAAGAAAGTTTTTCGAAATGATAGTTGATTCTAATCGCGTTACAGGTTGTACAATCGTGATAAGAAGAGATGTTTTAAGAAAACTTATCCCTTTTGATAAAAGGGTTTTTGTTCATGATCACTGGTTAGCTGTAGGTAGTGCCTTGTTAACGGATGTTTACGCATTTAATAAACCGTTAGTTCTTTATAGGCAGCATTCCAGCAATCAAATAGGAAGCAGTAGAAAAAAGAAAAAAATCTCTGATATAATATCTATTGCACGAAAAAAGCGGAATTTTCTTGAATCTTTAGCAGAATACATTGAAAATGAAGAAATTAAAGATAAAGAGGGACTCTTGAAAGAAGTGTATAAACTACAGTCTTTTTGGAATAAAAGGTACAAGCTTTATATTTCAAAAAACTTTGGAGGCAGAATTGTCATATTAATTTTTTTGCTTTTGAAAAGTGGGTTATACAGGAAAAAGATGAGTATTCTTAAGGATGCCATTTTTGCAATTTCACCTGAATTAGAAATTTCTCTTGAGAATAAATTTTTCAACAAAGGAGATGTACAATGAAAGGCATAATTCTTGCAGGAGGAAGTGGAACAAGGCTTTATCCAATAACTAAATCAATTAGCAAGCAACTTTTGCCAATTTACGATAAACCCATGATTTATTATCCTCTTTCAGTTCTCATGCTTGCGGGTATTAGAGAGGTTCTTATCATCTCAAATCCAGAGTACTTAGGTTTGTTTAAAAATCTTCTTGGAGATGGAAAGCAAATAGGAATGTCCTTTTCATACAAAGCTCAAGAAAAGCCAAAAGGTATCGCAGATGCTTTCGTTGTAGGAGAAGATTTTATAGGAAAAGATAAAGTTGCTCTCATACTTGGAGATAACGTGTTTTTTGGTCAAAGGTTCACAGAAATTTTAAGAAAGGCTGCTTCTTTAAAAGAAGGGGCTGTTATTTTTGGATATTACGTTAAAGATCCAAGCGCTTATGGAATTGTAGAATTCGATAAAAAAGGAAATGTGCTTTCTTTGGAAGAAAAGCCAAAGCATCCGAAGTCTAACTATGCCATTCCTGGCTTGTATTTCTACGATAATCATGTAGTTGAAATAGCAAAGAACTTAAAGCCATCTGCCAGAGGAGAGCTTGAAATAACGGATGTGAACAAAGAGTATTTGAAAATGAGGAAATTAAAAGTAATACCTTTTGGAAGAGGTTTTGCATGGCTTGATACGGGAACACACGATGGATTGTTAGAGGCTTCAAATTTTGTGGCTACCATTCAAAAAAGGCAAGGCTTTTACATATCCTGTATAGAAGAAATCGCTTACAGGCTTGGATATATAGATGAAGCACAACTGTTAGAACTTGCAAAACCGTTGGAGAAAACGGAGTATGGGAAATACCTTAGAGAATTGATAATTGACAATTGAAAATTGAGAATTGAGAATACAAAAAACTTAGAGTTGATAATTGGCAATTGAAAATACAAAAAAAAACCTGAATTGACGATACAAGATAATTGACAATTGAAAATGAAAAGAAATTGGCGAAGAGAACCGATAATTGAAAATTTACAGTTAAAAATGTGGAAAATTAAAAAAATCAGGATTAGGGGAAATGAATGAAGGAAAATAATGTAATCTACGATAAAAGTTTCAATTTTGCAGTAAGAGTCGTGAATTTGTTTAGATATTTGAGAAACGAAAAGTAAGGAGTTCATAATTTCAAAGCAAATAATGAGAAGTGGCACGAGCATAGGAGCTAATGTAAGTGAAGCTATTGAGGGGCAAAGCAGAAAAGATTTTATTTCCAAACTTTCCATAGCATTGAAAGAGGCAAACGAGACGAAATACTGGATAAAATTGTTAGTTGCAACGGGATATATGAGTGAAAAACTTGGAGTTAGTTTTTTGAACGATTTGAATGAGATTATAATAAAAATATTGGTCAGCATATTAAAAACAAGCAGGGAAAAGAATTGAAGAATTTAAAATTGAAAATTGAGAATGTACAATGGATAAGAATTGATAATTGAGAATTGAAAATAGATAATTGGCAATGTACAATGGAGGAGAATTAAAAATTTATAATTGATAATGTACAATGAAGAAGGATTAATTGTCAATTTTACATTTTCAATTGTAAATTCTAAGGAGGTTCTATGTCCAAATTCAAAAAAATCAAAACTCCAATTTCAGACCTATACATAATTGAACCACGAGTTTTTTTAGACAAACGTGGTTTTTTTATGGAATCATACAACAAAAAAGAGTTCGAAGAGATTGGATTAACTATGGAATTTGTCCAAGACAATCACTCAAAATCAAGAAAGGGTGTGCTTCGAGGGCTTCATTTTCAAACAAAGCATCCACAGGGAAAATTGGTGAGGGTAACACACGGAGAGGTTTTTGACGTTGCAGTGGATATAAGGAAAGGATCTCCAACTTTTGGTAAATGGTACGGTGTTATTTTAAGTGAAGAGAATAAAAGGATGTTTTACGTTCCAGAAGGATTTGCACATGGTTTTTTGGTTTTGTCGGATGAGGTAGATTTTCTTTATAAATGCACGGATTATTATTATCCAGATGAAGATGCCGGGATTATTTGGAATGATCCAGATATTGGAATAGATTGGCCACTTGATGGAATAGAACCAATATTGTCAGAGAAAGATAAGAAAAGGAAAAGGCTGAAAGAATTGATAATTGAAAATTGAAAATGTACAATGGAGAAGAATTAAGAATTTAAAATTTACAATGTACAATGGATAAGAATTGATAATTGAGAATTGAAAATGGATAATTGGCAATGTACAATGGAGGAGAATTAAAAATTTATAATTGATAATGTACAATGAAGAAGGATTAATTGTCAATTTTACATTTTCCATTGTAAATTCTTAAGGGGGGTTTTATGAAACTTCTTATCACCGGCTCTAATGGGCAACTTGCAAAGGAAATAATAAAAGAATCAGAAAAAAGAGGATATGAATACGTAGCTTTTGATCATAAAGCGCTTGACATAACCGATTTGAAGAAAGTAAGAGAAGCTATTAAAAATGAGAAGCCTAATTTTGTTATAAATTGTGCAGCATATAATGCCGTTGATAAGGCGGAAGAAGACTGGAAAACGGCTTATCTTGTCAACGGGATTGGACCAAAAAATCTTGCAATTGCATGCGAAGAAAACAACTGCGCACTTGTGCATTACAGCACGGATTATGTTTTTGATGGGCAAAAAGATACACCTTACACCATAGCGGATGTTCCTAATCCTTTAAGTCAATATGGAAAAAGTAAATTACTGGGTGAGAAGTTTGTACAATCTTTGTCTACAAGATTTTTTTTGATCCGTGTAAGTTGGGTATTTGGGGTTGGAAACGAGACAAACTTTGCAAAGAAAGTCTTGAATTGGGCATCTAAAAATGAAACATTAAAGATTATAGATGACCAAATATCCTCCCCTACTTATGTGGTTGATCTTGCCAGGGCAACGCTTGATCTTGTAAAAACGGGGTCTTACGGACTTTATCATATAACGAGTCCGGAATCTTGTTCAAGATATGAATGGGCAGAATACATCTTAAAGTTGACAGAATGGAAAGGGAATTTGTTGACAGCAAAGAGCAATGAGTTCAAAACAGCTGCAAGACGTCCAAAATATTCTTTTATGGAGAGTTTTCCACTTAAGGAGACAATAGGTTATAATTTGGTTGGATGGAAGGAAGCAACGGAAAGATTCATTCAAGAATTAAAAATTTACAATTGACAATGGAGAAGAATTGATAATTTACAATTGAAAATTGAGAATTAAAGGGAAGAAAATCAATTGTCAATTTTACATTTTCAATTGTAAATTCTCGAGGAGGTTCATCATGATTTTATTAGTTACCGGCGGAGCTGGATTTATAGGAAGCAATTTTGTAAAGCATAGGCTTGAGAGTACAAGCGATAAGATAATAATATTAGATGCTCTAACGTATGCTGGGGTTTTGTCCAATTTAGACGAATATCTCAACGATTCAAATTTATTGATACCTACCTCTCAATATGATTTGAAAAAGATTAAGAAAACGATTAATAAAGATGGCGTGAGTTATAACGATGTAAAAGATGACATAGAATCAAGGAGGTTATCTTCAAAACTAAGAGAGTTTTCACCAAAGTATGTAAACATTGAAGATTTAAATGAAAAAATTGAAAAAGTTTTGGAAAACAACAGATTTGTTTTTGTTGTTGGAAACATCATTGATAGCACGTTAGATGAAAAGTTAATGAATTTCTCAGATATCGTCGTTCATTTTGCTGCCGAAAGCCATGTAGATAGATCAATTTTTAATGCCGATGCGTTTGTCAAAACAGATGTGTATGGAACTTATTCCTTTTTGGAAGCAGCAAAAAGGAATGAAAAACTAAATAAGTTCATTCACATTTCAACGGACGAAGTTTACGGTCAAGCAAAGGACAAACCATTTAAGGAAACGGATCCGTTGAATCCAAGAAATCCTTATTCAGCTTCCAAAGCCGCTGCGGATAGAATGGCATATGCGTATTATCAAACGTATGGGGTTCCTGTTGTTATAGTCAGGCCTTCGAATAACTTTGGACCTAATCAATATCCAGAAAAACTCATTCCCGTTGTTACGATAAAAGCTCTAAATAATGAGCCAATACCAGTTTATGGCGATGGAAAACAAAGAAGGGATTGGCTTTATGTGGAAGACACTGCAAAGGCGATAGATTTGTTGATTGAAAAAGGAGAGGTTGGACAAGCCTACAATGTGGCTGGAAGAAACGAAAGAGAAAACATGTTTGTAGTGGAGAGAATTCTTGAGATAACAGGGAAATCTAAAGATTTGATAAAACATGTTAAAGATAGGCCTGGACATGATCTTAGATAT
>WFYR01000009.1 GCA_015489955.1 Mesoaciditoga sp. | reverse complement strand
CGTTGTCATGCAGTGACAAATCTTTGTACAATCCCATTCCATCCACCACAACACCCACATCTTTTAGAACGGATGGGAACTTGTGTGGCTCTCTTTCAAAGATCGTGATCCTTCCGGAATTCGGTTTAAAAAGGCCGCAGATGAGTTTCAAAAGTGTGCTCTTTCCAGAGCCGTTGGATCCTTTTATGTAGAGAAATTCTCCCTTTACAAGATTAAGCGAAAGGCCTTCCACGATCTTCAAGTGCTTGTATCCGAAGGAAATTTTTTCGATTGAAACAACACTTGCCAAGATTTCACCTCCAAGTTTTTAAAACGCATGAACGTTTTAGATTCCTTTCATGTTTTTTCAGAAAAAAGCGATTTGAACTTTTCGGTTTCTTTTATCTCTTCGTACTTACCATTTGCCACGATTTTTCCATTTTCAAGTAAGTAAATCCTATCGGCGGATTTTATGGAAGACATCCTATGTGAAACAAAAACAATGCTCGCTTTTGGAATTTCTTTTCGTATGTTCTCAACAATTTTTGTCTCTATTTTTGGGTTTACTGTGCTTAAAATCTCATCGATCAAAAATATCTTCGGCTCTTTCAAGATGGCACGCGCCATGCCAATTCTTGCTTTTTGTCCATCGGATATCGCTGTTCCCTTCGAACCAACCAAAGCATTTTCATATCCACCAAGTTTTTCAACTTCTTCATCTAAATAAACCTCTTTTATCACTTTGTCCATATCATTTTTGCTCGCTTTTCCACTTAAAGTAAGATTTTCGAATATTGTTCCCTGGAAGATGTACTCATTTCTGTGGACGTAAGCTATCATGTTTCTCAACTCTTCTCCAGAGATGTCCCGTATGGAGTTGCCTCCGATTTTTATATCACCTTTTTGCGGAAGATAAAATTTTGAGATCAACTTCAATATGGTGGATTTTCCTTCTCCAGTTTTCCCAATTATCGCTACGAATTCTCCTTCCTTAACCTTTAAAGATAGAACGGATAAAACTTGGTTTTTCCCATCATAAGAAAAAGCAACATTTTCAAATGATATGTCGTATCCAGTTGGCTTTAATCCATCCAGCCTTTCTTCTTGTTGTTCAAGAAGCTGTTTGACGTTTTTCAAAATCATCTTTGGCATTTGAATGCTTGTTCTCGCAAGCGCGACCTTTTGGACAGGCTCGTACAAAAACGTCAGAAATGTGGTTATTGCAACTACAGAACCTATGCTCGTCTTTCCGATTATCACTATGTAAGTTCCAACTCCCAAAAGAAGTATGGGTCCTATTGCCACTAACCCCGTGAGCATTGAACCCGCGAAAGCACCGTATTTATTTATGTTGAGGTTGATTCGTAGCATGGCGTTTAATTTATCCAAAAATCTATTCGTTACCTTTTTATAAAGATCATCCACTTTAACCGTTTCAATGGCAGAAAGTCCTTCTTCTACTTCTTTCATGACATCCTGATTTGCTTTTGACATTTTTCCGCTTTCCGCTGACATCTTTTTGTTTATGCCGTTAGTTGTCGAAAAAAGAGCTGGCAAAATTGCAAGTGAGAGTAAAGAAAGAATCCAATCTATTCTGAACATTAAAATAAGTGATGCGACTATTAGAAATACGCTGTTGTACAACTCCAAATAATAATTTCTGAAAAAGCCAACACTTCTCGAGGCATCATTCAATATCCTTGACATTATCGAGCCGGTGTTGTTCCTTACGAAGAAATTCAACGGCAGTCTTAAAGTTTTTTGCATAAGGTCCATCTTGAGATCTCTTGAAACCCTTTGCTCTATTATGGAAGCTGTGTAATTTTGAACGAAGTTAAAGAGGATCCTTATTACTACTATGACAGCTAAAAAGATAGACCATTTTACAACTTGAAACATTTCTTTTCTGGGAATTACGGTATCTATGAAATACTTGAAAATTATAGGATAAGGAAGAACGGTTAAAACCACTACCGTAGAAGATGCCAGCGCCAAGATCATTAAAGGTAAATATCTTTTGTAGTATTTGAATATGAATCGATTTTCTTTGTTAGTCATGATATTTCCCCCATATAATATAATCGGGCAAATACACAAAACTTGTGACAAATTATTTGGATACAAAAAGCAATAAGATAAAACTCTTCAATTTCAGAGAAAGGAAAAAATGATTTCAAAAATTCTAGAATGAACGGCATAATATTCATGCCGGCAATACCAGCTGTAAAATTTTATTGAACCCACAAAATCGGAGGTGTTGCCAGCTTTTCAATATTTACGCCCTTTTTCAATGACTGTCTTTATATACGTATACATCCCTATTCCTTTTTAATCTTTATGTACAACATGAATTATCTTAATTATCATTATCATCATTTAAAATAGATAAGAGTTCTGATAACTTTAGTACCGTTTGAACATAAATGGATTTTATCTGTGAACGCCTTTCGATACTCGTTAAGTAATTGGATAAGCCCCTAACATTATCTATATCATCGAATGTTTTAGGAATATATTTTGAGATATTTTCATATTGTTCTTGATACATCTGTATTTTGTGGTATAAAACAGTTACTTTGTGCTTATATTGGTTTTGGATTTGATTTTTAGAAACTATATGTGAAGAGTTATCGGAATTGATGAAATAAGTCGGACTTTTTTTAGGAAATTCATTTGTTGATATAGAGAACATTATGCCATCTGTATTAGATAATGTCATACCTACATTAAAAAGTTCTAAGATATTGAAAAGGTTTATTTTTACTCCATAGGATAATCTATGGCCACTGTCTTGAATGAAATTAATAATATCATTTAAATTCAGAATGTATAAGGTACAATAAATTGAGCCATGAGGGCCAGAAAAGTGATCCACTCCCAATATAAAAACCTTCCAAAATTGAGATAATAGACTCAACTGTTTTGGAAGGAGGAAAAGGGGAGTGAAAAACATGTACGATGTCAAGGAAATACAACG
>WFYR01000008.1 GCA_015489955.1 Mesoaciditoga sp. | reverse complement strand
TATGCGAAAAAGAAGGTATTAGGAATTTATTACGATAAATTCCACAAATTCAAAGAAGCGGTGAGGAACTTCTTTGAAAACGAAGTTAAAAAAGAAAGTTGCAAGGCAGATTTAGAGAAATTTATAGGCTCCTCTTTTCAAATCATAAAGGAGTAATTTCTGTATATCTAAATTTGGTTGAGTATATACGAAATAACCAAGAATTTCCCAGAAAGTGAAAAATACGGTCTTTCATCTCAGTTACAAAGAGCGGTAGTTTCGATACCATCTAACATTGCTGAAGGTTCTGGAAGAGGAACAAAAAAGGATTTTTCTCATTTTATGAATCAAGCAAGAGGATCTTTATATGAAGTCATCACGCAGTTAGAGATATGTTCTGAAATCGGACTTATAAATAAGGAAAAATTGGATGTGCTTGAAGAAAAGTGTTAATCGTTGTCAAGACAGCTAAATTCATTCATAGTCTCTTTGAAGAAAGAAATTTAAGATATTGATTTCATACCATTAGCTACTTTCTAATGCGTTTTTCTACACAAAAATGGCAAGTGGCAGGTAGATGTTAGCGGGCGGCAGGTAGTAAAAATGATTGCGTGTAGGAAGTACATAGTATCAAACTACACGCTACGGGCCATGAGCTACAAGCAAAAATGGCAGGTAGCATGTAGGTGTTAGCACGTGGCAAGTGGATTGCAGGAAAACTACACGCTACGTGCTGATAACCACGAGCTAAAAAGGAGAGGGACCCAATCCTTGTAACAGGCTTTTATGCCTAGGAGGTGAACGGGTTTCTCCATATCTTAGATGTTTCATCTAACAACTATATTTTACATGGGGAGGTTCTATGTCCAAGTTCAAAAAAATCGAAACTCCGATTTCAGGATTATACATAATTGAACCACGAGTTTTTTTAGACAAACGTGGTTTTTTTATGGAATCATACAACAAAAAAGAGTTCGAAGGGATTGGATTAACTATGGAATTTGTCCAAGACAATCACTCAAAATCAAGAAAGGGTGTGCTTCGAGGGCTTCATTTTCAAACAAAGCATCCACAGGGGAAATTGGTGAGAGTAACACGGGGAGAGGTTTTTGATGTTGCAGTGGATATAAGGAAAGGATCTCCAACTTTTGGAGAATGGTACGGCGTTATTTTAAGTGAAGAGAATAAAAAGATGTTTTACATCCCTGAAAGATTTGCCCACGGGTTTTTAGTTTTGTCGGATGAGGTAGATTTTCTTTACAAATGCACGGATTATTATTATCCAGATGAAGATGCCGGAATTATTTGGAATGATCCAGATATTGGAATAGATTGGCCACTTGATGGAATAACGCCAATATTGTCGGAGAAGGATAAGAAAAGACCGTTGTTGAAACAGGTAGTAAAGCAAGCACGTGGCAAAGTAGCGGGTGGCAGGTGGCACGTAGAAAGTACATAGTATCAAACTACAAGCTACAAGCCAAAATAGCAAGTGGTGGGTGGCATGTAGAAAATACAGAATGTCAAACTACAAGCTACGTGCCATAAGCTACAAGCGAAATATGAAGGAGGTTTTATGAAACTTCTTATCACCGGCTCTAATGGGCAACTTGCAAAGGAAATAATAAAAGAATCAGAAAAAAGAGGATATGAATACGTAGCTTTTGATCATAAAGCGCTTGACATAACCGATTTGAAGAAAGTAAGAGAAGCAGTTAAAAATGAGAAGCCTGATTTTGTTATAAATTGCGCGGCGTACAATGCTGTTGACAAGGCGGAAGAAGACTGGAAAACGGCTTATCTTGTCAATGGAATTGGGCCAAAAAATCTCGCAATTGCATGCGAAGAAAACAACTGCGCATTTGCGCATTATAGTACAGATTATGTCTTTGATGGGCAAAAAGATACACCTTACACCGTAGCGGATGCTTCTAATCCTTTAAACCAATATGGAAAAAGTAAATTACTGGGTGAGAAATTTGTACAATCTTTGTCTACAAGATATTTTTTGATCCGTGTAAGTTGGGTGTTTGGGGTTGGAAACGAGACAAACTTCGCAAAGAAGGTTTTGAATTGGGCATCTAAAAACGAAACCCTGAGAATTGTAGATGATCAAATATCCTCCCCTACTTATGCGGTTGATCTTGCCAAGGCAACGCTTGATCTTGTAAAGACGGGGTCTTATGGACTTTATCATATAACGAGTCAGGAATCTTGTTCAAGATATGAATGGGCAAAATATATACTCAAATTGATAAAATGGAAAGGAAATTTATTGCCAGCAAAGAGCAATGAGTTCAAAACAGCTGCAAGACGTCCAAAATATTCTTTTATGGAGAGTTTTCCACTTAAGGAAACAATAGGTTATAATTTGGTTGGATGGAAAGAGGCGACGGAAAGATTTGTTGAAGAAGTTAATAGTTAGTGGTGAAAAGTAAATAGTAGATGGTGGGTAGCATGTAGATGTTAGCGCGTGGCAAGTAGCATGTGGCATGTGGAAAATGCGAAGTGTATAACTACACGCTACGTGCTATAAGCTACAAGCCAAATAAAGGGGGTTCATTATGATTTTACTTGTTACCGGCGGAGCTGGATTTATAGGAAGCAATTTTGTAAAGCATAGGCTTGAGAATGCAAACGATAAGATAATAGTCTTGGATGCTTTAACATATGCTGGAGTCCTTGATAATTTAAAGCCGTATCTCAACGATTCAAATTTATTGGTGCCCACCTCTCAATATGATTTAAAAAAGATTGAGAAAACAGTTAGTGAAGGTGCCGTGATTCATAACGATGTAAAAGATGAAGCCGAATCAAAAAGGTTATCTTCAAAATTGAAAGATTTTTCACCTAAGTATGTAAACATTGAAGATTTAAATGAAAAAATTGAAAAAGTTTTGGAAAACAACAGACTTGCTTTTGTTGTTGGAAACATCATTGATAGCACGTTAGATGAAAAGTTAATGAATTTCTCAGATGTTGTCGTTCATTTTGCTGCCGAAAGTCATGTAGATAGATCAATTTTTAATGCCGATGCGTTTGTCAAAACGGATGTGTATGGAACTTATTCCCTTTTGGAAGCGGCAAAAAGGAGTGAAAAACTAAATAAGTTCATTCACATTTCAACGGACGAAGTTTACGGTCAAGCAAAGGACAAACCATTTAAGGAAACGGATCCGTTGAATCCAAGAAATCCTTATTCAGCTTCCAAAGCCGCTGCGGATAGAATGGCGT
>WFYR01000007.1 GCA_015489955.1 Mesoaciditoga sp. | reverse complement strand
TGGCTTACAAGAGAATTCTTTGAAAGGCATACCGGGCAGTATGTGTTTCCCTCATCGTCTATGTAGTAATCGTTGTACCATTTCAAGCCATTGGCGACAACGAATTTTTCAACTTCTTCTGGAGATTTTCGAGAGCCATCGATGTGAATTATCTCTTCTTCCTCTTCTTCATAACTTTCTCCCCAGAGCTTGGAAAAATCGTCTATCGCTTTTTTAATCTCTTGTGCCACTCCTTTAGAATAATCACCCTTTACCTTTTGAAGTTGCTCGAGTATTTCTTCTATTGATACTCCAGACCGCAGAGCGACAGATGTCAAGCGCCCAATTATTTCAGCCGTTTCTCCACCGTTGGATACGAAGACTTCTATGGCTTCTCCAGAAGAATCAAAGCTAACCGTTATGTATGTGGTTCCACTTTCTCGTTTGTACTTTCGTGTTACAGATCTAAGCGTTTCCTTTCTTGGGCGTGCCCTCAATTTGTGATTTTCGTCCAGAATGAAGAATTTCACTTTGGGGGCGTCTTTCGTTTTAACCTTTTTGTTTGAATTTAAAACCTGAGTTTGCAAAGAGCCATCCCTGTAGATCGTTACACCTCTCACGTTCGAGCGAAGGGCTTTTATGTAAATGTTCAAAACGTCTTCAACGGTGGCCGAATTTGGAAGGTTTATGGTTTTAGAAATATTGTTGTCCACGTAATTTTGAAAAGCCTCTTGCATCTTCAGATGATCGTCAGGAGATATGTCATGGCTCACAACGAAAACACGTTTTACCTCTTGTGAAATACCTTCTAAGTTTTTAAGAGTCCCTTCTTTTATTATCTTTTCTTTTAAATCTTGCGTTAGAGAATTTCCAAGTCTTTCAACGAGCACATCGTTCACGTACAGCAACGCCTCTTTGTTTCCATCCGATTTCGTCATGTACCTCGTGTAAGCCAACAAAAAATTCGGTTCCAGACCAGATGAGGTATCGGCGATATTCGAAATGGAGCCGGTTGGGGCGACCGTGAGAACGGCCACGTTTCTGTGAGCTTTGGAAATAGTTTTAAAAGTTTCTCTTATTTCTTTGTCCATATCCGATCTTCCCATCGCGAATGGTATAAAGCCCTCTTCATTCGCGTAGCGGCTTTTATCGTAAAGTGGAAAATTTCCCTTTTCAAGAGCCAATTCGTAAGAAGTTTTGTGCGCCTGAAGTGCCAGCTCGGCGATAAGATTGGATGCGAATTTTCTTCCTTCTTCAGAATCGTAGGCGATGTTTAGCTTGTACAGAAGGTTTGCAAAGCCCATCACACCGAGTCCAAGCCTTCTTGAATTTCTCACCGCCTCATCTATTTCTTTTAGGGGAAAGACGTTAACATCTATAACATCGTCAAGGAATCTTACCGCTATTGAGGCCGCCTCTTTAAAGGCTTCATGATCGAAAGCGCCGTTACGATGAAATTTCGCCACGTCGATGGAGCCCAAATTGCACGCTTCAAAAGGTGGTAGGCCTATCTCACCGCAGGGATTTGTGGATTCTATTTTTCTAAAGGGGTAGAGAGCGTTGTATTTGTTCATCTCGTCAAGTATGGCGAGCCCTGGATCTCCAGTTTTCCACGCATTTTCGGCAATTTCGGACAATATTTGCCTGACTTTCAATTTCTCGTGTTTGGTGGATTTTTCGTGGTGAAGTTCTATCTCTTCGTCATTTTCGTAAGCTTTCAATATTTTCTCTTTGTCTGGTATTCCAACTGAAATGTTGAAGAATTTCAGCACGGAATCACCGGTGTTGTTTTTCTTCGCTTCTATGAATTCCTTTATATCCGGATGATCCACGTTCAATATTCCCATGAGAGCTCCACGCCTTTTGTATCCCTGTTCGACAACGCCTATAGCTGAGTTGAATACGTGCATGAAGCTGACAGGTCCAGATGATCTTCCGGAAGTTCCGGCAACAAATGAGCCTTTTGGCCTTAACCTTGAAAAATTAGAGCCAACGCCACCTCCAGCCTTTGTTATCAAGGCGTAATTCTTAACGGCGTCGAATATTCCATCGATACTGTCTTCGACTGGCACCACAAAACACGCGCTTAGCATGTGCAGATGATTTCTTGAAGAGTAGATCTTTTCGTAATCTTCGAGTGTCATTTCATCTATTTTCTTTTGCAACAAATGAATGTCCACGCCACTACCAGCGTTAAAGAGAGTTGGACTGTTGGGAATGAAAATCCTTGCTTTCAGGATTTTGTAAAAAATCTCTTCCCACTTTTTCACTTCGTTGAGCTTTTCGTTTTTCTTCTTTAACTCAAGCTTTTGGTTTTTTAACTCAGCCGTCGCAATGACCCTCGCGACTCGCCTTGCCACGTCTGACCAGCTTTTTTCCAAGAACTCCCCTGATTGATCCTTCCAGAAGTACCTTTCTTTTAATATGCGTTGCGCGTTTTCGCTTGGTTCAACTTTCGAAAAATTTTCTATTATTTCGTTCAGCATCCAAAACAACCTCCCCAAAATAAACGCTACATGTAGTATACCATTTCGAATGTACACTACATGTAGCGCTATAGTTTCGGTTTTTATAAGAAAGGATCAATAGTGGAAGTAACTTCCCCCTATGAACTCTCTAATTAAAGACGTTGATGGAATAACATCGAGATCCATAATTGGAAGGAAGTAATCCAAAAATCTTATAAGCCTTCTTGCCTGGCTGTAATACGGTGTGGAATTATCCACCTGCAAAAGCAAACGAGTTACGAAATTCTTCAAAACGGCTAGCTCGTAAGGAAGTGACGAGTTAAACATGATATCCGCTTCTTCTTGGAAGGGAAAGATGTTCTTTTCTTCTCCCATTCTAACGGCGGGCCACATTTCAAGTGTTTTCAAAGCATCATGACCTCTGAAATTGTAATCTCTTACCATTCTTCTTATTATTCTCACATCTGTGGTTGGTATTCTGTTGTCTCCATCCAGATTCATCTGGGTTAAGGCACTCACATATATCTTGTACTTCAAAGCGTCATCTACTTTTGATGTTAAAGTTGGGTTCAATCCGTGTATGCCTTCCACTATCAAAATGGTTTTATTTGAAGGTTTTAAAACTTTTCCGGTGTACTCACGCTTTCCCTTTTTGAAGTTGAACTTTGGAAGCTCAACCGCTTTTCCTTCGAATATGGCGTTTAAATCGTGATTAAATAATTCCAGATCCAGAGCCTTTATGGATTCGAAATCTGGTTTGCCGTCAGGACCAATTGGAGTTTTATCCCTTTCCACAAAGTAATCGTCTAAAGATATCGGAATTGGTTCCCAACCATTTACCCTTAACTGAAGTGCGAGCCTCTTGGAAAAAGTTGTTTTTCCGGAAGACGATGGGCCGGATATCAAAACGAGTTTTACATTTCCCCTTTGCGTTATGGCATCGGCTATCTTAGATATCTCCTTTTCATGTAACAATTCGCACATCATTATGAGCTCTCTTGAGCGATTAGCAGCTATTATCTTGTTGAGATCTCCCACCGTTTCCATATCCACGATTTGAGCCCATCTTTCTCTATCATCGTAAGCTTTCGCCATTTTGGGTTGTGGAACGTACTTTGGAAGGCCGTTTGGAGTTGTGATGTCAGGATGAACGAGCACAAACCCTTTGTCCACTTTCACGAGATCGAAAAGATCCACGTACGAAGTGGATGGAACCATGTGACCGTAATAATAGTTGAAATACTTTCCACACCAATAAATGTTTATCGTCGATTTGGTTCTGTACTTCAGAAGTTCTATTTTGTCGTCTAAGCCATTCTTCTTGAACAACTCCAAAGCGTCGAATTTGTAAAGCTCTTCTTTTACAAAAGGAATGTCTTTTTCAACAAGCTCCTTCATCTTGCCTTTTAACTTCTTTAAATCTTTTTCAGTCGGAATCCACCCTTCAAATTCGCAGTAAAGCCCTTTTCCCAAAGAATGTTTCACCTTCAGCGTTTTGGACGGAAATATTTCGCGCGCCGCGATGTACGTTATAAACATCAGACCACGTTGGTATATCCTCACTCCATCTTCATCCGTGAGATCTATAAAATCGATCTGCGCGTCACGCTCCAGCGTTTTAAAGAGCTCTCTTATATCGTTGTTAACCTTTGCGGCCACGATTTTTGATGCGTACAAATTTTCGTATTCTTTAGCTACGCTTTCCAACGTTATCCCCTGAGGATATTCAACCGTTTCACCAGTTTTTAAAATTTTAACCCTTAGCATTTTTTCCATTTTCTCGACCTCCATTTCTCTTATAGCTTCTCACTCTCATAACCTTAAGAAACGCCAACAGCGCTATGGCAATTATCGAATAAGAAGCCAACAAAGTCAGTTCGTGTTTTCCTCTGTAAACAATGGCTATAGTTGCCAGCGTGCCACTTACAGCGTACATGAACAAGACGGCTCCAACGTGCGAAAATCCTATGCTTAGAAGCTGATGATGAATGTGCATCTTGTCTGGAAGAAAAGGATTCCCTTTTCTCACCATTCTTCTTATAAAAGCGTACGTCGTATCCAAAATTGGAATTCCTATTGCCAACAACGGTATGGCAAGCGATAGCGTTGATGCCGAAAGGGATGAACCCTTTATGGCTAAAATTGCCAACATGAACCCCAATAATTGGCTTCCAGTGTCCCCCATAAAAGTTTTGGCCGGATGAAAATTATACCTCAAAAAACCGATGGCAGATGCAAAAACGGCCAACGCTACCAAAGCCACTGCCATTTCAGTTTTTGCAGATGTGGCGGCCAGCGTAAGGGCCGATATGGCGCTCAAACCGGCGGCCAAACCATCCAAACCGTCTGAAAGATTTATCGCATTTGTTATGCCAACAATCCATATAACGGATATAAGTGGTCCGAAAATTTCAAAGCTTATCTTGGCGTGAGTAAAAGGATTTGTGATAAAAGGAATATTCACTCCAACCAACCAAATGGCCAACACTGCTCCAATTATTTGGACAAGAAATTTTACCTTAAAGGACAATCCCTTTACATCGTCGATAAAGCCCATCAAAGATATGAGTGTAGATATTGCCACCATCCATAAAATCCAATTTAAGTGGTAATAGTAGTACGTCACAAGTAATCCGGCAATTATACCTAAGAATATACCAACGCCCCCAATTCTTGGCATGGGAACGGTATGAATTTTTCTCTCATTTGGAAGATCCACCCAGTTGTGGGCTTTTGCAAGCTTTATGGCTAATGGAGTAAGGAGCAAAGTGATCAGGAAAGACACAATGGCTACGATGAATTTATCCAACTTCTATCTCCTTTCAACGATGATGAACTGGTAAAAAACAACTATAAATTATATCATCAATCTTTTCTAAAAGTACATTTAAATGTGTGGTAAAATACATCTGGGGGCGAAATGGTTTCGACGGGGTGCGCAAAACATGAAAAGCGAGCCGAGGTTTTCTGTCTCCTCGTAAATAAAGGCAGAAGTGAAAATAAGCGTCAATAATGATTACGCACTTGCTGCTTAATAGAAGATAGCAGCCGCTTTCCGCTTTCTGATTGGAGAAGCGGGTAAAGCGTCAAAGATCCAATCTTACCCTTGCAGAGTTGTTTCCGGCTGCGAGGGGAAATTAAAGGAAACTTGGCATTTTCAACCGCGTCCACGCGGGTGAAAAGGCGACACTAAAACGTGGACTGCGCTCGGAGACGTTCATGGCGTGCGCACTTCGGACACGGGTTCGATTCCCGTCGCCTCCACCAGAATAGCGTGCATATTTTGAGAGTTTTGCATTTTGCTTTGATTTTTATAAGCGCAAGCAAATTGAGGCTTATGTTGCTCGAATACCAGTCTACAATTTTCCTACCAAAACTTGGCTCTCCCTTTCTCGGCTCTGCTGCCACTTCCCCCGTAAACGGGAGCAGACTTCTTATAGAAACTGCTCCACTTTGTCTCCTTCAGGAAGCGCTTATCTTGCTCTTGAAAAGTCTTTAAAGAATTTCAAAATAATTGAACCACTGCGATTTGGAATTGAATTGATAGAATTCGCAGACAAATTAAAAATCGGAAAGAAGAAAACTCTTGATCCGATAAATGTGTCGCGTATTTTGAAGGAGCTTTCTAAAAGTGGGATTATAACGTACGTAAAGATAAAAAATATTCAAAAGCTCTCGCGCGACCCAAAAGATGATGACTATTTAGCGGTTGCAATTGAAAGCAAGGCCATTCTTGTCACTGGAGACAAAGATTTGACCATTTTGAAAGATGACATGATGAAAAAATTTAAGATATCCATTCAAACCCCTTCTGAATTCCTCAGCAACGAATAAACTTGCTCTCATTGCCGTAATTGCCCAGTCCGCACCGATCATCATGAATTTTCTTATGTAGTGTTGACATCCATCTTTACAATGTCTATCACACTTAACCATATGCACACCTTGCTGAATTTTCACTCTTTAATCATGATATAATGCGTATATACACAATAACACAAGTGAGGTGAAAAAATATCGTGTTAAAATTTAAAAGGCACAATATCACAATGGATTCGGAAACATGGAAAATATTGGAAGAATTAAAGAAAATTCAAAACAAAAGCATAAGTGAAATAATAAGAGAAGCGATAAACGAATTGTTGAAAAATCATAAATACAACAAAGTTTACTTTAAGCTCATGGCTAACACACCATTTTGTGATGAAGAAGAAAACGAAGAATTGACAAAAATCCTGGATTCACTTAACGAAGACGATCTAAAAATTGTTGATGAATATGAATTACATCGTTAAGCTGACAAAGAAAGCCAAAAAAACATTTGATAGGTTAGATCAAAAAACAAAAGAAAGAATCAACAAATCTTTCCACGAATTGATAAATTTTTATGAGGGAAAAGGTACTTCAAAACCAGATTTAAAACTGTTAAAAGGCAAATATTCTGGATTGATAAGACTGAGAATGGGAATTTATAGAATCATTTTCACATTACATGAAATGAACTTCATCATATTGATTATAGAAATTGTGAATCGTGGAGACGCCTACAAATAAATGATGAAAAATGGCTATAAAAAATATTTAGACTTCAATCAATGTGAGTCTTCTCCTTCAAATCTGCAGGTGAGGGGCTTACGTATGTGTAAAATAATGTTATAATATTCTCTAACTCACGTTGTGCGTGAAGATTAAAAAAGCAAAAAAGGCGTAAAGCAGGTCATTGAAAAAAGGCATAAATATTGAAAAGCCGGCAACACCTTTTGTAAAATTAATTTGAACAAACCAATCAACAGGA
>WFYR01000006.1 GCA_015489955.1 Mesoaciditoga sp. | reverse complement strand
TGACAAAGGGCGAATACCGCTACGATTATGGTGATTCGGCAGGATTAACGCCATTGCTGAAAATGTACACACTTGGAAAGGATTTCGTTCCACCAGCCATTCACGCCGGGGGGTTGAGATACCATGGTGCTTCTCCTATAATAAGCAGGTTGATACATGAAAAATTAGTAAAAGCCATTGCCATAGATCAGAAAGAAGCTTTCAACGCTGCGAAGCTTTTCAGCGTTGTGGAGGGAATTATTCCTGCACCGGAATCAAGCCATGCCATCGCAGGAGCGATTCGATACGCGAAAGAAGCCATAAAAACAGGAGAAAAGAAGGTCATTGTTTTCAATTTAAGCGGTCATGGTTTGTTAGATCTAAATGCGTATGCGTGAATTTACGTTAGATATTAAACCGTTCCGAATTTTTGGAACGGTTTAATCTTAAAGACGCTTGATTTATCAGGGGTACTAATCGGTTATTTTTACTCTTTTTAAGAAGATGGCCACGACAACAGCTGAGCTCATAACGAGAAAAGCTATGAAAAAAGCGTTGTCTATCGACTGAGAAAACCAATTCGTCATCTTGGTTAACAAACTTTCTAATGTTGGACGTGCAAAAGGAGGTGCTGATGAAATCACCCTATCTTTTGCCATCAAAAGCTGTGGACTTTTCATCCAATGTAAAAATTGTTGTGGCATCACGTAATTGAGAATTTTTGGAAGGGTGTTAACTTTGGTTATGTAATAGGTATCAACAAAAGTTCCAATGACCGCAGCTCCAACCGTTCCACCTACATTTTCAAAAAATCTTAGAGAGGATAGGGATAACCCCAAGTATTTTTTAGAAATGACTCCTTGAATAACACTGTAAGGTATGCTAAGTCCCAATCCCATCCCAAGTCCAATTATTATCATGTCGGTTGCAAGAACAGAATAGGAGGACGTTGGCGTTAAATAAGACATTCTGTAAAGTCCGTAAGCCATTAAAGCTATACCCAATATGGTAACGGCTTTGTATTTTCCGGTTTTTGAAAAATACAATCCGCTGATAATACTTGTCAAAATTGCGGATAACATCATTGGAGCAAGTATTACACCTGTATTTAAGGCCGTTTTTCCTTGAACGGCTTGAACGAAAAGCGGTATGTAAATGAAAGAACCGTACATTGCAAATTCCATAAGAAAACTCAAAATATTGAAAACGGAAAAAATTTCATTTTTGAACAGGTTGAAGTCTATAACGGGATATTTTTGGCGCCGTTCAATATGATAAAAAACGATGAAAAATACTGACGAAATTAGAAAAAGAGTCAAAGTTTTACGATCAAACCAGGTGTTTTCTATTGAAACGTATGTGAATCCTAACAACATTGTAAATAGCATGATTCCAAGTGTTGAAATTCCTTTGTAATCGATTTTGGCATTTTTATCGATATTCGGTGAATATTTTGAAAGAAATAAGATGTTTACGAATATCGCGAGAAGACCCAGAGGTATGTTCATGAAAAATACCCATCGCCATCCAACAGTATCCGTTAAATATCCACTCATCAGCGGTCCTATAACGCTAGAAGCGGCAAGCACGCTACCAATAAGTCCTTGATATTTTGCGCGCTCCTTTGGTGGAAAATAGTCTCCGATAATTGCCGGACCTATCGCTATGATAATACCAGCCCCGACACCCTGCGCTGCGCTTGCGCCTATGAGCCAGTATATTGTTTGTGCCATACCACCAAACCAGGATGCAACGACAAAAACGGATAAACCGGTTATGTACAGGTATTTTCTTCCCAATATGTCAGAGAGCTTTCCAAAAATTGGAATAACCAATCCTACAGAGAGTATAAAAGCATCGAAAACCCACCAATACATGGATAATCCACCAATATCGTTTAATATTTGCGGCATAGCGGTTCCCACGCTTGCACGAGTCATGGAGGGCAAAAAGTAAGAAAGCATTACGCAAACCACAGCGCTGTAAGCTTTTTTCTTTGTAACAGTATCCATTAAAATCACTTCTTTTGTGATTTTTTTATTAAAAGTCGACCTTTAAATTCTATTATAACTCCAAAGTTTTATTTTGCGTTCAAATTGGTTTCTTGATAATATATGTGCAGAATATCTTCAAAAAGAGAGATGAATGAATTTGAAAATAGCGTTATCACCAATGGCCGGTGTGAATGATAAAATTTTCCGCGAGCTTTGTATCTCCATGGGTGCCGATATAGCTTTTACCGAAATGATAAGTGTAAACGGATTGACAAGTAATAATTTCAAAAGCTTTGAAATGATTCCTAAAAGTGGGAAAAGACAAGTTGTTCAGCTTTTTGGAAGAGAACCGGAACTTTTTTTAAAGAGCGCTGAAATTGTAAGAAGCAAAAACGGTTCAAACTGGATTGACATAAATGCTGGGTGTCCTGTAAAGAAAGTTGTCAAACGTGGTTACGGCTCCGCTCTTATGGAGGATCCCAGGAGAATAAGGAGCATAGTTGAGCTTCTGTCAAAGAACGGATTCAAAGTCTCAATAAAGATCCGTCTTGGAAGAGAGAAGAACAAAAATTATCTTGAGGTAGCCAAGGCGGCTTCTGATGGAGGTGCTTTTCTTGTCTCTATACATGGAAGGACCGTTGAACAAGGGTATAATGGAAAAGCGAATTGGGAAAGTGCAAAAGTGTTAAAAGAAGCTCTTCCAGGTGTTAAAATTGGAATTTCTGGTGATATATTTACTTACTTCGACGCTTATCACGCGATCAATCAAACGAAAGCTGATTTTTTGCTCATTGCGAGAGGTGCTATAGGTAATCCTTGGATATTCAAAGTTGTTCGCGAATATTTTAAATCTCAAAAGGTAATTCACGTTGATTTGAGTGAGAGAAAACGTGTGTTCAACCTTCATTTGGATAAAACAATTAAGGAATACGGAATTCATGGTATAATACTTTTTAGAAAATTTGTCGTTGCTTATCTTAAAGGTCTTCCTAATTCACACGAGGTAAAGTTAAAGGCACTAAAGAAAAGCAACGTTGAAGAACTTAAAAGAGTTGTAAATGGTTTCTTTGATAAACTCATCTCATGCGAACAAGGAGGCGTTGAACGTGGAAACATTAAAGGTTAGTTCAAAGTCAAATCCAAATTCTGTGGCAGGAGCAATCGCCGGTGCACTTGGAAAAGAGCCAATGGTTGAGTTGCAAGCCATCGGCGCTGGTGCGGTGAATCAAGCGGTAAAGGCGGTAGCGGTTGCCAGACGTTTTTTAAATGAAAGTGGTAAAGACATAGGAATGATTCCTGGTTTTGTCGATATCGAAATAGGCGGGGATAAGAGAACTGGAATATCGATAAAAGTCTTCGTGGTGGGAGAAGAAAAGGAATCATCCGAAGAAGAAAAGTAATAGAGCATGAAGGTTCTTCAAAAAGAAATAAATGAAATTGTAAGATCCTGCGCCGAGGATGAAAACCTTCGGCGCGTTGTTTTAGAAATTCATTCTATGACCAAAGAGGAAAGAAATGAATTCTTTAAAAAAATGGAAGCTTATTTTTCACAACTCTCTTCTTCGGTTGACAGGCAAGCGTACAAATTTTTCAGCATTCTTTTTAAAGATGACGTGAGGAATATCATCGTGGAGAGAATAAAAGTAAGGTTAACGAAAGGAAGTTAGAAATATGCCAGATTATCCAAAAGGGTTAAGCGTCGGAGGGCAAGCGGTGATAGAAGGCGTTATGATGAAAGGCTTGAAAACCGTTGTTGCCGTGAGAAGGCCAAATGGAGAAATTGTTGTCTCCGATTACGGTGGTATGCAAAGGCCAAAAGGATGGAGAGGCTGGCCTTTAATAAGGGGAAATTTTGTGCTTTACGATGCTCTGGTCACTGGAATAAAGGCATTGAATTTTTCTGCTAATATGTCAGGAAATGAGACAGAGCAGTTGACAACAAAAGACATAATCTTTTCACTACTCATAGCATTGGTTTTTGCCGTTGGGTTGTTTTCCGTTCTGCCCGTGTTGGTAACGTCTATTTTTAAGCCGCTAAGAGAAAATGGAATGTTATTTGCTCTGGTTGAAGGCACAATTAGAACTGTTATTTTGTTGGTGTACATATGGATAATTGCATTTATTCCAGACATTAAGAGGGTTTTTCAATACCATGGGGCTGAACACAAATCCGTTTACACTTACGAGGCGAATGAAGAATTAACAGTTGAAAATGCCAGAAAATATTCAACTTTGCATCCAAGGTGTGGAACGAGTTTTTTGATGATAACCATGGTCGCCGCAATAATTGTTTTCAGCATTGTCGCTGCGTTTGGCCCGATGAATATTTGGTGGAAAATGTTTTGGAGAGTTGTCCTTATTCCGGTTGTGGCTGGATTAGCCTACGAATTCCAACGTTTTACAGCGAAATACTTAAATAATCCGGTTGTAAAGGTTTTGGCTTTGCCTGGATTGTGGCTTCAAAAATTAACGACCAAAGAACCAGACGATAGACAATTAGAAGTGGGGTTGGTTTCGCTTAAGGCCGCTTTAAACCTTGAATGGCGGAATAAGCAAAAAGGAAATGGAGAAGAGGATGAAAAAGAAGAGATAAGGAAAGAAGATTTAGCCGAGGTAAAAGAAAAAGAGAACGCGTGAACGTTCTCTTTTTCTTTTAAATCTTTTTTCAATCAAGGATAAATTCCGCGCAGTTTTGTAGCCGTGGCAACTTTATCAATAGCCACGATGTAAGAAGCCGTTCTCATATCAGTGTTGTACTCTTCACGAGCTTTCGCACTGTCTTTAAACGCGTTTTTCATGGCTTTATCAAGCGCTTTTCTAACGTCCTCTAAATCCCAGAAGTAAGAATAAAGTCCCTGCACCCATTCAAAGTACGAAACGGTAACGCCGCCTGAGTTAGCAAGAAAGTCTGGAACGAGATGGATGCCTTTACTTCTCAATATCGCATCGGCTTCTGGTGTGGTTGGACCGTTTGCTGCTTCAACGATGAGTTTAGCTTTCACTTTGTCAGCGTTATCTTCCCTTATAGTTCTTTCCAAAGCCGCTGGAATGAGTACGTCGACGTCCAGTTCAAGTAGCTCTTCATTTGTTATCTTTTGTGCGTTAAAGCCTTCCAGAGTTTTGTGAGCCGTGACGTAATCAAAAGCTTCTTTAACGTTTATCCCTTCTGGATTGTAATATCCGCCGGTTATGTCGCTTATTGCGACTACCTTTGCACCGTATTCTTCTCCAAGAATTAGGGCTGTGTAAGATCCAACATTACCGAATCCTTGCACGGCAACTGTCTTTCCCTTTATTTCATCACCGAGGTAGTACTTGCTTGCTTCATTCGTTATTATGCTAACGCCTCTTCCCGTGGCTTCCGGCCTTCCAAGGGAACCTCCTAATTCCAAGGGCTTTCCGGTAACTATTCCCAAAGTCGAACGCCCTTCTCCCATTGAATAAGTGTCAAGAAACCACGCCATAATCTGGGCGTTGGTGTTGACATCTGGAGCAGGAATATCGGTTTCTGGGCCTATAAAGGGAGCTATTTCGGAGAAAAACCTTCTTGAGAGTCTTTCCAATTCTCCCGTGGACAATTCATGTGGATCAACTTTAACTCCACCTTTCGCTCCACCGTAGGGAATGCCGGCAACCGCACATTTCCAGGTCATAAGGAAGGAAAGAGTTTTTATCTCGTCTTCATTTACGTTGGGATGATACCTAACTCCTCCCTTTGCCGGTCCTCTCGCAACATTGTGTTGATAACGGTATCCGGTGAAAACTTTGATTGAACCGTCATCCATTTTAACTGGAAATTGAACCCTTATTCCTCTTTTGTGAGATGATAATACTTGGCGTATTCCTTCGTCTAACTTCATCAAGTCTGCCGCCCTGTTAAACTGGGTTAAGGCATCCTCGAACAAACCTGTGTTTGCCATTGCGCAACCTCCTCGCTTTCATTTGATGCAGTCTTCACTGCATTTCACACTTCGAATCGATTTTAACGCTTTTTGAATAAAAAATCTCTAACTTAACAATGACTTTTAAGTAAGAAGGCTTTGCGCTTTTAGCAAAGTTTAACTTTGTCATATTCTGATCGTAAAATATTCCTTTTCTTATCTATGGCACTATTATACGAGGGAGCAAAATAAGAATTCAGCTTTGAGAAATTCATGTTCAAACTTGCGCAATTTGAGGCATAATTTGAGTAATGAAAACAATATGTTCTGCAAGTACTTCGATGGCGAGATTTAATCCTTTTTTGAAACACGTGGCAACGTTGACGCACAGGTTGAGTCAGCAGCGCATTTTAAGAAAGAGAAATAGATTTTTCTTTTAAAATTAACCTTAGTGCGTTTAAAAGTGTAACGTATCTAATACTATGATTTGTCGAATTCTCTATCATTAACAGGTGAGGTGGGGCAAGATGGAAATTACAAAAAAGGTTCGTTTCATATCCAGGAAAGTAAAAACACCTTTTGTCCTTATGGATCTTGATATTGTGGAAAGTAATTACCGCAGACTGAAAGATGCCATACCAGGTGTGAAAATTTTTTACGCTGTGAAGTCTAATTCTCATGAACGCGTGGTGAATAAGCTGCATGATTTAGGTTCATCTTTTGACGTTGCTTCAAAGGGAGAAATCGAAAAACTGCTTGGTTTGGGTATAGAACCATCGATGATGAGTTTTGGCAACACGATAAAGAAAGAAGAAGACATAAAATTCGCATATGAAAACGGTATTGACCTTTTCGCGGTTGACGCTGAGATGGAAATCGAAAAAATATCACGAAATGCCCCACATTCGAAAGTTTATTTCAGATTGGCTATGGGAGAAACGGACAGCGATTGGCCTTTATCAAAGAAATTCGGCACGAACATAGAACACGTTAAAGACTTGATAATTTACGCCTTTAAACTTGGATTGCGACCAATTGGCGTTTCCTTTCACGTCGGTTCACAATGCTACGATAAATACAGTTGGCAAGTTGCCCTTATGAAAGTTGCCGATATCTTTTGGTTTGCCCGCCTGCAGGGTATAAAGATGAACGTCATAAACCTGGGAGGCGGAATGCCAATAAAGTACGTTAGAGACATACCCACTGTTGAGGAAATTGGAGAGGTCATCAACGAAAGTATAGAAGAATACTTCAATTTCATGGACAGACCAACACTTTACGTAGAGCCAGGAAGATCCATGGTTGGAGATGCCGGAATTCTGGTTTCTAAAGTGATCTTAAGATCAAAGAAAGATATGACAAACTGGATTTATCTGGATGCGGGAGTTTTCCATGGACTTATGGAAACGATAGAAGACTTGAGATACAAAGTTGTCGTTGAAGGAAAAGAGGAACATCAAAAGAAGATCTTTACCCTTGCCGGACCAACCTGTGACAGCGTAGACGTCATATACGATGAAGTTGAACTTCCGGAAGACATATCTTTAAACGATACGGTTTATTTTTTAAATGCCGGTGCTTACACCGTGGATTACGGAACGAATTTTAACGGTATTGAGAAGCCAAAAGAGATCTTCATGGAAGATTTTTCGCTGGAAGAGCAAAAAGAAGAATTGTTCGCAGCGGAATGATGAGAAAAAAGATTTTCTAAATTAAACAATTTTTTAATAAGCGCACGAATTATGATATGATATAATCAAGTTTGGTGCAAGTTGAAAGATGTTAAATCTTTATAATGCGGAGGTGCTGTAACTATGAAAGCAGTTGTAAATGAAGATTTGTGCATTGGCTGTGGCGTGTGCGAAAGCCTGTGTCCACAGGTTTTTAAACTCGGTGATGATGGAAAGGCTCACGTTATCGCTGACGATTGCAGCGCAGGGTGCTGCGAAGACGCAAAGGATTCGTGCCCAGTAGGCGCCATCTCGCTTGAAGAGTGAAATGTGATTCCTAAGGGCGGGATGAATTCCCGCCCTTGAATTAGAAAATCCAAATAAAAATCAAGTGATGAAAATTTAAAAGCTTGTGTTAGAAAGGAGAGCAACAACGATGTCCAGAAAATGCGATATATGCGGTAGAAGCGTTTCAACCGGAAACAACGTAAGCCATTCTCACAAGAAAACTAAAAGAACTTTCAAGCCGAACCTTCAACCCGTAAAAGTTGTTGGCGAAGATGGTAAGATCAAGCGTTTAATGGTTTGCACAAGATGCCTTAAATCTGGTAAAGTCCAGAGAGCATGAATTGAAAATCGTGTTTGATCAAAATTAAAAGTGATGAGTATGCGGAGGTAAGAGTTACGAATCCTCCGCAATATTTTTAAATGTGCTTAACCTTCAAGATATATGGTAATATTTGGAATGTATAAAAACATACACAAAAGAAAGCGGTGTTTCGTTGTGAAATTTGGAGAACTTTTCAGTGAAGAGTACCTTGAAAAGTTAGGCTTTTCGAAAAAAGAAATGTACGCTCAGAAAATGGTAAGTGATGTTGACGAAAACGACGTTGTTGATATGAAGCTTAAAGTTTTGAGTAAAAGGTTGCAAGAGTCAAAAGATGGGAAAAAATTCTTACTTTTAACTTTAGCGGATAAAAGCGGTGAAATAAGGGCTATAGACTGGTTTAACGCTGCTGAGAATGATTCTAAGGTAAAGGTGAATTCAATAGTAAAAATTCATGGTCACGTCTCTTCTTACATGGATAGGTTACAGATAAATTTGGACAAATCAAGGGATTCTCTCATGGTGTTAAAGGAGGGAGAATACGATCCTGACTTATTCATCATTACCACAAAAAAAGATGTAAATGAGATGTACTCTGATTTCATGGCTTTCGTGAACAGCATAAAGAACGAAACGTTGAAAGAACTTATCAACGTTCCCTTCAGTGACGACAAATTCGTTGAAGAATTTATCACCTCTCCAGCTGCCATAGTTGTACATCATGCCTATCGCGGTGGGCTTTTGGAACATACCCTCGGAGTTATGAAACTTTGCGATGCCATTTCTCAACTTTATGAAAATGTAGACAGAGATTTGTTGTTGGTAGGCGCCGCCTTACATGATGTTGGAAAAATAAAAGAATACAAGATGCAGCCTTACGGAATAGAAAGAAGTGATGAAGGAGAGCTTATAGGACATATCGTACTTGGTGTTGAAATGTTAGACGAATGGGCAAAAAAAGTACCTGTCCTTTCAAAGAAGACACTTCTTCATCTTAATCACATGATACTTTCCCATCACGGTGAACTCGAATGGGGTTCTCCCACCCTTCCAAAAACTCTTGAAGCGATGATACTTCACGAGGCGGATGATTTGGATTCAAAAATAGGGCAAATAAATTCTTTAAAGGAAAAAAATTCTAATTCCACGTGGAGCGATTACGATAGATATCTTGGAAGAAAGATAATGCTTAACTGGAATAAATTCGAAGTATGAACGAAAGGAAGAAAAAAATGGTTGAGAAGCTGGTCATAGTTGAATCGCCATCAAAAGCGAAAACAATTCAAAAGTATCTTGGAAAAGGATTTAAAGTTACTTCTTCACAGGGACACATAAGAGATCTGCCAAAATCCAAATTTGGAATAAAGATAAATGGAAAGTTCGTTCCGGAATTTGAAATAATGAGTGGTAAAGAAAAGATCGTAAAAGAGTTAAAAGAAAAAGCAAAAGGTCGAGAAGTGCTTCTTGCAAGCGATAACGATCGCGAAGGCGAAGCGATTGCTTGGCATCTCTCTTACATATTGAATCTGGATCCAAGAAAGAAAAACAGAATTGTCTTTAACGAAATAACGGAACATGTTATAAAAGAAGCGGTGAAAAGCCCAAGAAATATCGATATGAACATGGTAAATTCCCAACTTACGAGACGGATGTTAGATAGAATAGTAGGCTACAAGGTGAGTCCGGTGTTATGGAAAGTTTTCAAGTACGGCCTTAGCGCTGGAAGAGTGCAGTCCGCGGCTCTGAGGATATTGTGTGAACAGGAAAAGAAGATCCTTAAGTTCAATCCCCAAAATTATTACGAAATACAGGCCGAGATTCTGAAAGAAAAAACAAAGTTGAGATTCTTTGACGGTGAGGATCTGTCAAAAAAACCATTTTTAAACCATCAAAATGCCCAGGAAGCGCTTGAGTATATCTCCTCTTCCAGGTTTGAAATTTTAGATGTTGAGAGTTCAGAAAGTGTGACAAAAGCGCCATTACCGTTCAAAACAAGCACCCTTCAACAGGCAGCTTCTTCTTTGCTTGGTTTTTCAGTTGCAAGAACGATGAAAATAGCCCAAAAATTGTATGAAGGTGTCAATGTGAACGGTGAAAACATGGCGCTTATTACCTACATGAGAACAGATTCTTACAGAATATCAGATGTGGCACGCGAAAAGGCAGCTGAATTCATAGAAGAAAAATTCGGTAAGGAGTACGTGGCGAAGAAGAAAGTCGTGAAGAAAAGTTCGTTAACCCAAGACGCTCACGAGGCAATTCGACCAACTTATCCCGGTGTGACACCGGAGTCTTTGCAGGGAAAGATTTCGCAAGAGGAGTATGCACTTTACTCTTTAATATGGAAAAGGTTTATGGCTTCTCAAATGAAAGATTCCATTTACACAAAAGAAGTGGTTAAGATTGGCGATTCCAAGAGAAGGGCCATTTTCGAATTGACATTTAAAAAGAGGATATTTGACGGCTTTGAAAAGGTCATGCCAACAAAAAATGAAAGCACTTCTTTTCCTGATGTTAAGGAAAAACAAGAAGTGTTAGTAGATAAATTGGAGTTGCAAGAATTGGAAACCAAACCACCATCAAGGTACACCGAAGCCTCTCTTGTGAAGAAGATGGAAGCGGTGGGCATTGGTCGCCCAAGCACTTACGCCACTATTATTCAAACTTTGATAACGAGGAAGTACGTTAGCAAGGAAAAAAAGAGTTTGGTTCCCACATTTCTTGGCATGATCGTGAACGATTTTTTAACGAAAGAGTTTCCAAAAATAGTCAATTTGAAGTTTACCGCCTCCATGGAAAAAGCACTCGACGGAGTGGAAGAAGGAAAGAGCGATTGGCAAGAGATCTTAAAAAAATTCAACGATGACTTTATGAAAAATCTCGAAAGGGTTTTGCAAGAGGTAAAGAGTGGTAAGCATAAGCTTTTGATACCGACAGATGTGAAATGTCCAAAATGCGGAACGAATATGAACTTGAGATATGGTAGATACGGAGCTTATTTGGAGTGTCCGAAGTGTGGCGAAAGAAAAAAGATCCCCTCCTCTTCAGAGATCAAGTTCGATGGAAAGATGGCACACGTTGAAATAAAAGAAGCTGAAGTGTTGGATGAAAAGTGCCCAAAATGTGGTGCGCCCTTGGTTTTGAGGCATGGCAGATACGGGGATTTTATCTCTTGCAGTAGGTATCCAGAGTGTGATTACGTGAGATCTGTTAACACTTACGCCAGAGGGAAATGTCCAAAATGTGGGGGTAAGATTATAGTACGTAAGAGCAAAAAAGGAAGAACCTTTTACATTTGCGAAAATAATCCGAAGAGTTGTGATTTCATCAGTTGGTACGAACCTTCCAACTTTACATGCCCAGAAGATGGAGAAGTTCTTTATTACAAGAAAAAAAGAGATGGAACTGAGGTGCTCTTTTGCCAAAAGTGCAAAAAAGAATACGACATTTCGGAATTTTCAAAAGATTAGCACTGGTTGAACTTTCCGCGTTTTTGCTGGCGATTTCAATGCCCGGCATGATCTCAAGCGTATTCGTGTGGGTGGGGCTCATTCCCTTTTTCTTTTCGATAAGGGAAATGAAATGGTGGTCCTCCATACTTTATGGCTGGATGCTTGGCATCACGTTTGTTGGAATATCGCTTTATTGGCTGCTTCCAACTTTAATGAACAACATCTCCGTTTTTAACGAATTTCCATCGTACCTGGGGGCGCTAGCTTTCTTCGTTTCGCTGCCAATTGAAGGATTTTTTTGGGCGATTTTTGGCCTTGCCGCTTTTCTCGTGTCTAAGAGTAAAGCGCCGTGGATTATAAAGGCACTGTCGGTTTCAAGTGCGTACACACTTGTGGAATACATTAGAGGTATCGGAGACATAGGCTTTACCGGCGCTCGTCTTTCTAACGCCTTGTACTCTCAAATTGGAATAATCCAGCTTACAAGCTTTTTCGGCACACTTGGTTTGGTTTTCGTGGTGGTCTTTGTGAACTATTCTTTTTACCATTCATTGAATAAAAAAAGAGGATGGCTTTTTGCGGTTTTGACCATCACGACTTTTTTTCTCTATACAACCTTTTTGCTTGTTCCACATTCCAGCCATGGAAGGGTTGTTAAAGTGGCGGTTGTTCAACCAAACGTTTCGGTTGCGCAAAGGTATGAAATGAGTGAAAACGAAATACTAAACGATGTGATCAACTCCATAGAAAAAGCGCGTGGACACGCTGATTTGGTTGTCTTTCCTGAGGGAACATTTGAGTACAATTTAAGTAAAGGAACCCTTTTTTCCTTAACGAATCTCTTAAAAAAATACGATATGGCGGCGGTGATAGGATTTCCGTTCTTTTCAAACGGGAAAGTGTACAATGCAGTTGCTCTATTCAATTCAGAGGGAATGAAGGATGTATATTTTAAACACATCTTGGTTCCTTTTACCGAAAAACTTCCTTACCCCAGAATATTTGGCATTTTCAAATTTTTAAAGCTTTCCAAATTCTTCACTCCCGGTAAGAAATACACGCTCTTTAAATGGGATAACTTAACCTTTTCGACGCAGATATGTTTTGAAAGTTATTTTGGGAGGCTTTCAAGAAAATTCACAAATGAGGGTGCCGATTTCTTGATAACCGTTACAAATGACAGTTGGTTTGGTCAAAAGACGGCTTTGGAACAGCACTTCGCACAAAGCGTTTTCAGGGCGGTGGAAAACAGAAAGTGGACCATTCAAGTGGCCGATACAGGCATAACCGGATTTGTAGATGGGTACGGCCGTGTACAGAAAGAACTTCCGATACACAAGAAAGTTGAAAGTGTTTTTTCAATTAAAGCGAATCGTGTTAAAACGTTTTACGATAAATTCGGCAATTGGATAAACTGGATTTCAATTTTGTTTTTACTTTTGAATGTGGTGTATGATATCGGAAAGAAACGTGAGGAGTGATTCAAATGGAATGGTGGAAAGAAGCTGTTTTTTACCAGATATATCCAAGAAGTTTTAAAGATACAAACAACGATGGCATCGGTGATTTAAAAGGGATAACGGAAAAACTTGATTACCTTTCGTGGCTCGGCGTGGATGCAATATGGATATCTCCTTTTTTCAAATCACCAATGGCAGACTTTGGATACGACATAAGTGATTACACGGAAGTTGATCCAATATTTGGAAGTATATCTGATTTTGATGAATTGATAGAACAAGCGCACAAGAGAAAATTAAAAGTTATCATAGATCAGGTTTACAACCACACGTCAGTTCAACACCCGTGGTTTGTGGAATCGAGAAATTCAAGGGATAATCCAAAGGCGGATTGGTACATATGGAAAGATGCAAAAGAAGATGGCGCGCCTCCAAACAATTGGGTTTCTCTCTTTTCAGGAACAAAACCCGAAAGCGCTTGGGAATGGGATGAAAACAGGAAACAATACTACCTTCATCTTTTTGCTAAAGAGCAGCCGGATTTGAATTGGAGAAATCCAGAGGTTAAGAAAGAAATATTCAAATCGATGAATTTTTGGCTTGATCACGGTGTAGATGGTTTCAGATTTGACGCTGCGGCTCATTATTACAAAGATCCAAAATTTAGAGATGCTTTAACTGGAATTCAAATAAAAGAGAGTCTCTTTAAAAGTGTGAGAGATGTGTATTACTGGGATAGATTTACGGCGCGCCCGGAGACTTTGCTTGCAGTTGAAGAAATAAGGGAATTTTTAGACAGTTATGGAAAAAACAAAAAAGTGAGCGTCGGCGAGATATCCGCCGATATGGGGTTATGCCTTTACCTTATTTTCACGCTCCCTGATAGGTTTAACATGGCTTTTAACATTGACTTTATGGAAAAGCTTTCAATGGACGCTGAAAGGATAAAAGAACTCGCGGAAAATGTCGATAAGACCTTTGGCGAAAGGGCGTGGCCGAGCTACGTTTTGGGTAATCATGACAATTCGCGAATATTGACGCGCATGACGGAAAATAGGGAACTCGATGAAAATGAAAAGAAGAAAGTTGCAAAGATCTTTGCAACTTTGCTTTTAACCCTCAGGGGCACGCCTTTTATTTACTACGGTGAAGAACTCGGAATGGAAGACACGAGTATTCCTTACGATAAAATAAAAGATCCATGGGGAAAGGCGTTGTGGCCAAGAAAGGGAAGAGATGTGTGCAGAACGCCAATGCAGTGGGATTCAAGTGAATATGCTGGCTTTTCCACCGTTGAACCGTGGTTGCCAATTAACGATAACAAATCCAGTGTTAACGTTGAAGATGAAATTAAAGACGAGGATTCCGTTTTGAATTTTTACAGAAGATTGCTAAGGTTCAGAAAGAGAAGCGTTGCCTTGAAAAGGGGGAAACTTGATTTTTGGCGCGAAAGCCCTGAAGGTGTCTTGTTTTACAGCCGTACTTTCTTCTCTCAAATGGCTTCTGTAATTTTGAACATGACGAACTCTGAGAAAGCTGTTAAAATCAACGAAAACAGCATAATTAGCGTGGCAAGTGATAGAGAAGTTGGAAAAATGATAAAAGGCGAGATAAGACTTCAACCGTTTGAATCTTTAGTAATGGAAGTTATGTAATGTGAGGAGGAAAAATGCTGAACTTTGGAGTGCTTGTGAACACTTTAACGGTGATTTTGGGAAGTGTGCTTGGCATTTTCATAGGTTCCAAACTACCGCAAAAATACAAAAACGCGCTCTTTTTGTCAATAGGGTCCATAACCGTTTTCCTTGGCTTGAAAATGGGACTGGGTGCTTCCAATTTTTTGATCGTTTTGATAAGTCTGGCAATAGGGGGGCTTCTTGGCGAATGGTGGCAAATAGAGGAACATATTACGTCCCTTGCGGATCGATTTTCAAAAAGTAACGAGAACACTTTTGCCAGTGGTTTCGTTTTTGCGACAGTGCTTTTCACAATAGGACCTATGACCATTCTTGGATGCGTAAACAGCGGTTTAACCGGAAACAACCAGTTGCTTTACGTTAAGGCCACGATGGATGGCATAAGTTCCATAATCCTCGCTTCCGCTTACGGAAAAGGCGTTTTGGCATCAGCGTTGGGAGTTTATCTTATTGAAGGAAGCATTGTTTCCCTATCGAGTTACCTTCATTTTTTAACGTTGCCGATCTACATAAACGATTTCACCTCGGTTGGCGGCGCAATTTTGTTGATGATCGCCATAAAGCTTTTCAATTTAAGGGATACAAAAGCCGGAAACTTTCTTCCGGCTCTTGTGGTTGTACCGATTTTAGATTTTGTTAAAACGCTCTTTTAAGTTGTCGGTAAGTTTTTTTACCTCAGAATTCCCCTGATTATAAATTCTGTAGCCTCGTCTTCAGACATTCCCTTTGCCATAAGGGTATCGAGCTGTTCTGAATTAACACGCCCAATAGAGGCTTCGTGGGTGAGTTCTGAGAGATCGTTTGTAACTTTTAAAACGGGAAGCGTTGAAACGTCCACCTTGTCTCCCTTGGTTATTTCGTTACATTCTATGTGTCCCTTTGAATACGGAGCGTTTCCGAAGGCCTCATTTATTATTCTGGCCCTTGTTCTATCTGTGGCAACAACTGTGGATTTTGCTATTCCATGGGCGCCTTCGCCGTTTAAACCTAAACTTTCCACTATTGAGATCTCATCATCTTCTTTTCCGCGAATTTTACTGTCAAACTTTGCAACGGCGTTTTTCTTTAAATCCACGTCCATTCTCACTTTTAGGGTTCCAACTCTCGTTTTGGTTAACTCAAAATTATTTTCGTATTTTCCTCCATCTTCCACCACGGCATGGGTATCGGAAATTAGCGTAACGCCACCAGCTTCAGAGTGGAAATGCTCATCGTTGTAAGTCATAACGGCGTTCTTTCCTATATGAACGTTCGCGACCATTTTATGGGTCAGTTTCGTTGACCACGGAAACGAACAATGCGAAATGAAACTCACTTCCGCGTCATCTTCGATGAAAAAGTCGAAATTGACCCGTTGTTCCCCTTCTTTTCCAAGAAAACCCGTGCAAAGGTGAATTGGCTTTTCTATTTTGTTGCCCTTTAAAATTCTTATCTTGGCCCAAACGCCTTTTTCTTGTGTCCCGGATTCTATTTCGACACCTTTGACGGTGTTGAGTCCTATTATCTTATCTCCACTTATTATTATGGAAGAGATGCTCTTATCCAAGAGGTTAGATGCATCTCCACCGCTTTTTTCGTAAGCTTCGGCTATCTTTTCAAATTCATTTGCGTAATTGGCAGATATTTGCATATTTCTCACCTACTTTCCGCTATTTTAAGAAGATCGTTTGGATGATCGCAACGATCGCACAGTTCTTTGTAGTAACTTGCCATTTTTTCTGGAGCTCCCTCGTTAAACACCCTTCCAGCGCATATCAGATAGGCGTAATCGCTGTTTTGGGCTATTTCTTCTCTGTGAGTTATGGTTATGGTTGTCGTTCCACGCTTGTTCAGAATATTTATTATGTTGGAAATGGTCTCAAGAGACATCATATCTATTCCGGAATCTGGTTCGTCCAAAATGACGTACTTCATTTCCAGCATTAGAATGGACGCCAGCTCTATTCTCTTTCTTTCCCCTCCACTTAAAGAACTATCAACACGCCTTTTCAAGTAATCTGAATTCAATCCTGCAAGTTCCAACGCCTTTTTTGCATCTTCAAGCGATGCCTTTACCTTTCCGCCAAGCGTTAGATAATCAAAGGTTGTTATTCCTTCAAATCGAACGCTGTTTTGGAAAGCAATGGTTATGCCTAGTTTAGCCCTTTCGTAAACTCCAAGATCGGTTATATCTTTTCCATTCAGCAGTATCTTTCCCTCTTGAGGATGGTATTTCTTCACACCCATCATGAGATTGGCAATGGTTGATTTACCAGTTCCGTTGTTTCCAAGAATGACGTATCTTTTTCCTTCATCAAACCGCATATTCAAATTGTTTAAGATCTTGTTTTCATCTATCGTTAAGGATATGTTTTTCAATTCAAGCATACTCATTACTTCCTTTCTTTAAATTCTCTCATTTTTACAAATTGAAATTAGCGTTCTAAAAAACTCTTCCTTTTTAGTCTACAAATAGTATATAGTTACTTCTTGTAGTATTTATTTCTTTTGCTTTAATTGTTTGTGCACACGCCATGAAGGACATGTTCATGAAAATGCCTTCGAATGAAAAGGTTAACCTGTGTTGCGCGTGAACATCATGAAGGACAATTTTTTCGAAGCCAAAGCCAGAACGGATTAGTAGTTTTTCTTCTTATTTTTGGTGTTGGCAACCACAACGGTATTTTTGCCGCTTAATTTTGCCATGTACAGAGCTTTATCCGCCTCCGCAACTATTCCCGCAGAGGTACTTGAATCACCTGGATAACATGCCACACCAACGCTGATGGTAACTTTAACGGGGGAATTGCCGCTGCCGACGGATATTCTCAACCTTTCAGCTATAGATTTTACGGTTCTTTTGTTCATGCCCCTGAATATTATCACGAATTCTTCTCCGCCATATCTTGCCGCTACATCACCATGCCTTATCGAACGTTTTATTGTTTCGGAAATGTACTCTATAACTTTGTCTCCCATTTGGTGGCCGTAAGTATCATTTACCAATTTGAAATCGTCTATGTCTATCATCACAAGACAGAATTTTTCATCATTTTGAATAATTCCTTCGAGCTTGTTGTAAAATTCCGTGTGATTGTAAAGACCGGTTTGACCATCCCTTATCGCTTTTTCTTGCAATTTTTCGAATTCACTTGAATTTTCCAGCGCTATGAAAACCTGGTTCGCAAAGATCTCAAGGATCGTTATTTCTTCTAATGTTGGACGTTTTCCACTTTTTGGCTTGTCGGGCGAAATGAAAGCCACCATTTTTCCCATTCTATCCGTTATTGGAATCCATAACAAATCCATATCACGCCAGGCGTTTTCATCTTTCTTTTCTTCGTATTCTCCGATGAAGGAAGACTCTGGAGGCAAAATTTCTTCAGCCTCTTGGGGGATAAAGTAGGAATTAGATATTTTGTATTCTTCCTTCATCAAAGATTTTATGAACTGTAAAGATGGCGTGTTCTTCTTAAGACGCTTGAATTCTTCTTCACTTATACCAGCGTAAGCTATCCTTTCAATTCTTCCATCTGGAGTTACCATGCTTACCAACACGTATTCCCAGCCCAGATCGTCATGAATTATGGCCGCCACTCTCATCATTAACTCTTTCAAAGGCATGTTCACTTTCAACATCTGGGAAACTTCGAGTATCCTTTTCAATTTTTGAACACTTTTGGACAATTGCTCTTTTTCGCTTTTCAATTCTCTATTTGACCTGCTTTGAATTGCGAGAAATTTGACGAAAACCGGTGGAAAAATGAGAGAATATATGACTAAAAATTCCAACGTAACGTTATTTTTGACCAAAGGAAAAGCCGCAACCATTGGAATGGTCATTGAAAAAAATCCAAGTTCCATAAAAAAGCCCTTTATCCAGACTTTTATCTTTCTTATTCTTGATCTCAAAAAATCGTACCAAAAGTCCACCAAGACGGCGTTTATAATTTTGAAAACGAGAAGTGCCAAAATGATGCCGCCCAAGTTGCAACCAATTTTTTGAAGTGTAAGACCGGCGAAATAATACGCGAGAGCGTATTGTACGCTTCCAAAGAGACGCGCACGAGCATCATGTTTTCGATAGGCAAAAAGCACGGTGAGGTAAGCGATAAGCGAAGTGGAAACTGGATCGAAAAGTATCAACATTGGAAATATTGCAAAAAAGTGTGGGACAACCGTAAAATCATTTGAAAATGTGGCTATGGCAAAAGAACCCATCAGATAGGCGGCAAGTGATAAAATGAAGAATAACGTGTAGTTGTTTATGGCGGGAAAGTGTTCGTTGAGGATCAAAAACACGTAAAGAGCGTCAAGTCCTATTATAGAAAGCCATAGAATTTTATCACGTATCGAAATTTTTACGTCTTCTTGCATTTTTAACCTCGATTCATGAATTTTTCACACCTAGGTATTTTACAATTTTTAATGTTAAAAAGCAAAACAAAAGGGCCGTTTGGCCCTTTTGTTTTACGCTTAATGTTTTAATCAATGCGAAGAGGATTCTATTGTGAATTGATCGAGTATGCCGGAATAAGGCTTGAAGGCGTTTTCTTGTTTATCGTTTATCTGTTTTATGACGCCTTTGACAGTTACGACCATCTTGTTTCCTTCAATTTGAACTAACGTGTAATGATGAATATCGGCAATCGATTTGACGGTAAATGGCCACCATTTGTCTTTTGGTTTCAACTGGTACATGGGAGCTCCGCCACCTGCTGTTGTCACGTAGGTAACACCGTTAACCACAAATCTCTCGTAAGCGTGATAGTGACCGTTGAAGACTATGTTAACACCGTATTTTTCAAAGACGTCTTTCCAGTATTTAACCAATTCTGGGTTTCCAGTTTCACCTGTTGTGTTTGTCCAGAATGGCTGATGGAATATCACGACTTTGAATTCGGCATTTTTATTCGCTTTCAGATCGTTTATGAGCCAATCCGTTTGTTTTTGCATTTTCGCGGGATCTTTTTCCATCAAGATAACGTCAGCGTCTAAAACGATGAAATGAACAGGCCCGTAGTTGAAGCTGTACCATTCTTCTTCGTCCGTTCCTCCACCTTTCGGAAGCGGGAACGCATCGTAGAAGTAAGAAGAGTTGTATTCGTGGTTTCCAAGTATTGGGTAATACGGCACGTTGGCTGCCAAATCGTGAATTGCCCAGAAGAATCTGTTCCAATTTGCCAATACCCTACCGTCCATTGTCAAATCACCGATGTTGAAGACGATTCTCGGATGGGCAGGATCTTTTGCGATGGCATCGCAAACGAGCTTGTTTCTCAATTGGAAAGTCCTTGTGTCGCCATAAACGACGAATGAGAAGTTTTTCAAAGAGTCGTCCTGTGGCGTTGTAACGAAAGAGAAGACTTTTGATTTCATTGCGCCTGTAAGCGAATCTTTAGAAACTACCATGTAAGAATATTCCGTATTGGCCTTCAAATTTGTGAGCTTCAAGTGATGGTAAATTTTTGGAGCGCTTTCAGAAATTTCTTCGTTAAACGTACCGTGTGCCTTGTAGTAAGAGCTTTCGGCGTACTTAACGGTTACCTGGGAAGGAAGCATGGTTTTGAGGTTGACAAAGACGGAATCTGTTGAAACGTTTGTCAAATACACAGGCCACACAAAGGAATTCTTTTTAACGTAACTAACAACGAAAGTTGGAAGATTTCCGTTTGAAGAAACCTCAAAGGACTTCGTGGGCATTACGTAACCAGCCTGATCGATTCCAAGCGTGTAATCGCCGTTTTGCAGATAGAGTGTGTACTCTCCAGCGGCGTTGGTTTCCGTTTCGCTTATCGTCAAACCGTTGGATGCTTTAACGATAACTTTTACAAAAGGAACGGTATTTCCAAAAACGTCTACCAATTTGCCCTTTAAGGTGAAATACGGCATGTTTCTCAAATTGAAAACGGTCTTTTCAACATCTGCAAGAGTGGGAGCCACTATGAATTCTCTCTCGTAAGTGATCGATTGTCCGGCTTTTAAAACGGTCTTTGGAAGTATTTCAGGATCGCTGTATATGTAGGCTATGTGAACTGGTCTTATTTTTCCAGTTGCCGGGTTAACTTCTGTTGTCGTGAAGCCGTAAGAAACACCGTCTCCAACACCAGCCACCAACGGAGAGTTGAAGTTTTTAAATGAGAAACCATTTCCGTAAAGGAACGGTCTTGCGTAACCAAAGAAGGCGGCATCGCCAAAAACAAAAGGTCCAACATCTTTTTTGGAAGTGTTGGTAAGGGTAGTTCTTATGACAACGTAATTTGAATTTCCAGCAAGCGTATATGTCGTATCGATTTTGACAAAAGGCATGTCATTTTTGTATCCGACTGCTTCTATGATCGCGTTTCCACTTTTGCTTCCGTCGTCTTTTATGAATATTTTTGTGTAAATTGCCTGTTTTGGCCAACCGTAATACGTGTGGACTTCATCAAAGAGATCGTTGTTAACTCCTGCGAGTGAAGCGTCAAGTATGTTTCCACCGCTCTTCATGTATCCATGGAAATTGTCTTTGGCCCCTATCAAAACTTTTATGGCCGAATTTTGGAGAATGTAGTCCCCAACGCGTCCAGCTGCCGCCGGTCCGCCTATCAATTGGGATGGCGATGTAACCTGGAAAGCTGTAGCAGCAAACAACGTGATCGCCATCGCAAGAATAGCGGCCAAAATGATGCTTTTTCTTAACATATTACTCCCTCCTTTTTCTTTTTGTTGAAGTTATATTGAAAGGTTAAAATATGTAGCATATAATTGTAGCACATTTTTTCATTTTTGACAATGACCGTGTCAATAAGGTATTATATTGGCAAGTCACAAATAGTGAATAGTAGAGGGGAGAAGAAAAATGGAATATATCTTTAACGTGTTGATCTGGACATTAGTTGCCGCTCTTGGGGTATTAGGCGCATTTTTGCTTTTTTCTACCATAACGATCTATTCACCACCCAAAGTTATGGAACTTGGCGCCATAAGCAGCCCCGGAATTTTTGAGGCGTCGGTGCCAAAGAAATTTTCAGTGTTAACGTGGAATATAGGATACGCTGGCTTGGACGCTTCTGAAGATTTTTTCATGGATGGGGGTACAATGTCCATGCCTAAAAACAAGGAAGTGGTTCAAAAGAACGTGGCCGGTATAGAAAACTTCATAAGATCACATGAAAGAGATTTCATTTCATTACAAGAAGTGGATGAGAATTCAGCGAGAAGTTATGGAATAAATGAAATATCCGAAATCTCCAAGATGTTAAAGGATTACTTCGGTTATTACGCTTTGAATTACAAGGTTAACTTTGTTCCAGTGCCGGTTTCTCATCCCATGGGAAATGTCGAATCTGGTATAGCGCTTTTCACGAAGTACAAACCATTTAAAGTGGAAAGATGGTCTTTTCCTGGAGATTACAAGTGGCCAGTTAACCTTTTTCAGCTAAAAAGGTGTTTCATAGCAAGCTGGTACAACGTGAAAGATTCATCCAAAAAGTTGGTGTACGTGAATTTACATCTTTCCGCTTTCGATAAAGGTGGAACTTTAAGAAAGAAACAGCTTGATTATTTGAAAAAATTCATAATTTCAGAGTACGAAAAGGGAAATTACGTCATCGTCACGGGGGATTGGAACAACATGATGCCTGGCATAACGTTACACCACTTCAAATTCACAACGCCGTTGAAATACCTTGAAATATACATAAACTTTCCAAAAAATTGGACGCCAAAAGGATGGAAATGGGCGTACGATCCGTCAACTCCAAGCTTGCGATCCGATGAAAAGCCATACGTTAAGGGCGAAAATTTCACCACGATCATAGACGGTTTTTTGGTTTCACCAAATGTGAAAATTTTATCCGTTAAGACCTTTGATTTGAACTTTAAATACAGCGATCATAATCCAGTGGAAATGGAAGTTGAGCTCGAAAGATGATGAAAGGTTATCAAATTTTAACGAGGTAGAGCATGGGAATAATACTTTTCACCGTGGCGATTCTGCCGGTGTACAGACTGATTAAAGGACCGACGATTTGGGATAAAATCGCCGGTTTTGTATCTTTAACGACGAAATTCGCCATTTTTCTTTCATTTTTATCTTTAGAAGAAAATATGAGCTACATTGCGTACGTGGCTTTAATTTTGTTGCTACTTTCACTTGGAAGCATGGCGGTTTTGTCGCATTTTCTGGAGGAATGAATACAAATGGTTGAAAAAGTTTTGGTAGTTTTTTCTTTGTTTTTGGTAATTGTGGGAACTCTTGGAGGAACGTTTATGAAGAATTATTACGTTCGTCTTCATTTTTTAAGCGTTGCCGATGTCATCGGAGCGGGCACGCTATTGATCACGTTTGGAATATTTTCTTCACATCATTTCGTCTATTTTGTTCTTGCCGTTGTGATCGTGCTTCAAGGTCCAGCTATAACGCATCTTTTGGCAAGAGGAGCCATTCACGATAAGATAAAGGTAGAAGAGGAAAAATGGCGCTCACAGAAACGTTAATATTCATAACGATAGGTCTTTCTGCTTCCATCTTGTTTTTGAAAGATAGAACATCAGCGGTTTTGGTCTACGGTGCCGTTTCAATCACGGCGGTTGTTCTTTTTTCCATGTATGCCGCCCCAGATGTGGCTCTTGCAGAAGCGTCAATTGGATTGGTCTTTACCTTGTTTTTGTACATGGTAACTCTTCAACATCGTGGAAAGTTATGGCTAGGTTTGGTTGAAATTGATAAAGGTCTTGACGATCTTGAAATTGAGATAATACGGCGTTATTGTGAAAGCCACGAACTCAGGCTGGAAATCGTAAAATTCAATGAAGGCGAGATTTTAAAGATGCTTGAAAGTGGAAAAATAGAGGTGGCGGCTGCTGCCCTTTTGAATACCATGAAAAACGAAAATATAAGGATGACGGAAGGCTTTTTAGAAACGAAAGTATTCAATTTTGGGAATGAAACGCAAAGCGGCTTCAAAACAACGCGAGAACTTGAAAGAGCGATTGAAGAATTTCATGAAAATGAAGGTAAAGGACTCAGCATCGATTTGGTAAGGTACATGTCCTTGCCATTTTCAAACGAAGAGATGCCACCTTTACATTCAGAAGTGAAAGGGGTTTTTTACTCTTTTGGAGTTGTCGCTGATGAGGAAGAACTTTTTGATTCTCTCAATGAATACCTGAAAGAGTTAAAAGAAAGCGGAGAACTGAATACCATGATAGAAAGGCATGTAAGGTAGCATGAGAAAATTTTTCATCTTCACCATAATTTTTTCGTTGATTTTTTTGCTTTCATTCGCTTATTTCGTAAAAATACCATCTCACAACGCCAATCATTACCCTTTGGCCACGCAGATGTACGATGGGAGCGCTAACATAGTCAGCGCTATTTACCTTAATTTCAGACTTTACGACACGCTCTTTGAATTGTTGATCTTTTCTGTAGCCGTGAGTGGTGTTATTTTTTATTCTAAAAGAATAAGAGAAAGTGGAGAAATTGTGCCAGACAAGTCATTCTTGGTGCGTCTTGAACTCTTTATCTTTGGAATTGCAGGGATCGTCTGGGGAGGTTACACAGCCTTAACAGGACATCTTCAAGCTGGGGGCGCTTTTAGTGGTGGAGCAATAGGCGCGAGTGGTGTTGTAGTTTTAACTTTGGCGTTAGGATCGGCAAAGGTACACACTTTAGCGGAAAAGATGAAACTCGAATTTCTGGAAAATCTTGTCATTTTTGTGATGCTGATCTACGTGATATTCGGAAATATCCATGGTGGCTTTTTCTCTCCTGGATTTTGTGTTGGAAAAGTGGGGAATTTTTTCAGCGGAAGAGGAGCACTTTTGTTGAATTCTTCGATAGGCTTTAAGGTTTTTGTGGGAGCTTGGATCATCTTTTACGAATTCTCAAAAAGAAAGGAAAGTATATGAACGCAGAGGTCTTCTTTTCAATTGTGATAATGGCAATAGGCATAACTATTGTCGCGATAAAGAGGGACTTAATGGTAAAACTCATAGGGGTAGGTATAATGGAAACGGGAGTGACACTGTCATTCGTCGTGCTTGGATACAATGGAAAATTGCCTCCTTTGCTTACTTTACCAGTAGAAAGGGTTGATCCCTTGCCACAGGCTTTGATAATAACTTCTATAGTGGTAGGATTCGCCATTTCTGCTCTTTCATTGGTCTTTGTGCTTTACCTTTCAAGCGTTTACCATACCACTGACGCTGTGAAGCTTAAAAAGAGGATAAAAAAAGATGAGCGCTGATATTTTACTTTCTCCGGTACTTTTAGCGGCTTTCTTTGGCACGATCAGAGTTTTTACCAGGAAAAGATGGTTGATGTGGTTCGAAATAATACTTATTTCAACTTGTGTTTCCTACATTTTGTTTTTTCAATCACCTGCAACTTTTGTTGTGGGCGAATGGAGTTCAGCTGTAGGCGTTGAGGTAAGGTACGATTCGACTTCTTTTTGGTTTATACTGTCTCTTCTTACAGTTTGGGTTAGCGTCAAAGCGCGTTTTGAAAGATGGGACAGTTTTATGGATTCTTTAATGGATTATCTCTTTGCTTCTCTTTACGCGTTATTCATTTCCAACGATCTGTTCAACATGTACGTGACCATCGAGCTTACTTCTTTAATATCTTTTCTGATGGTTGGCTATGGCAAAAATCCGGCACGGATTTGGGCGGCGTTGAAATACATGTTTTTGAGTTCGATAGCTTTGGCCTTTTATCTTTTCGGTACGATACTTTTGTATTCCGAAACGGGAGTGCTCTCCATTGGCGCTTTGCAAAACGAAAAGCTTTCCGCTTTTGCGTTGATGTTTGTGGTGATGGCGCTGTTGGTGAAAAGTGGAATTTTTGGATTGAGCGCCTGGCTTATAGACGTACATTCCATGTCAGAAACGCCGGTTTCAATGCTGCTTTCGGGAGTGGCTGTGAATGCCGGTCTTTTTGGAATGGTTAGGATCTATCCACTTCTTCCACAAAGGTTAAAAGAGTTCGTGGTAATTGTTGGACTTTTTTCCGCGTTTGGCGGTGGAATTTACGCATTTTTTGAAAAAAAGCCTAAAAGAGTACTGGCTTTTTCCACAACTTCCCAGATGGGTATAGCCGTGGCTTTGCTAAGTCTTTCACCGTTGGCATCTGCGCTGTACGCTTTTGCCCATTCAAGTGCAAAGTCGCTGCTTTTTTCCAGGAACGGAAAATTCTCAACAATGATAGGCGCCCTTTCTTTGATTGGAATTCCGCCGTTGGCTGGATATTTTGCGAAAATGAATTTTGAGGAAGCTTTTCCAACTTTATCCCTTTTAGTCGTTTTTTTAACTTCAATGTACCTTGTGAAGTTGTTCAAAGGCTTAAAGTGGAAGTTTTCTCCTTTTGAGTTTTTGCTTGAGGGAGTGCTTTTGTCGTCATGCTTTTTCATGCCCTTTGGAGGTGCTTCAATATTCAAAATATTGATAGTGGCAACTGGTGGAGCAACCGCGGGATTTTTAATTTGGAAAAAGGCGGCTTTGCCGCCTTTGAAAGATGTATTCGGTTTGGAAGAAGGAATCGCTTACCAATTATGGGCCCTCGTTATAATGGTATTTGTGATGATTGTTTAGAGCAGCTTCAACTTTTCACTATGAGAGATTCATTAGCGCATGGCTTTTCTTCCATTTGAATTGTTAAATGCGTTATGCCGTACTTTTCTGAGAGCAAGTGTGTTACTTCGTTTCGCACCCTATCCGCTTCACTTGTACTCATTGGACAAACTCTCACGTGGCATTCCATAAGTTTGTCCTCACCGTCCAAACTCCATACATGAACGTGATGAAGGGAAGAAACCCCTTTTATTTTTTCCACTTCATCTTTCATTTTTTTGATGTCCAGATCATCCGGAGATCCTTCCATAAGGATGTTTATGGAGCTTTTGATTATTTCAAAAGATTCGTACGTGATGTACGCTATGATGGCAAAAGTCATTAAAGGATCCAGAAAGTACCAGTGGTATAGGCTTATCAAAATTCCAACTGCTATTACTCCAGCAGAGTTTAGAGAATCTGAAAGCATGTGAATGAAAGAAGCTTTTATGTTTAGATCCCCTTTAGAATGTGCAAACAAAAGAAGAGTTCCTATGAAATTGGCAACAAGCGCCACAGAAGCAACCCATATTATCATCTCGCTGTTAACCGCCTCTGGATGAATAAGTCTCACAGCGGCTTTGTATCCTATGAACGCGAAACTCATGAGCAGGATCAACGAATTTATAAGGGCTGCTATTATTCTCGCGCGCTTGTACCCGTACGTTTTCTTTTCATTCTTTTCTTTCTTTGAAGCTTTGTGAGCGAAAAGGCTTAAAGCCATTCCTCCCGCGTCTTCTAAATTATGCAGTGAATCCGTCAAAAGTGCGTAACTCGATGCGAGAATTCCAAACGACAGTTCAAAAGCCACTATTACGAAATTCAAAATAATGTTTATCCATAAAGCTTTGGAAGCGCCATCCGCAACGTCATGTATGTGTTCATGATGGTGATGATGCCCGTGATGTTCCATTTACTCGTCCTCCTTTACGTGATCTCTAAGGGTATTTAGAATGACCGAAATATGCGAATCGGCCAGAGAATAGAATATCTTCTTCCCCTCCTTTCGCATTTTTATGATCTTTCCCATCTTAAGAATTTTCAATTGATTGGAAACGGTTGACTGTTTAAGATTCAATCCTTGTACTACTTCATTAACACATGCTTCTTCTTTTTCTAAGAGGTACATGAGGATCTTTATTCTCAACTCGTTTCCAAAAAGCCTTGCCAGATTTGCCATCGAATTTACAGTTTTTATATTCATATATCATGATTATATGATATATATTTTAAAAAGTCAAGAGGTAATTTTTTCGTTCATTTTTTCTTCCTAAATTTCAATTTGAAAAGCGGCTTTCCCGATTCTCCGCACAAACCCGGGAAGAATGGCAACGTGGTTGAAAAAGAGGGTTCATCACTTTTAAAAGGCTTTGGAATTTTACCGAAGCGCCTCACTTGAAGACGTGTAAAGAAAATATAAAGAATTCTTTTGAAAAAGATGTTATAATCTTTCTGCCCGCTCTGCTGAAAGTCGAGCAGGGCCAAATAAGTCCATGGGAGGTAAAAAAATGAGGATTTACGAGACGATGTTCATCATCGATCCTAACGTCGAAGACGATGCAAGAAACGATCTTGCGAATAGAGTCAAGACATGGATCGAAGAAAAGGTCAAAGGAAAAGTGCGAAACTTTGACCGCTGGGGAATCAGGCAGCTCGCTTTTAGGGTTGACAAATTCCTGCAGGGAGACTACACGGTTATAATTTTTGAGGCGGAGCCTCAACATGTAAAAGAATTAGAAGACATGTACAGGATTACACCACAGATCTTCAGATGGATGATCTTCAGAAGGGAAGATTTAGAAAAGAAGGAAAGAAAAGCGGAAGAGACAAAGGAAAATGAAAATCAAGATGTGGTGGAAAAAGAAGAAATAGCGCAGGGAGCTTCAGAGGCAGAAGTGGAAAATGTTGAGCCCGGTGAATCTTCTGAAGAAAAGAAGGATGAGGGAGAAACTCAACAAGTGAAAGATGAAGGTGAAAACTCTTGAATTACAACAAGGTAATTCTTGTTGGAAGGATAACGCACGAACCAGAGATGAGAATTTCGCAAAATGGAACGGAAGTTGTTAATTTTCAGCTTGCCGTTAACAGATATGGAAAAGATAAGCAGGCAGATTTCTTCAGAATAGTTTGTTTTGGAAAAAGTGCGGAATTCGTCAGCACTTACGTAAAAAAGGGAACACTCTTGCTGGTTGATGGAAGCTTAAGAAATAACGTGTGGGAGGACAACATGGGTCAAAAGCGTAGCAATACCGAGATCGTGGCCAGCAGAGTTGAGATAATGGAAAAAAGAGGAAACACCTTTAACGCCGATGATGTTGACGTTTCAAATGAAGAAAACTTCAGCGATGATAATTTAGAAGACAACAATGCAGAAGACATAAACGAAGGCGAAGGTTTTGAAGGCGACGATAGCGACGAAATACCTTTTTGATAATTTATGGAGGTGTAAAATATGGCAAAAAAGCCAAGAATAAGAAAGAAAAGAAAATGCACGTTTTGTTCAAATAAAGTTACATACATTGATTATAAAGATGTGAAACTCTTGAAGAAGTACATGAGTGATAAGGGAAAGATATTACCAAAGAGAGTAACAGGAACCTGTGCCAAACATCAGCGAATGCTCTCGATGGCTATAAAAAGGGCAAGGCAGATGGCGTTGTTACCTTACACGAAGAACTGAAAAGAGGCCGTATATCGGCCTCTTAAAGTATTTTAGAGTTTAGAATCACTGGGGGCGATTAAAATGAAGGTTTTGTTGTTGCAAGATGTTAAAGGACTTGGAAAGAGTGGTGAGATTGTCAAAGCTTCTGACGGTTACGCAAGAAATTATCTTATACCTAAAAAATTGGCAGTTATCGCCACCCCTAATGTTGTAAAAAAAGTTGAAATGGAAAATAAGATAAAAGAAAAAAAGCGGCAGGAAGAGATAAAAAAAGCCAACGAAAAGCTCAATGAGCTCATGAAAAACATACTGGTAATCCATGCTAAAGCGGGAAAAGGTGAAAAACTTTATGGCGCCGTTACGTCTTCAGACGTCGCAAAGAAGATTTCCGAATATTTAGGGGAACCTTTCGATAAAAGAGATGTGGAAATGGAGCCCATAAAGAGCTTGGGCGTTCACGATGTCAAGATCAAACTCGGCAATGGTGTAACCGGTAAGATAAAAGTCAGGGTAGAGCGTGAGGAGACAGAAGAAAATTGAAGTTAATGATCTCGTCAAAAGCTCTTTATTCGACATGGATGTATTATTCACCGGACAGAATGCTCATAGATTGTGGCGAAGGTGCGAGCACTTATTTGGGAAACAAAGCGTTTGCGGTTAAGCGCGTTTTCATAACACATGGGCACGCGGATCACATTGCTGGACTTTGGGGGCTGGTCAACACCAGAAACAACGCGATGGGAGACAAAGAAAAAGCCTTGGAGATTTACTATCCAAAGGGGGGAAAATCGGTAGAGGAGTTTTTAGATTTCATTTTGAAGGTGAACAGTGATTTGAAGTACAATTTGACGATAAGAGCCTTAGAAGAAGGGGAAGAAGTGATCCTTCACAGAACCGGTTCAGCTCAAAGAGTTATAAGGCCATTCAGAACGCACCATACTTTGAGTGAAGTGAGTTTTGGATACAACATTTACGAAAAAAGGAAAAAGCTCAAGGATGAGTACAAAGGTCTTCCTCAAAGAGATATAATGGAGCTGGTTAGAAAGGTTGGAAGGGAGACCATAACGAAGGAATACGAGCAAAAAATTTTGACCGTGAGTGGAGATGCCATTCCAATAAACGTGGAAAATGCCTTTGAAAGCGATCTTTTGGTGCACGAATCGACTTTTTTAGATGAAAGGGACAGAAAGGGAAACAATCATTCTTCCGTCAAAGAAGTGCTTGAACTGGCGAAAAAAGCCAACGTTAAGTCACTAATTCTTTACCACATTTCGACGCGTTACGAGAGAAAAGTTAAGCGATTGGTAAACAAATCGATAGAGGAAATGGAAATAGATATTCCGGTGATGTACGTTCATCCGTCAAGGATTTTTACCTTGAATTGAGGTGGGGAAATGCCGTTTTTGGTAATGTGGCTGATTTTGGGAGTAGTGTTTTGTACGGCTGAGATATTCGTCCCTTCGTTCTTCATTTTTTGGTTTGGTATAGGCGCGTTTGCCGCCGCCATTTCCGCATTTTGGAGTGATTTTATAATCCAAATTGTGATTTTTATAACAGTTTCTGCCGTTTTACTCATCTTTACCAGGCCAATTGTTCTAAAATTGTTCATGCGCCATGATTCTCCAAAAAAGATAAACATAGACGATATAATTGGAAAGCGTGCCCTTGTTGTGGAGCGTATAGACGAATTGGAAAACACCGGAAAGGTGAAGGTTAACGGTGAAATATGGCGTGCGATGACTTCAGATGATTCCACCGTTGAAATTGGCAATTACGTGAAAATTCTTAAAGTTGAGGGAACTTTACTCAAAGTGGAAAGGGAGGAGAAGTGAAATGAGTATCGTGGGAATAAGCGTTATCGCTGTTATCATCTTCATTTTCTTGCTTATATTGGCCATTACAGGGATAAAAGTCGTGCGCCCATACGAAAAAGGATTAATAGAAAGGCTGGGAAAGTTTAAAAAAGAAGTCGATTCCGGACTTCATCTTATTGTTCCATTCTTTGATAGAATGATAAAAGTGGACATGAGAGAACACGTTATAGACGTGCCACCGCAAGAGGTTATAACCAAAGACAACGTTGTTGTAGCGGTTGATGCGGTGATCTATTACGAAGTTTCGGACGCTTTTAAGGTGGTTTACAACGTCAAAAATTTTGAGTCGGCAGCCGTTAAGCTTGCCCAAACGAATTTGAGAAATGTCATAGGCGAACTTGAATTAGACCAGACTTTAACTTCCAGAGAAAAAGTTAACGCAAAGTTGAGAGAAGTGCTCGATGAGGCAACGGATAAGTGGGGAGTTAGGATAACAAGAGTTGAACTGAAAAAGATAGATCCTCCAAAGGATATCACCGACGCGATGAGTCAGCAGATGAAAGCCGAACGCACCAAGAGGGCTGCCATATTGGAAGCGGAAGGGATAAAACAATCTAAAATTTTAGAAGCGGAAGGACAAAAGAAATCCGCCATTTTAAAAGCCGAAGGGGAGGCCGCCGCCATAGAAAAGATGGCAGACGCACAAAAGTACAAACTGCAAATAGAAGCAGAAGGTCAGGCTTTGGCCATAATGAAAGTATTCGATGCCATTCATTCAGGAAACCCAACGCCAGATCTTTTGACTGTAAAATACCTTGAGGCTCTTGGAAACATCGCGAATGGAAAGGCAACGAAGATATTCCTGCCTTTTGAAACATCTGGGATACTTTCGAGCCTTGGGGCCGTTGGAGAAATGTTCAAAAAGGTTAATGATGAAAACAACGATGGGGAGGAAAAATCTTAGTTGAACATTTTAACGTTTTTGAGGAATGATTCGATAGAATCGATTTTAGTAACTATAGCTGGCTTTATAATAGCCGTATGGTACGTGCGCGGAAAAGTCGTTGATAAAAAAAGCGTTAGTAAGGGACTCCTGAAGTATCTTCACGATCTTTTTCCAATTGGTATGATGCTCTTCGGGATATATCTTTCTTACGCTGTGGAAAAAGTTGCCGGAGGGGCCATTATGGTGCTTGCCGCCTTCGTGTACGTTTCGAATTACGTCGCGCCCAGTATAGACAAGTATGATAGCGTTCACCGCACTACCATACTTTCTTTGGGATACACAAGGGAAGAGTACGCCATAAGGTATTTGTTTCCAAAAACGAGGAGAGTATGGTTAAGTGGGGCGATTAATTTCTTCGTTTTTCAATGGATCACGTTGATATGGTATGACATATTGAAATACGAGAAAGTAAAGATGTTGAGCAACATGTTCTTGATATCTTCAATTGTTTTTGTAATTGTGGGGTTGGTGATTTCCATACTCAAAAATCACAAGGAAGAGTAAGGTGATAACGTGGAATACAAAACCAAATTGGGAGTTTTGAATATTGATAGGGAAGAGATAATCCTTTTTAAAAACGGAATGCCAGGTTTTGAACATTTGAGAAGGTTCTGTCTGGTTTCACGCGCGGATACAGAACCCATAAAGTGGCTTGTTTCTCTGGAAGACGAGAAAATAGCTTTACCTGTTGTCGATCCGTGGATCGTGATAAGCGACTACTCTTTTGAGCTAAACGAAGAAATTTTGAAAGAACTTGAAAATCCTAAAAAGGATCGCGTTTTGGTGCTCGTTGTTATGGATCTCCATTCGAAAAATGTAACCGTCAACACACTTGCCCCAATAGTCATAAATCTGGATAAGGGAATAGGAGAGCAAGTTATACTGGAAGATGAAAGATATCAAGTCAGGCATCCCCTGAAGTCAGGGAAGTGATATCATGCTCGTGCTTAGAAGAAAGATCTCAGAAGGAATAATAATAGGAGATAACGTGAAAATACGCATACTTGACATAGAACATGGAGATGTTAAAATTGGGATAGAAGCCCCAAAGGAAGTTAGAATATTGAGAGAAGAACTTTACAAAGAGATAGCGAGCGCGAATGTGGAAGCAAAAGACTTCAACATTTCACGCGCGAAAGAGCTTTTTGGAAAGGGTGAAAAAAATGGAGATAACGAATGAATTGATAGAGCATCTGGAAAACCTTGCGAAGATAAAGTTAGAAGACAATGAAGTTGAAAGGATAAAAAGGGATATGGAAGATATTCTTAACTACATGAAGCTTTTAGCCGAAGTGAACGTGGATGGTTACGATGCCATGAGAAGTCCTGTTGAAGTGAAGATGGAACCGCGTGAAGATCGTCCAATTCCATTTGATTCTTCGAAGATATTGAAAGAGGCGCCAAAGCTTGAGAATAATTTGATACCTGTTTCTTCCATTCATGCCAAATAACTCCTCGCTGGGAAAATTCGGTGAAGATCTGGCATGCGATTATCTAAAAAGGGCGAAGTACAATATAATTTGCAGGAATTTTAGGACAAAATACGGAGAAATAGACATTATCGCGAAGAAAGGAAAAGTTCTGGTATTCGTTGAGGTTAAGTACGGTTCGAAAGATGCCTACCTGCGTGTTAACAGAAAGAAATTTAAAAGGATTTTGCTTACTTCGCAGATTTTTTTGAGAAAAAATGAAAATTTGGAAGCTAAGAGTTACAGAATAGATGTTATATCGATATCAAAAGAAGGAGAAATAGTTCATTTTAAAGATGTGGCCAAAGATTTTTGGAGGTGAAAGAGACGCATTTCACAGGCCCTGATGAGTTTGAAGTAAAAGTTTTAAAAGTTTGGAATGAAGATGGGAAAAAGTACGTCGAAATTTCCCCGAATTTGTTTTATCCGGACGGAAAAGGGGGACAACTTGGTGATAGAGGATTCGTAGGAAATGCAAAAGTTCTTTACGTATGGAACGAAAGAATTGAAGTTGATAAAGAAATCTCCCGTGGGACTTTCCTGGCAAAAGTGGATGTGGAAAGAAGAAAGGAAGTGGCACGTCAACACACGGCGCAGCACATTCTTTCCGCCGCGGCCGAAAAACTTTTCGACGTTGAAACGGTTGGTTTTCACATGGGAGAAGATTACACCACCGTTGATTTCGATTCGGACGTGAATTTGGAAAAGATCGTTGAACTTTCAAACGATGTCATATTGGACGACCTCACAGTAGAAGAGATGACAGTTTCACCGTCAGAAGTTGAAAAGTACAAATTGAGAAAGGTTTCTCCAAAGGCCCTTGAAGCTGGAAATATCAGGATCATAAAAATAGGAGAGTTCGACTTGAACGCGTGTGGGGGCTTTCACGTTTCGAAGACCGGCGAAATAGGAAGTGTTCGAATTGTCCATTCGGAACGTGTAAAGGGAGGGTTCACAAGAATATGGTTTGTCGCTGGAAAGAGGGCGCTTATCGATTGCAAAAACAGAGATGAAGTTCTTAAAAGAAGTTCAAAGTTATTCGACGCTTCGTGGAAAGATTTAGAAGAAAGGGTTAAGAAATCCCTTTCTGAACTGAAAGAAAAGAACGTTAAGGTGAAAAAGCTCTCTCAAGAACTTGCAAAATTCATAGCCGGCGAAATAAAGAAAAATGATATTGTAGAAGTTGACGAGATGGTTGCATCGTTTGTTACTCGTTTAAGGCAAGACGTTGCCTATGTTTTGAAGATTTCACCAAACAGCGCAAGCGTTTGTTTACCAATTGAAGCGAAAGAAGAAGTGATTTCTTGGGCAAAAGGCAATGGATTTAAAGGTGGTGGAAAAGGGCCTATTTACCGTTTTAACTTCAGCGATTTTTCCAAATTTAAAGAAGCCTTTTTAAGCTTTTCTCAGAGAAAATGATAAAAGTCCTGCGTATTTTAAAGTACATAGCGAAAATATACACGTCATCTGTGGTGTTAAGCGTGCTTTTTTTCATAAGGAAGTACTTCGTAGAGATAAATCACGTTGAATCAAAACATACAGGACTTGACACTTGGCTCACGACTTTAGCACCGGATACCATAGTTTTTGAAAGTGAAAAATCGTTCATTCATGTTCACAAAATAAGGTTTTATCGTAAAAAATGAAAGTGAAAAGCCCCGCTTAATTGCAGGGCTTTATTTATTCTTTTTTCTCATCCCACAGTACATTTCGACCAGTTACAGTTCATGCAGGTTACGCATCCTTCTTGGCTTACAAGAGAATTCTTTGAAAGGCATACCGGGCAGTATGTGTTTCCCTCATCGTCTATGTAGTAATCGTTGTACCATTTCAAGCCATTGGCGACAACGAATTTTTCAACTTCTTCTGGAGATTTTCGAGAGCCATCGATGTGAATTA
>WFYR01000005.1 GCA_015489955.1 Mesoaciditoga sp. | reverse complement strand
GTTAAGCTGACAAAGAAAGCCAAAAAAACATTTGATAGATTAGATCAAAAAACAAAAGACAGAATCAACAAATCTTTCCACGAATTGATAAATTTTTACGAGGAAAAAGGTACTTCAAAACCAGATTTAAAACTGTTAAAAGGCAAATATTCTGGATTGATAAGACTGAGAGTCGGAAATTATATAATCATTTTCACCTTACATGAAATGAACTTCATCATATTGATTATAGAGATTGTGAGTCGTGAAGACGCCTACAAATAAATGATGAAAAATGGCTATAAAAAATGTTTAGACTTCAATCAATCGGAAAAAATAATAAAATTCGGGGCTGCTTAGCCCCGAATTGCTTTCCTGCCAAATCAAAAATTCATTTTCATCTCTTTCGTTGAAAAAATCACCGGAAACTTCACGGGTTTATTCTCAAGCGAAGATTGGTATATACCTAAAATTATTTCAAGTGCTTTCATTCCTTCCCTCCCAGTTATATATGGCTCTCTCTTCTCGATGATGGCGTTGGCAAAGTCTTTATAAAGCGGTACGTGTCCTTCTCCATAAACGGTTTCAGGATCTGGTAAATTCATGAATGGGTGTGAGTCTTCTCCTTCAAATCTCCAGGTGAGGATCTTATTCACAGCCAGCCCTCCTATAACCACCGTTCCTTTTTCACCAAATATCGCAAGAGTTTCCTCCAAATTTTTTGGATAAACGTTTGAAGTTCCTTCTATTATTCCAGTGGCACCATTTTTGAATTTAACCACTCCAATTCCAAGATCCTCAGCTTCTATGTAAGGATGGTTTAAATTCGCGATATGACCGTAAACTTCTTCCATGTTTCCACCAAGCATCCATTGAAGAAGATCAATGGCGTGGGTGGATTGGTTTGAAAGCACCCCTCCATCCATTTCCCACGTGCCGCGCCAGGGGGCTTGTTCGTAATAAGACTTGTTTCTGTTCCATCTCACCGCAACATGAGCGTGAAATATCTTTCCAAACGCTTTGGATTCTATCTTTTTTCTCAACTCTTGAATAGGTGGATTAAATCTATTTTGAAAACATACCGCTAATTTTAAATTCTTATTTTCTGCTGTTTCACACATATCAAGTGCATCTTTCGTTGAAAGTGCCATGGGCTTTTCAACAAGAACATGCTTTCCGGCATTTAACGCATCAAGGGTGATATCATGATGATAACCCGATTCGGTAGCTATGGCAACGAAATCCAACGGTTCTTCAAGGAGTTTCTTATGATCTACAAAAACCTTTGGCCTTTTTAATCCAGCTCTCTCTACGATATCTGCTGCATTTTTAACTTTTTCTTCATCCAAATCGCAAACCGCTTCAAGGGATATCAAATCAGAATTTTTTATAGCAGCTTCCAGGTGTTTTTTCGTTCCAATTCTTCCGCAGCCAATAAGACCCATTTTCAACTTCAATTTGATCACTCCTCACAAAACCTCAACGTTTTTCAAATTCATTCCTTTGGTGATGTTTTTCGTATCGAAGACAAACGGAACGTTTTTGGCGATGAATTCGTAATCAACGCCTTTTTTATGGGCAGTGGTTATCATTGCGCCATCGATTGTTTTCAAGAGTTCTTCCGTTATTTCGACGCTCTTGTATGTCTTTTCCTTGTGTGTGAACTCTTTGACATAGGGATCGAAATACAGAACATTGGCATGCTTTTTTTCAAGATGCTCTATAACCTTCAACGCTGGAGATTCTCTCAAATCATCTATATCTCCTTTGTAAGCCACCCCTAAAAGCAAAACGTTTGCTCCATTGAGACATTTTTTGCGTTCGTTAAGAAGATCCGCAAATCTTTCCACAACGTATTCCGACATGTAATCGTTTATCTCTCCAGCCATTTCTATCAACCTTGTATGATAATCGTATTCACGAGCTTTGTAAGTAAGATAAAAGGGATCTATAGGAATGCAATGTCCTCCAACTCCTGGTCCAGGATAAAAAGGCATAAATCCGAAGGGCTTTGTTGCGGCCGCATCCACGACTTCCCAATAATTTATTCCCATTCTATCCGCGACAACAGACATTTCATTTGCAAGGGCTATGTTTACTATTCTAAAAGTATTTTCAAGTATTTTTGTCATCTCAGCTTCCCGTGGGCTTGACACTGTAAAAACGGGAGCAGAAAGAATCTTTTCGTACATGGCTCTCGCGTGTTTCGTACATTCTGGCGTGACTCCTCCAACAACTTTAGGTGTGTTTTTCGTCTTGTATCTTAAATTTCCAGGATCAACCCTTTCCGGGCTGAAAGCCAAATAAAAATCTTTTCCAACTTTTAAGCCGGTTTTTTCCAATATTGGCAAGACAACCTCGTTCGTAGTGCCAGGATATGTTGTGGATTCAAGAGTTACAAGCATGCCCTTATGCAGTCTTTTCGCGATCTCTTCCACACTGTTTGTTATGTAAGTGAGATCAGGCTGTTTGAACTTATCTAACGGTGTTGGCACACATATGGTTACCACATCACATTTTGATAATTCATCAAAATTGGTGGTCGCTCGAAGTTTTCCATCGTTTACGAGTTTTTTCAGATCATCATCCACCACATCTCCAATGTAATTTTTACCTTCATTTACCATATCAACACGTTTTTGCTGAATGTCAAAACCCACAACGGAAAAACCCGCTTTGGCTTTTTCAACGGCCAACGGGAGTCCCACGTATCCCAATCCCAACACACCGACGATCGCTTTAGAACTCTTTATTTTTTCCATCAAAGTCATGGTTATAACCCCTTTCTTCTACTATAAAATTCCGTGATTTTTTCTACCACATACTCTTGTTCTTCAAAAGTTATTTCCGGAAAAACGGGAAGTGCCAGAGTTTCTTGAGATAATTTTTCAGAAACTGGCAAATCTCCCTTTTTGTAGCCCAAATACGAAAAACATCTCTGTAAATGCAAAGGAATGGGATAATATATAGATGTACCCACACCTTGAGAAGTTAAATATTCTCTCAGCTCGTCCCTTCGATCGACTTTTATAACGTATTGATGAAAGACATAGCTTTTATCTGAAGGAACAGTAGGATATACAACTTGTACTTCATGCTTTTCAAACAACTTCGCATAATTTTTTGCCGCATTTATTCGCTTTTCTATCCACTCATCAAGGTGGGGGAATTTCACGTTTAGTATTGCCGCTTGCAGTTCATCCATCCTCGAATTGTACCCAATTTCATCGTGAACGTATTTTTTCTTAGAACCGTGCACTCTAAGCATTCTCACTTCTTCGTCTATTTCATCTGAATTTGTTAAAACCATTCCCGCATCGCCGTAAGCTCCCAAATTCTTCGTTGGAAAGAACGACAATATTCCCGCATCGCCAATTGATCCTGTTTTAACTTTTTTTTCGTTAACCACACACTCTGAGCCTATCGATTGAGCAGCATCTTCTAAGATTTTTACATTGTGATTGTCACATATTTCTTTTAATCTCTGCATATCGACACTTCTTCCAAAAAGATGAACAGGTATCACAGCTTTTACTTTGTCATCTTTTTTCAAAGTTTTTTCAACTTCATCCAGAGAAATGTTAAAAGTTTCTTCGTCCACATCTACAAAAATCGGCAACGCCCCAAGGCGCATTATCGCGCTTGCCGTGGCGAAAAAAGTGTACGGAGTTGTTACAACATGATCACCTTCCTTTATTCCCATTGCCCTTAGCGCTAAAACAAGTGCATCGCTGCCACTTGCAACACCTATGGCATGCTTCACTCCTATGTAATCCGCAACTTTTTTCTCTATTTCTTTCACATTTTCTCCCAAAATCACTTGACCACTCGATATGGTTTCATCTATCTTTTTAAGCATTTCTTCTCGTAACGTTTGGTACTGTCTTGTAAGATCAAAAAGCGGAACCTTCATTTCGCACCTCCAGAATTCAAACGTTTTTTTCAATGTCTATCTTTTTCAAAGACACGTTTCCAAAATCGGATATTTCAAAGATCATGATATTTTTCATTCCATTCTCAATAGCCTTTCTCACCATTTCTTGCGCATGCTTAAAAGATGCGATTATAACCGCATCGTAATTCAAATTCTTTGCTTTATCGATCGAATAAACCTTTAAATCATGAAAAACTCCATCTTGCTTTGCAGGAGAGTCGTCAACAAATCCAATGGGTTCTATTCCTTCCGTTCTTAGCACATCCACAACTATGCTTCCTATTATTCCCGCTCCGTAAAGCAAAGGCTTTTCGCTTCCTTCAGATAAAAGCCTATCAAGAAGTTTTCCAAACGTTTCACGCGATTGCGAATAGAGGTTGGCGACTTCTCTTAAATAAGAGATTATCAAAAACTGAAGGCGAAACTTTCCTTTTTGCAGTAAAATGTATCTCATAGTTCTTTTATTTTCGCCTTCCTTCTTTATGTATCCTTTTTCTTCAAAGTCACTTATGTACCTGTTGATCATACTTGGCACAACGCCGACGTATTTCGCCAACCTATCTTGAGAAATCTTTGGATTTTCGGTTATAGCCCTAAGTATGTTCATCTCTCTAAAATCCGGAGAAGGGTTAAAGAATGAAAAATCGTTCAAGTTCAAAAGTGTGCCTCCTTTTTCAATCACTCACTGTGTGAATTATAACATCTAAAAAAAGATAATGCAACCATATCATTTTCCTTTAACCTTGTTTTCATTCTTGTAGAGTTCAACAAGGTTAATCATTGGTAAAACTGCGGGAGGAGTTAGTCCGTTCTGTGATGTCATTGATATTATGTAAGAACGTGCAATTTGCAAAAGATTTGCCACTCCTGAATATTTGATAAGTTCTTCAAAGGTTTCTTCTTTCATGTTAACAGCTTCAAATTGTCCACTTATGGACAATTTTACATTTAAAAATGTAAGTCTTCCCATTCTCAATGAAAAGGATAAATCTATATTAGCACTACCTTTTTCTTCATTGTTGACTGTTTTAGCCTTAGAAATGTTGACATTTAATTTTACATTCGTATGCAATTTTTTATCCTTCAAATTCAAAATTTTATTTTTAACTTCAAAACTGGCCTTATATATAGAGAAGGATGTCATTTTAAACAGCGATTCAATTTTTCTATTCATATTCAAACCGCCTGGGGTTCCTCGGTTTCTTTAGAAACCGAATTTATATAAGAGTAAGGTGCGTTTTCGTTAATCGTTCCACCTAAAGAAAGAGACGCAGATAGCACATGAAGTGCTTTCGTTTCTTCATTAATTGAAGCATCAAAATCTTTAGATAAGAAACATTTTTCCAAATCCTCATATTGAAACTTCAACGGCTTTCTACCTGGATTTATTGGTTTAAGAAATCCTTTTGAAACAAGCCTTTGTATGTGTTTTTCAGAAACCCCAAACAGCTCTGCGGCCTCTTTTTTCGTAAAATACGTCTTCTCCAACTCTTCAAATGGTTCCTCTTCATCGAAGATCTCATCTTTGAAAGCTATCATGTTATCCAATGTTTCTTTAGCTCCAGGGATATTTATATCACTCATGCGTCGTAGAATATCTATGATTTTATTAAACTTATCTTCTTTATCCTGACCTTTGCAATGATTCAAAAAGTCCCAAAAATCCCCCAATGTGACCTTGAACATATTTTTCATCTCCTTACTTTCCATTCTTCGCAAAAAATTTTTTCTTCGCATCACTTAATGAATTTTTTATGGTTTCATATTTATCACCAATATCACTATGACTTCCTAACGCTATAAAATATATGGTCTCTTCATTCAGCACAAATGAATAAACCACCTTCATTCTTGTTTTATCAAGAAAGAATTCATATGCTCTTATTCCTTTGAGATCAGCAACCTTTGGATCGCCTATCAATGGATTCTTACGTATATCCAAAATTATGTGTCTGATCCTTATCAAATATTCTCTGCTTTTTTATATTTTTTAAGCCCCCTCTTGAAGAGAGTTGTATATCGCTCATTATTGCTTGAGCTTTCAAAATTCACTGTAAGTATACTCCTTTTTGTGTGAAAAAGTCAATTTTTTGTCCATATTTGTCCAGATGAAAAACAATTTTAATCATTCAAATTATGCAAATTAGTCCCAACCCCCTTCGTCGGCTCTACCGCCACTTCCCCCGCAAGCGGGGGCAGACTTTTCAATTGATTTTTTAATCTTCACGCACAAAGTGAGTTCAATTCGACTTGCATAATTTGAGAATCGGAAACACAAAAAACCACTTTTGAGTTTTCACCATTGAATATCCCTATTCTTCTGATGGAGGAATTACAATTTTTATTCTCCTTTCACGGTTCTAGAAGGAGAACAAAATTGTGCACAACATTAGTTGTTGTCTAAGTGAGTTAAGTTCAATCCTCGTAAAAATCTTGATTTTCCAACAACTGATCTTCTGGAACATCTCTAAAATACTTCGCCGGAACTCCCGCAACTATTACTTTGGGGGGAACATCTTTCGTAACAACCGCTCCGGCGGCAACCAACGCATCCTTACCAATTGTTATGCCTGGTAAAATGGTTGCATTCACGCCGATTCTTGCGCCCTTCTTTAGCGTTGGACCCTTGAAATGTTTGGAACGTTCTTTTGTTCTTGCAAGATAGTTATCATTTGAAAAAGCAACTTCGGGCGCTATGAAGCAATAATCTTCTATTGTGGATATCGCCGTTATGTAAGCTTCAGATTCAATTTTAACGTGCTTTCCGATAATCGTTTTATTTTCAACCGTAACTCCCCGACCTATTATCGTGTATTTGCCAATTTGAACGTCTTCCCTGATGGATGCCAAATCTCCAACAAAAACGTAATCTTCTAAATTCGCCCCTTTGTATATCACGCAATTCGCACCGATTGTTACATATTTTCCTATCACAAGTGGAGGAAGTTCTCGAATTTTCGTGGTTTCACTCGCTTTTGCCTTAAAAGGAACCTTTCCAAGCACCGTGTTGTCTGAGATAACGCTGCCTTCTCCAATTCTTACACCAGAATGAATAACAACATTGTGCCCAATCTTTACATTTTTAGCTATTTCCACATCATCTTCGATTATGACATTCTTCCCAAATTCAACGCTCTCATCTATTTTGTTCATATCTTTTTTCCTTTTATTATCTTTGCTATCTTTTTCGCGGCTTTGCCATCTCCGTAGATGTTATCCATTCCTTCCAACGGTTTTGGATGGTTGAAAACGCCGCTTACGTTCTTCTCTTCATCGGCATCTACTAACACATTCCACTTTGATTCAACAAGCTCTATCCAGGAAGTGTCTATCATCATGACGACGCCTGGAACTCCGGCAAAATAACATTCTTTTTGCAATCCGCCGCTATCTGTGACAACCGTATGCGCGTGTGTCGTAAGTGCCACCATCTCATCGTATCCGATCGGCTCTATTACTTTTACATCTTTGCTTATCACATTTTCAAGCCCAAATTCATGAATTCGCTTTACCGTTCGTGGATGAAGAGGTGTTATTATCGGCATTTTCTCGGATATTCTTGAAAAAGCCCTTAATATCGCGCTTAGCCTTTTTTCATTGTCCGTATTGAAATCCCTATGAAGTGTTGCAAGAACGTAGTTTTTAGGTTTAAGCGCATATTTTTTCAACACTTTTTCTCCATTCACGCTTTTTTGAAATCGTAAAAAGATGTCATACATCACATCTCCGGTTATGTACACACCATCTGTGATTCCTTCGTGTTCTAAATTTTGAACCGCTATTTTGGATGGGCAAAATTTGTATTTAGAAATTCTATCTGTAAGCACACGATTCACCTCTTCAGGCATGTCTTTTGGTTCTTGCCTTAATCCGGCTTCAACATGGGCAACGGAAATTTTGAGTTTCGCCGCCGCTATCGCACCTGCCAACGTTGTGTTGGTATCGCCATACAAGATCACAAGATCCGGCTTTTCTTTAATCAAAACTTTTTCAAATTCAATTAAAGTTTTGCCGGTTTGTTCTCCATGGGTTCCAGAACCAACTCCAAGGTTGTATTTAGGACTCTTCAAATTCAACACTTTAAAGAAGACTTCAGACATGTTGAAATCGTAATGTTGGCCGGAATGAACCAAAATTTCCTCTATTCCAAACTCGTCCAATTTTTCTCCAACAATAGCTTCCTTCACAAACTGTGGTCTTGCTCCAACTAAAGATACGACTTTCAAAATAACACCTCCATTCTTTTCACGATGGATTATATCATTTGCTCAATCAGAAAAACAGCTGGCCTAGAATATGTTATAATATTCTCTGAATATATATTCAGAAAATTTAAATTCAGAAAGTATGTGATCATATTGTACTTTGTAAACAGGCTAAAAGCTGACAGGGCCCCAAATTTACAGTAAGTTCATTAAGCAGGTCATTGAAAAAGGAGAAAGAAATCGAATAAAATAGGGATGCCTATTAAACCTAGCCATCTTAACAAAGATGATAACATTTCACCCAAAAGGAGGCATCCCTACATGAGAATATTAACAGAAATTACATCTTTAACGCAAGTACTTTTTTCTCTTTCTTATTCTCGAAATATTGCCATCCTCATCATGGAGATTCTCTTTTTCAATCTAAGGCCTAGAATAAGGCAGTTAGCTTTGTTCTTTCCATCCAACACATCATTCAAG
>WFYR01000004.1 GCA_015489955.1 Mesoaciditoga sp. | reverse complement strand
GGAATGAAGGAACTGATTCATTTAGCCATTTCGTACATGATTTCAATGACCAAAGAATCAAAAGAGGCGTACTTAATGCTGAATTATGGCTTGTTTTCTGGATTTGTTGACGTGGGGTTAATTCCTTAACATCCACGCACAACGTGAGTTAAAACAAAGTCTTAAATGCATTTAATTTTTTCTTCATGAATTTTGAAGTAAAATCGGAGGGATTTCTGAGCTGGGAGCATTTAGATGATAAAAGATCTAAGAAAATGGTATTACACTTTCGGATTTCAAGGAAGCGCATACGGATTAGCGAGTTTAATAGTAAGCTTGTTCGTTGTTGTAGCGTTAAATGGAAATGTGGCCAGCGCCAGTGTGGCGATGGCCATGTTTTCTTTGGGAAATTTACTTGGTTCCCTATTTACAGGGATTTTTCTGGACAAATACCCACGATTTTTTGAGTTGGTCTTTTTAAGCGCATCGGTTGATGGAGTAACATTGATCCTTATGGGATTTACAAAATCAATTTTGATTTATTACCTTCTTTCCATGACATTTGGCTTTTTCTTGTCAATAATGAGCCCTACAATAGTAACGTACCTTAACAGAAAATTCGATGAAAGCGTTTATCGTAAAGAAATAAGCACGCTAAACCTTTTCAACAGTGTAGGAATAACGATTGGAATCTTCCTTGGTGGCGCTTGGTTAACTGTTTCCATTCCAACGATAAGCAATGAAACGCTGAAAATGCGCTCCATTTTCTTACTTTCAGCGCTTCTTTTCGGTATTTCGGCACTTTTTGCCTCTTTCTACTTGCGGAAAAAGATGTCGTTTAAAAAAATTCACCGTTCGAGGAAGTTCAACGTAAATCTTCACTCCTTGGCCGGAAACATCATGGCCCTTCCTCACAACGTGCTTTCCCCATTCAACATGTCGTACTTCAAGCCGGAGACCAAACGTTACATGCTCGGGCTTTTTATCGTCTTTCTGGGAGCAAATATGTTCTTCACACCTTTTCCGATCTTTTTGAAAAAAGTGATGAACATTCCAAGCGGATACATCTTTATAATTTACGGAATAAACAATTTATTCACGAACATGGCATACCTCTTCACAAACAAGGCTATGGAGAGATTTAGGGACATGTCCATAATGAGTATCGTGCTTTGGGTAAGGATAACCATGTTCTTGGCAATTGCGCTTTCCATTTTTGTACCCCATCTGGGCCTTTGGATAACGCTTTCCGCTTTTATGGCTGTGGGATTTACATGGCCATTTTTTTACATCCCAGCCACTATTCAGGCAACAAACCTTGCCAGGATTGAAAACAAGGGAAAGATAATGGGACTTTTCAACATGGTCATAAATTTGGGGGCGATTTCAGCTTCTTTCATTGCAGGATACCTTGCTTTGAAACTCGGATACGTCTTTTCATTTTCAGTTGGTTCCGCTCTTTTGTTCCTTGGAGACAGGATTTTGGCCAAGATAGCCAAAACGCATCCCATAAGAGAAGAATTTCTCAAAGAACGGAGAAAGTTTTTGAATGATATAATAAAAAGGAAAAGAAAGAAAGTTGAAAATGTTGAAGATTTAAAAGGTAAAGAAATTGAAAAAGTAAAAGAGAACGGAGGAAAGAATTGAACGTATTGAAAAAACTGGTAAACGTTTTAGATAAAGTGCAAAAGCCCAGTCGATACATAGGCGGAGAATACAATAGTGTACGTAAAAAAGATTCCAAAATAAACCTGTGTTTGGTCTTTCCAGATCTTTACGACGTGGGAATGTCTCACTTTGGCATGTCGATTTTGTACGACGTGGTGAATTCTTCTTCATTTGCATCGTGTGAACGCGCTTATTTACCATGGCTTGATATGCAAGAGGAGATGAAAAAGGAAGGTATACCACTTTACTCGTTGGAAAGCTACAGACCGCTGGATAAATTCGATGTTATTGGTTTTACTCTCCAATACGAAATGTCTTACCCAAATGTATTAAGGGCATTAAAATTGGCAAACATACCGATTCATAGAAATGAACGGGACGACACGTACCCAATTGTCATAGCGGGTGGACCATGTACCGTGAACCCGGCTCCCATGGAGGAATTCATAGATGCATTTTTTGTAGGCGATGGCGAAGAAGGCATTATCGAAATGCTAAAAATCATCAATGAAGGTGGAAACAAGAGGCATAAGCTCGAGAAGCTTTCCACGATCCAAGGTGTGTACGTACCCGGAATTAGTGAAAAAGCTTCAAAGAGGTTCGTTTCTCGTATGCCCAACGCGCCAACTGCACAAATAGTCCCATACACGAATACCATCCACGATAGAGGTGTCGTGGAAATATTGAGAGGTTGTACGCATGGGTGTAGATTCTGTCAAGCCGGAATGATATACAGGCCGGTTAGAGAAAGAAGCTATCAAGAAATCGTGGATCTTTCCAGAAAAATAGTAAAATTCACGGGTTACGAAGAAATAAGTCTTTTGTCTTTAAGTAGCGCAGATCATTCACAAATAAAGGAACTAATGTCACATTTGAAAGAAATAAAAAACGTTTCTTTCTCAATACCATCTACGCGCGTCGATGCTCTAAGCGTCGAATTGGCAAATGCCGTGAGCGGAGTGAGAAAGAGTGGCATAACGCTGGCACCGGAAGCGGGAAGTCAAAGGTTAATGGACGTTATAAATAAAGGAATAACAGAAGAACAGATATTTGAAGCCTTAAAGCACGCCAAGAACTCCGGATGGTCAAGGATAAAACTCTATTTCATGCTGGGATTGCCCACAGAAAGTGATGAAGATGTTATGGCCATAGGCGAAATGCTGCAAAAGGTAAAAAAAATGGGCTTCAAAAACGTTTCCGCCACGTTGGGCGTATTCGTTCCCAAGCCACATACGCCTTTTCAGTTTGCATCACAGATAGAACCAGAGGAAGCTTATAGAAGGTATAAACTCATATCATGGGCACATAAATACGCGAAGATCAATTTCACCGATCCCAGAAAAGCTTTAATAGAAGGCGTGCTTTCAAGGGGAGATTCGAGTATTGGAAAAGTTATAGAAAAAGCGGAAAAGAAAAACCTGGTTTTTCCTGATTGGAATGAAACTTTCAATCCAGATGAATGGATGAAAATCTTTGAAGAGGAAAACGTGAATTTAAAACGAATAAGTGCGTCAAAAGATGTAAAAGACGTTTTTCCATGGGATAAAATAGATGTAGGAGTCTTAAAAGGATATTTGTGGCTGGAATATCAAAAAGCACTTAAGGGTACACTTACGCAGGATTGTCGCAATGGTTGTACGGGCTGTGGAGTGTGCCAGCGTTTTGGCGTGAAAAACGTCTTGGCCGGAAGAAAAGCTCCAGATCCTTTAAAAGTTTCAGTTGAAAAGGTGAGCGGTGAAGGTATATGAACCAAATTAAATACCTTTTTCACTACAAAAAATACGGGATGTTGCGCTATCTGTCCCATCTGGAAACGATGAAAATGATAGACAGAGCTTTAAGAAGAACGGGCATAGAATTGAAACAAACTGAAGGTTTTCATCAAAGAACAAAAATTTCTTTTGCGCAGGCGTTACCAACGGGTATAATAGATCTGGCAGGATTGTTCGTGGTGACGACTTTTGAAGAAATAGACGTTTCACGTTTGAAAGAGGCAAATAAACTCTGCCCGAGGGGTTGTGAGTTTGTTAAAGCCGAAAAAGTTGATGAAAAATTCAAACTTTCTAGATTTGTGGATGGATATGAATTCAAATTGATATTTCTAAAAGAACCTGAAGATGCTTCATTTGATATCGAGAAAAAAGGCGAAATATGGATCGCGAGAATTTTTAGATCATTCAATTCTTCAATTCCAAAAAATGGTGAATACGGGCAATTCTTAACGATCAGAAGTCAAGCCATTACAGGAGGTGCAAATTGATAAAAGTACTTGTGATAGATGATTCAGATGTTTTGAGAAGAATATCGGTATTCAATTTGAAACGTGCCGGTTTTGACGTCTATGAAGCCATCGATGGAATGGATGGCATTGAAAAGATGAAAGAATTGAAACCAAAAGTCGTTATTTTAGACGTGATGATGCCACGTTTAGACGGCTTTGGAGTTCTAAAAGAAATGCAAAGTGACGATTCTCTTAAAGACATAAACGTTGTCATGCTAACTGCAAAGGGTGGAGACGACGATGCAGAACACGCGCTAAAATTGGGCGCAAAAAAATTTTTGACAAAACCCTTCAGCCCTAAAAAATTGGTGGAGGTTGTCAATGAACTCGCAGGGGAAGAATGAACTGAAAAAGCTTTACGATCTCATCTTAAGCGATTACAAAAAAATAGAATATGACTGTCCAGAAGTTGACCTATCAGAAGAAGATATAACAATAGAAAAAGTGGCTTCAATGTTTGAGTGCCTGATGAACAGCGTGAAAAAGTACAGGGATGAGCTTGAAAGCACTTCTTTAATGATGGAAGCGAACTTGGAAGAAATTTCAAACACGTACGATCTGTTGTCGAGTTTGCTGGAAATCACCAACACTCTTTCCAAAAGTGTCAATCCGCATGATGTGGCCCTGGAAGTGGTAAATATAATAGAAAAGAACATTCCCTCGGAAGAAGTTGCGCTTTTCACAATGGAAGAAGGGCAAATAAGAAAATTCAGCCGCACGAAAACCAATAAAGCAGAAGAATTTTTTGATTCTTACATGCTAACCGAAAATCACAAAGTCGTGTTGGACGATAAAAATTCTTTGATGATCATCCCCATAGAATCTGAAGAAGAGTTTTACGGCGCTTTCGTTCTGGTAAACAAAAAGGGTGGTTCATTCTACAACGCGGCAGATAGAAAATTGGTTGAATCCACTGCCAAACAGTTAAGGGTGGCTTTCAGTAATTACCATTACTTTAGAAGTGAAGTTGAAAGAGCAGCCATTCAAAAGGAATTATCGATTGCTTACGATATACAGCAGCATCTTTTTCCCAAGAACTTTCCAAAAAAGTTCAGCGTCGCCGGTACATCCATTCCCGCTCATGACGTGGGGGGAGATTATTACGACGCTTTTGAACTAAACGGGAAACTCTTCATCACAATCGCCGATGTGTCGGGAAAAGGCGTTCCAGCGGCCTTGATAATGAGTTCATTCAGAAGTTATTTAAAGGGAATCGTGCAAAGTAACAGGAGTTTCTCGGAGCTTATAAATTATTTCAACCATCTCATTTCTTCCGATATCTCAGAAGACAGATTCGTAACCGCCGTGGTTGGCATATTCGATCCAAACAAATCTACTTTTGAATACGTAAACGCCGGCCATGATCCAATTATCTTTTCAAGGAACGGAGAACTAAGTTTCTTAAACGCTAACGGTGTTCCTTTTGGAATTTTGGACGTCCCGCAAGCTTACGAAATAAAAACCGTAAAAGTAAAAAAGGGAGACGTTTTGGTTATGTACACAGATGGAGTTGCGGAAGCCAGAAACGTTTCAGGTCAAGAGTATGGCCTTGAAAGATTGAACAATCTGGTTAAGAATTCCACTATGCTTGAACCATCTGATCTCCTTCAATTGATAGTCTCCGATGTTGCCGATTTTTCCTACGGCGCCCAACAGCATGACGATATAACGGTGCTAGTCGCCAAAATATGAACGATTTTATGTTAAAATAGTCTGAAACCATATGAATTCAGGAGGGATTTTGAATGTCTGGACATAATAAGTGGGCCAACATCAAACACAGAAAGGCGGCCCAGGATAGCAAGCGCTCTGCAGAATTTACAAAAGTTATAAGAGAATTAACGGTTGCCGCGAGAACGGGTGGTGGAGATCCGAGTATGAATCCAAGGCTCAGAACGGCCATCGATAAGGCTCGTCAGGTTAACATGCCAAAAGACACGATTGAAAGGGCAATTAAGCGCGGAACTGGAGAGTTGGAAGGGGTTAACTACGAAGAAATCATGTACGAAGGTTACGCTCCAGCGGGAGTGGCAATGTACATATCAACTCTCACGGACAACAAGAACAGAACCACGGCGGATATAAGACACATACTTTCAAAGTACGGTGGAAATTTGGCAGAATCCGGAAGCGTCGCATGGCAATTTGAAAGAAAAGGGATCATAACCGTGAAAAAAGAAGCGGTATCAGATGGTGACGAGTTTATGATGAGTGCCATCGATGCCGGAGCTGAAGACATAAAAGAAGATGACGATGGTTATGAAATAGTCACGGCCCCGGAAAATCTTTTAAAGGTCGTTGACGCTTTGAAAGCCGCTGGCTACGAAGTCGAATCTTATGAAAACACTTTCGTACCCAAGATGACGGTTCATGTGAGTGGAAAAGATGCTGAAAAAGTTCTTCAAGTTGTGAGTCTTATTGAAGATCTTGATGATGTGCAGGAAGTCTACGCTAATTTTGACATAGACGATGCAGAGCTTGAAGAAATAATGTCTAAAATCGGGTAAATTCATGTTGAAAAAGGTAGATTTACATTTTCACAGTAATAATTCCGATGGCTCTTTGAGCGTAAGAGAAGTTTTGGAATTGGTGGCGCGGTCAGGTGTCAAATTGGCTGCGCTTACCGATCATGATACGATAAGCGGCGTGTTAGAAGCAAAAAAAGTGGCTGAAGAGTCGGGCATCTTTCTTGTAAGTGGTGTGGAAATATCCACCATGTACAAGGAAGGGGAAGTTCACATTCTTGGTTACGATTTCGACATGAAAAACAAAAAGTTTAATTCTTTTTTGTCTTCGAGATTTAAAGCCCGCACAGATAAGGTTGTAAAAATAGTAAACAAATTAAACTCTATGGAATACGACATAACTTTTGACGATGTGTTGGCTCAATCTCCAGGTCCATTTGTTGGAAGAATGAACGTTGCAAAGGCGCTGGTGAAAAAAGGGTACATTCGCAGCCCAAAAGAAGCCTTCACGGCTCAACTAATAGGAGATAATGGAGCCGCGTACGTCGCGCCGGACGGCCTTTCTCCAAAAGAAGCGATAGAAAAAATACACGAAGCCGGAGGTATTGCAGTCGTCGCGCATCCCGGCCTTTACAAAAACTCAAAACAACATGGCTTAAAAGAAGAGGACATCGTTCAGATGATTGAATGGGGTCTCGATGGTGTGGAAGCTTACCATTCAAAACACACTTATTCCATTTCAAAATTTTATCATGAATTAGCCATAATTCACGGTATGCTGGTAACCGTTGGAAGCGATTACCACGATGGAATATATCCGTTGGAATTTATGACAATTCCAAGAGAAGTGGTATTTGAGCTGACGAAATTCTTCGAAAGGAGACAAGGCCATAGGGTAAGAGAAAATTAACGGGAAATGGCCGAATTCATGAGAAAAGTACTGTTCATCATCTCACTCACTTTGGTAATGGCAACCATTTTATACGCCAAGCCCGTTAGCCATTTTGAAAGTAAAATAGGCCCTTATTTCTCACCTAACGGTTGTGAACTGGCAATAAATGGGAAATTCACGCTCGATTTCTGGGTGGCTCACGTTGTAAGTGGGCTCTCAATAGGTGTAACGGCAAGTAACAACACCCTTAACGTAACGGCTCTTTCTTCGAACGTTATTCGCTACGCGAATTTCAATTGGAAAAACCTTAAAATTGAGTATGGCGCAACTTCAACGCATTCAGCGCTATTTTTAACAACGTGGGATGTCGGAAACATCCCAAGAGGTTGGCGAAATGGTGTAGATGTAAACAATGCTGGGAATTACATGTCGATCTTCTGGGACAGGGGAACGTACGATTTGAAATACGTATCTCCGTTCTTTTTCTCAGATTTTTGGTGGTACGAAAACGCTATGACTTTTACCTTTGGCCTTTCAAAAGGCTTTCTTTATCTGAATGGTGGAAAGTACAAAGATTCATACTTTGTTGGCCTTGGAGGGAAGTACGAGAATTTTGAAGTTTTACTTCAAGGCTTTTCAAACGAAGAAATGGTCTTTCCAAACGTGAGCGAACAAATTCCATCTAAATACGTTGGAATTTTCAAATACGATGATGGTTCTTCAGAAGAGCTCTTTGCGATGAGCGAGAATGAGTTTTACTTCAATTCAAGTGCAAAATTCGAATTGTTTTCTGCGAACTTCAAAACGTTCTTATCTACAACGTATGTGAACACTTTTCCGCAAATATTAAAAACGAACTTTGGAATGAAAGTTGAAAAAAGCTTCGGAAAGAACATATCACTTTTTGCGGATTTTTCATATGAAAAAGAAATAAGCTTATGGCTTGGAATGAAATGGAGGTTTTAGAACATGCTTGACAACGAATCATTTATGAAATTTGCCGACGCTATAAGGAAAAAACTGAATTTTGATATGTCGGGATACAAGATTGAAAGAATGAAAAGAAGAGTGGACTTTCTGATAAGAAAGTACGGGTTTGATAATTACAACGAATACTTAAAGCTTTTAGACAAAGATCCATCCAAACAAAAAGAGTTTTTCGATAGGATCACCATAAACGTTACAGAATTTTTCCGAAACCCAGACAAATGGGAAAAATTCAAACGGTACATAGAAATAGAAATGAAGACCACGCCTCGCGGAACGATCTGGAGTGCTGGATGTGCCAGTGGAGAAGAACCTTATTCAATAGCCATCATGCTAGAAGAGATGCACGCTTCTCCAATAAATTACAAGGTTTTAGCATCCGATCTGGATCCAAACATACTTGAAGTTGCCAAAAAGGGAATTTACGACAAGAAATCGTTGGTAAACATAAAAGAGTCTGTAAGAGATAAATATTTCAAAAAACTCGAAGACGGACGCTTTCAAGTCATCGATAAGATCAAAAAAAGGGTGACTTTTAAGAGGCAAAACCTGCTCGCAGATCCATTTGAAAAAAACTTAATGGCTATTTTATGTAGAAACGTGGTCATATACTTTGAGATGGATGCAAAAGAAAAACTTTACAGAAAATTCGCGGAGGCTCTAAAACCTGGAGGAATCCTTTTTGTGGGAGGAACTGAAAGAATTTTCAACAGCAGAAAAATAGGCCTTGAACCGATCGAACCGTTTTTCTACAAAAAAATGGTAAACGTGAAATGAGATGTGGGTTGAATGGCTAATAGCAGCTTCGGTTATCCTCTTTGACCAGCTGAGTAAACACGCAGTGGAAACTCACATGCATCTATGGCAAAGTATAGTAGTGATAAAGCACGTTGTGAACTTGACTTACGCCAAAAATACCGGTATGGGCTTTAGTGTCTTTCAAAGCGATCCCAAAGTGGTTGAATACGTGGTTTTATCCATAATTGTGGCACTCGTGATATTTTCTTTAACATGGAAAGAAAGAAAGAACTGGTTTTTTCAGCTTTCAATGGGATTGACGATCGGTGGCGCGCTTTCCAACGCGATTAGTAGATTGGCGTATGGAGCTGTAACGGACTTTATTCAACTGCCGTACTGGCCAATTTTTAACGTTGCAGACTCTTGCGTTGTGGCCGGAGCGATAGGGTTGGGTATTTACTTTTTGAAGAGAGAGAGAAAAGTTGGAAAAAGTTGAATTAAAGGTTACGACCAGAGAGGCGGGGAGGAGAATTGACGTGGCACTCATGGAATTTGCGCCGAAGCACACTTCAAGGACGGTTATTCAAAACCTGATAAAAATGGGAAAGGTAACCGTTAACTCCTTACCAACAAAGCCATCTTACAAGTTAAAAGACGGTGATTTCGTTGAAGCCGTTTTTCCACCGCCTGAGATGCCAATCATTCCAGCTGAAAACATTCCTTTGAATGTGATATACGAGGATGAGCACATGATAGTCGTGAACAAACAAGCCGGGCTCGTTACCCATCCAACCGTGAAAAAGACAACCGGCACACTGGTAAACGCTTTACTTTGGAGATTCAAAGGAGAAACTCAGCCTTTCATAGTCCACCGCCTTGACAAAGATACATCAGGAGTGATCCTGGTCGCAAAAGATCCTGAAACTCAGCGTTTGTTGTCAGCGCAATTCAAAGCGAGAAGAACGAAAAAAACGTATCTCGCCCTCGTAGAAGGCATTCCAAAAGATGAAAGTGGAGAGATAAACGCTCCCATAGCGAGAAATCCACAGGTAAGAACGAGAATGGACGTGCTGAGCTGGGGAAGAAACGCGTTGAGCAAGTACGAAACGCTGAAAACTTTTAAAAATTGGAGTCTTTTAAAAGTGAGAATCATGACGGGAAGAACCCATCAAATAAGGGTACACATGAAACACATAGGCCACCCAGTCGTTGGAGATCAAATTTACGGTGTAAAACCATCATACCCTTTAAATTGGGTGAAAAGGCAGTTGTTGCACGCTATGGTTTTAGAAATTTATCACCCGTTTACAAATGAGGCAATGAGATTTGTGGCTCCACTTGCAGGAGATTTTAAAATGGCTTTAAAAGAAATAGCTTCCTTTGAAGGAGAAGAAAATGTTCGGTAGGATGTTTTTCATTCAAGCGTTGGGTGCCACTCCAGGAGTGCTGATCGCCATAACGATACACGAATTCTTTCACGCTTTGGCAGCGTATCTTTCAGGAGACGATACCGCAAAGAAAGCTGGCAGATTAACGCTCAATCCTGTTAAACATTTAGATCCCATAGGAACATTGATGCTTATTTTCTTTCACTTTGGATGGGCAAGGCCTGTCCCGATAAACTTCTGGAAGTTTAAAAGATTTAAAAGAGATATCATAATGGTGTCGCTTGCCGGACCATTTTCAAATCTCGCACTTGGCTTTATAACAGAAGGAATATTTGTAAAGACCGGTTTTTACGCTTACGCGAGATACTCTCCCCTCATTTTCAGCACCTTTCCCAACATGAGTGCCAGTCCATACGTATCGTATATTGCGGACGCTACGGCCTGGTTCATATTGATAAATTACGTTCTCTTCATATTCAACCTTATTCCGGTTCCCCCTTTGGACGGTTCAAAAGCGTTAATAGCTTTTTTACCGAGCAAGTACATGAATTGGATGTTAAAATATGAGATGTACGGTACTATAATATTGTTAGTTTTGATCTTTTTTGGAATAGTAAACGTCATACTTAATCCCACGCTATTATGGATGATAAACGTAACGGCACGGCTTTTCGTGAGGTGATAACTTTGAAAAATGACGTGAAAGTGTACCTTCCCGAAGAATTGGAAGATTTGAAGGAAGAAATGAATTCAATGGCAAAATTTACCTCTAAAGAAGATGCCGATGTTGTCTTTTCAACCTTTCCAATAAAAAGCGATAAGCCCCTCTGTGTCAAAACGGACAAGGGCTTTGATGTGTTCTATGCGGATAAAAAGGCAAATGTTCCAATTTCCGATCCACTGTTGGCAATGGGAGTAGGGCTTTCCATACAATTTGGTTTTAAAAACACTTTCGTTTACTCTGGAAGGATGAGAACCCTGATAAGTAGAATGCTTCAAAGCTTCATTGTAAACAGTGAAGTAGAAGACAGAAAGGGATTAAGCCACTCTGAGCGAGTTACAAAATTGGTAGAAAAATTTGCTCCAACGTTGGGAATAGTTGGTGATGAATTGGAATTGTTGAGCGAGTACGCCATGCTTCACGATGTTGGAAAGATAGGGCTGGAACAGCTTATGCTTTACACCCCAACGAGAATAAGAATGTGGCTTCATGATGGAACAGATCACACGGTTGTTGGCTCTATTTTTCTTGCGACAACCATAGTTTTGGAAGATGCGGCTCCAATAGCGCGCAGTCATCATGAAAAATGGAATGGCCAGGGCTATCCAGATGGTTTAAAAGGAGAAGAGATTCCGTACTACGCAAGGTTAATAGGAATATGCGATTTCTACGATGAGGCTTTAAACACCGTTTCATCGGAGATATTGGGCAGACCTTTAAAAGAAGACGAGGTCCTCGATTTAATAGAAAAAGAAGCGGGAAGCTCTTTTGATCCGGATTTGGCAATAAAATTCGTCAAATTCATGAGAAAAGAATTGGGAATGGAATGAAGAATTACAAAAGACACCGTGCAGACGCCTTCGAACAACTTGCTACAAGGCGGTACTCATCTTCAAAGCTCCAGCAAGGCTACCCCACGTCACCCGGAAGTGGCCACTTATGGCTGCTTCCTTTCGGACCTGACCAGGTTCGTGGTTTTCCGCTGCGTGGGACCTTGCTTTCAACGCTCAAAGATGAGCCCTTTCCGTGCAGCAAGCGCCCTGGGACGACCTTCGGCCCCGCATAAAGCGGATTTCGGGTAAAGGGAACCGCTAACTCCCCACCTAGCACGGTGTCCACAGGAAATTTTATCACAAATTCTTTTTATTTCAAAGTGCAAGCAAGGAGGAACACATGAAAGTACTCGGTATAGATCTTGGAGGAACGAATATCGCAATGGCAATTGTCAACGAAAATGGTGAAATACTCGCGAGAAATAAAGTAGAAACAAAAGTCCACGAAGGATTCGCACGGGTTGTCGAAAGGATGTCAGATGCGGCCATTGAATTGATAGAAAAAGTAAATGGCGTTTCAAAGATAGGGATCGGATCACCCGGATCTATAGATCACGAAAACGGTATCGTGAGGTTCTCTCCAAATTTTCCCGGCTGGATAAACGTTCCTCTCGCGGAGGAAATAGAAAAAAGAACAAAAGTGAACGTGTCTCTGGAAAATGACGCTAACGCATTCGTGATGGGAGAAAAATGGTTTGGCAAAGCAAAAGGCTACACCGATATAATTGGAATAACGCTGGGCACCGGAGTTGGAGGTGGAGTTATTACGGGAGGAAAACTCTTGAGAGGCCACGATGGAATAGGTGCTGAACTCGGGCACATAATAGTTGATCCGAATGGCTACCCTTGCGGTTGTGGAAACCACGGTTGTCTTGAAACGATGGCATCGGCCACAGGTATTTCCAGACTTGCGAAGGAATGGAAAGAAAGATATCCTGAAAGTACGATAAAAAATTTCAGCGCAAAAGAGGTCATGGACGCCGCAAGAATGGGCGACCAGCTCGGAGTTAAAGTTCTGGAAATCGTCTCACAATCTCTGGGAACGGCTCTTGGAAGCCTGATACACATTTTTAATCCACAAATAATCGTCATCGGCGGAGGAGTTTCCCGCGCGGGAGACATTTTGCTCTCTAACGTTAAAAAGTACACGCGCGAAAATGTTATGAGATCTTTTTGGAACACGTACGAAATAGTTCTCAGTGATTTAGTTGACGACGCCGGAATATTTGGGGCCGCATCGATTGGCTTCGAAGAAATTGAGAGTTAGCCTCAAGCGATGCGTTAGCCTCCATGAGAACCTTTTCTTTAAAACCGGGAGAAAGAAACTCTGAATCGTGAAACGAGCCGCAAAATAAAACCCTGTTTCCATCGTGAAAAATCACTTTAGACAATCCATTCTGTGGTTCTGATACGAGAAAAACTCGACGATTCAAGTTTTCAGAAAGCAAACTTCCAAGAGAGTTAAGAAGCCTATCACGGTATTTCATCTTCCCACCTCCATCCTTGATGAATTTCAGTGGTTCGATGTGGCGAGTATTATAATACCATAAAATGGGATGAAAAATGAAAAAGTACATATTGACTGACAATTTTTGGGAATTAAAAAGGTATTTATCGACGATCAAAGACAGATGGATCGTTGAGATAGAACCGGAAGATCCTTTGAAAATTTCAAAGGTTAAGAATTTTCTTTTTTCTTACGCTATGATGGAAAAACCCATGATCTTGATAAAATCAGTTGAAAAATGGCACAAAGAAGAATTGAAATGGCTAAACGATGCGTTGAAAAAATTTGAAGGTGAAACGGAAGTCATTGTAATTTCATCACAGGCAGAGACGCTGAAAAAATTCGGTAAATTCGATGATTTCACATCTCCAAAGCCATGGGAAGAAGAGAAATGGGTTGAAAAGATAAAAGAGATCGGATCGCTTTTATCTATGAAAATCGACGATGAAGCTGCGCGAGAGATATTCATTCGTGTAGGGGCTAAACTAGATCTAATATCCAAAGAACTGGAAAAGCTTGGAACTATATCCAGCAACGTGACGGTTGATGATGTAGCAGAACTCGTACCTTTTTACGTTAAAGCGGATTTATTCGAATCAACGTACATGATCTTGGCGCGCGATAAATCTGCATTAGATAAATTCAAGAAGCTTTTAGACGACTCGCATATACTCGTGATACTAACAAACCTTGAAAAAACGTTAATTCTTCTGGCCCAACTGATCTTGATGAAAAAGAAAAATTACTCGTGGAACGATGTAAAAGACGCCGCGAAACTCTTAAACGTTAGAACACCACAAATTGCGGATTTAGTTGGTTTTTCGCTTGGAAAAAAGCAAAGAAAGAATCTTTTGAAAAGTGTAAAATTCGATGAAGTGATTTCATTTCTTCAAAAAGTTCAAGACATCGAAGTGGAGGCTAAAAATGGAGGGAATGCAAAATTCCTGATCGAAGTTCTTGTAAAAGAGTGGATAGATGGGAGGCTTTCAAATGCAGCTGGATGAAGTTTACCACATCATGATATTATATTGGCCTGTGGCATTGGCGATAGGTCTCGCCATGGCATTTTTTGGCTATTACCTTTTAAGAACATCTCTGGCCATTATAGGCTTTATAGGTGGAATTTACGCTGGTCAAATGCTCTGGAACGGTGTCATGGCTCAACACACTTTCAATTTATCGGCTTCGACTTCAAACATAGGAATGATACACATAGTCTTCCTTTTGATAATCGCCTTTCTATCAACAGCGCTCTTCATAGCTTTTTACAAATTCGCGATATTTCTGGCGGGTTTTCTTGCCGGTGGTTTGGTAGTTTATTACTTCTACAATTGGATAGTAAGCGCCTTTAACGTAAAAATAACCATAGCGAACAATCCAAATTTGGTTGGGTTAGGAGTTTTTCTAACTTTTGGCGCAATAATCGGTTTTGTAACCCTGATGAGCGAAAGGAAAGCAGTCGGTACGGCGTTAGCCGCTTTTGGCTCTTTGGTAGTTGCCTATTCCTTGATGATTCCAATAGCACCCAAATTTGGTGTAAAGCCTCAGAACATCGTGAGTTCACTTTCGGACGGAAAGCATATCTGGATGTTGACCGCTTTCGTTTCCATATTTCTTGTTATTTCCATACTCGCTGTGAGTTTTCAAATTGGAAGGAATAAAAAAAGAAAAGGTGAAAATAGTTGAACGCAACGATCAAAGGAAGAAATGAAATAAAAGGCGAAGTAAAAGTTGGAGGGGCTAAGAATGCGGCTTTACCCTTATTGGCAGCGCTCGTTGTAAATCCAAATGTTACTTTGTTGAATCTTCCCGATCTTACAGACATTAAGGAAATGTTGAATCTTCTCCAAAAGAGCGGTATCAATCACAAGAGAAAAGAAAACGTTACGAGCTTTTCCGCTCATGACCTGAACGGCGATCTCAGTGCCATCCCTTCAAAGATAAGGGCTTCCATACTTTTGCTTGGACCTTTGGCAGTTAAAAATGGAGAAGCGATTCTTTCATACCCCGGTGGCTGTTCGATAGGAAAAAGACCAATAGACATTCACATTCAAGGCTTAAAAGCTATGGGTTTTGATGTAAAAATTGAAGAAAATTTTTTAAGAGCTAAAATTTCTCACAAATTGCGTGAAGCAAGAATACGTCTTCCCTTTCCAAGCGTGGGGGCAACTGAACATCTTATGATCACGGCCGCAATGTTGGAAAAAACCACGACATACATTTCCAATTGTGCCAGGGAACCTGAAATAGTTGAATTGCAAAAATTCTTAAATTCCATGGGTGCAGGGATAAAAGGCGCTGGAACGGCAAACATAAAAATAGAGGGAAGGTCAAATTTTTCAACTGTCGATTTTAAAATAATGGGTGACAGAATAGAAGCGGGCACGTACGTTATTCTTTCGTTGATAAACAACGGTGAAATCGTGATAAACGGCGTTGAAGAAAGTTCTTTGAACTATGTGAATTTCTTAAGGGAAATCGGCGCAAATTTAATTGTTGAAAATTCAAAGATCGTTGTACGACCTTCAAAGATAAAAGGTTTTCACCTTGAAACCGCTCCCTATCCCGGCTTTCCAACCGATCTTCAGCCACAAATGGGCGTTTTGGCGCTCGTTGCCGAAGGACATTCAAAAATAGTTGAAAACATATTTGAAAACAGGTTGGGCCACGTTGAAGAATTGAAAAAAATGGGAGCCAATATATCGGTTGAAAGAAATAAAGAGATAAAAATATCCGGTTCACAAAGGCTTAACGGCGCAAATGTTGTGGGAAAAGATCTGAGAGAAACGGCGACAATTACTTTAGCCGCCACCATTGCTGAAGGGAAAAGTGTTGTGAAAAATTTCGATATTCTTTACAGAGGGTACGAAAAGGTAAACGACAAATTGAAAGGGCTCGGAGTGGACATTACACTTAAAGATTAACAATCTCTTCTATTTTTAACTTAACGTCATCGGTCATCTCTTCGTAAGCGACCACTTGAATCTTTGGAATGTTTTTGATCACGTATCTCGCCACCGCCTCTCTTATAGAAGCCGAGCAGATAACAACTGGATAAAATCCTTTCTCCATAACTTTTTTGAGTGAAACCGCCATGGTGTCTATGATCTTCGACATGAGATCTGGATTCACGTTGAACATCTTTCTGTCTTCGGAAATCGTCATCGCATCCATGAGCTTTTCTTCAAGGCTCTGTGAAAGAGCCACGGCGTGAACGTAGCCATCGTCTGATTTTGCGCTTTCACTTATTTGTCTTTTGAGAGCTATTCTAACCTTTTGTACCAATTCAGAAATGCTCGAAGTTTTCTCACCGTTTTCGATGAGCGTTTCAAATATGAGGGGCAAATTTCGCAATGAAACTTTTTCCTCTAACAAGCGCTGAAGTATCCTTCTCACAGTATGCTCTTTCATAACGCCAGGTATCAATTCATTTACAAGCGATGGCATCTTTTCTCTTAATCCTTCTATCAACACTTCCATTTCTTTTCTACCTAACAATTCGGCTGCATGCTCTCTCAATATTTCTGTTAAATGCGTGGCAAAAACGCTCGGCGCGTCCACCACTGTGTATCCCAATCCTCTGGCACGCTCTCTTTGGTCCTCTGTTATCCAAAAAGCTTCTAATCCAAAAGCCGGTTCCTTTGTTGGAATGCCCTCTATTTTTTCTTCAACCATGCCAGGATTCATTGCGAGCAAACGGTTTGGAAATATCTCGTACTTCGCCACTTCCGAACCTAAAATTTTAATTACATACTCATTTGGTTTTAAAAGAACGCTATCCCTCACTCTTATCGGGCTTAACATGAAACCAAGCTCATACGCTATTTGCTTTCTAACCATCGTAACCCTTTCTAAAAGATCTCCACCCTGGCTTCTATCCGCCAAGGGAATCAATCCGTATCCTATTTCCACCTCAACGGTGTCCGTATTTATCACATCTGAAATATCCATGGTTCCGGTCTGAGGACTCCCGCCACCGGATGGTTGAGGCGAAGAGGAAACACCCCCAACCTCTTCAACCACTTTTTTCTGAGATGTCGCCCTGTACGACACGTATCCAAGGGCAACTGTTAAGAATCCAACTAAAACCATTGAAATCGTTGGCAAAGGAGTGAATATTCCCAAAAGCAAAATTGCCGCCCCGGTAATTATCAAAGCTCTCGGTTCCTGAGTCAGTTCTCTGAGAATATCTTTTCCAAGCGAACTTGTGGATGCCGCCCTGGAAACTATTATTCCACTTGAAGTCGAAACGAGTAAGGCGGGTATTTGTGTTACAAGACCATCGCCGACGGTTAGCAACGTGTAAACATGAGCGGCTTCACCTGCACCCATGTGGTGCATGAGCATACCTATTATAAGGCCACCTATTATGTTTATGAATACTATTATTATGCTGGAAATGGCATCACCACGCACGAATTTAGAGGCACCATCCATTGCACCGTAAAAATCCGCTTCCCTGCGCACTTCTTCTCTCCTGCGCTTTGCCTCTTCTTCAGTTATTATCCCGGCGTTGTAATCCGCATCTATGGACATCTGCTTTCCAGGCATTGCATCCAAGGTAAATCTCGCTGCAACTTCAGCTATTCTTTCGGCGCCACGGGTTATAACTATGAATTGAACGATAACGAGTATGAAAAACACGACTATTCCGATAACGAAATTTCCACCAACGACAAAACTTCCAAAAGCCTTTATCACGTGACCTTGGAAATTTTTACCCTGTAGAAGAATAAGACGAGTTGAAGCCACGTTCAAAGCAACACGATATATGGTTAGCACCAACACAATCGTTGGAAAAGAAGAAAGATCTATGGCTCTTTTCAAATATATGGCCGTAAGGAGTACCAATACAGAAATCGTTATGTCAAGAATTTGAAGCAAATCAAGGGCCCATCCAGATATCGGCAAGATCAACAACAGGACTATGAAAAGCACTCCCGCGGCTATGAAAATATCATCGTATTTTGACATCAAAACACCTCAAGTTTTGTTCTTCATCTTGTAGACAGTGACCAATAATTCCGCCACTAACCTGTAGAGACGGGATGGAATCTCTTCACCTATTTCAACACTCTTGAACAAATCTCGTGCCAAAGGAGGATTCCTCAAGATGGGAATACCGTACTTTCTCGCTTCTTTCTTTATTCTTTCGGCGACTTCTCCAGCACCTTTTGCAACAACTTTTGGAGCGTTCATATCTTCATGGTATTCTATGGCAACGGCAACGTGCGTAGGGTTTGTAACAACAACTTGGGCGTTTTGTATGTTCTGCATCATACGGCTCCTGGCAAGCTGCATCATCTTTTGCCTTTGCTTGTTCTTTATGAGTGGATTTCCTTCGGTATCTTTCATTTCATCCTTTACCTCTTTTTTTGTCATTCTCAACGATCTTTCGTATTCCCATCTTTGATAGTATATATCAAATATTCCAATTGCCAGAAGTGCCAATCCTATTTCCATTATCATATGGTACATAAAAGAGCCTAAAGCTAATGCGGAAGCCTCTAACGGCTTTTCAGACATGGCAAACAAGCCGGGCCACGCGTGTACTATTGAGACGTATCCAATGTAAGCGATCACCGCCATTTTAAGCAATGACTTTATGAATTCAAAAACAGTCCTCAATGAGAACATTTTTTTAAAACCTTCGATTGGGTTCAACTTGTTTAAATCTGGCACCAAGGCCTTTAAAGAAAACAAAAACCTCGTTTGAAGCATGGAAGGCAAAGCCGCTCCCATTAGCCCCACGATCATAACCATTAACAACCATGAAAGCGCGGCGGAAAAAGCAAAAGCCAAATAGTGCATCGCTTGAGGTATTGACATAGTTGCCGCTCCACCAAATCCATCGGTCATTACCAGAAGTATCTTAACAAAAGAATGGTACAAACCGGCAAACGTGAAATACACGACACTCGAAACACTTAAAAGAGAAATCGCCATGTTCAAATCCTGGGACTGCGAAACGTTTCCTTCTTCCCTGGCCTTCTTTCTCCTTCTAGGCGTCGCTTTTTCAGTTTTTTCCGGATCGGCGAATACTCCCAAGTCGATCCACATCGTTTCATACACTTTTATATCTTTCACTTCTACATTCCACCTATAAGCATCGCCAATTTTGTTGAGAGCTCAGCGATTTGATTTCCAAAAAGCGTAAACCATATTGGTATTAGCATCGCAAACATTATCAAGCCAACAAAAACGTCCAAAGGCATTCCCACCATAAAAACGTTCATTTGAGGCATTATCCTTGCCATAACCCCCAAAACTATGGTAACTATAAGCATGAAAGCTATGATCGGGAAACCTATTTGTAGACCAAGAGAAAAGATCGTGCCAACTTCTTTCCAGAAAAGTGGAACGAAATTCGTCCCAAGCACCAACGAATCAATTGGAATTTTTTTCAGCGAATTGGCCATTGCCAACAACAGTATGGCCGGACCATCCATAGACACAAACAAAAAGGCCGCTATTAGGTAGGTTAACTGCCCTAAAATTGGAACCTGTGATTGAGTTTGTGGATCTAAAACGTTCGCAACGGCAAAGCCTATTTGATAACCGTATACCCTTCCGGCAAATTGAACGGCTTCAAAAAAAATCGTTGCGAAAAGCCCAATTGCCATTCCTACTGTAAAGTTAAGCAAGATCATCCATACAATGATACCAACCGGAATTGAAAAGGAAATCACAACCCCGGAGTAAGGAATTAAAAGCCATGAGAAGATAACGATGATCAAAATCCTAACGCTCCTTGGAATAAAAGGCGCGCCTAAAAAGGGAGAAAAAGAAAACAATCCCGTTACTCGCGCCATTATCATCATCCAAGTTAAAAAATTACTTTGAAGAAAAGCTTGAAAACTCATATTTTCATATCATTGCCAAATACTGTGTCCACAACATTTGAGCGTATTCCACCATCTTTTGCATTATCCAGCCTCCAGTTACCGCCAGAGTTAAAAAAACAACGAGTATTTTGGGGACAAAAGTCAGAGTTTGCTCGTTTATTTGCGTTACAGCCTGAAATACGCTTATCGTTAAACCAACCAACAAACTCAACACCATTACGGGCGTTATAACGGTTAAAAGAATGAAAATTCCTTGTTTTACCACATCCATGAAGACATCGCTAGTCATTGTAAACCACCTCTTAAGAATTAATATACCACTTTAACGCCTTATCTCAATAAACTTTTCTATCTTATGAACGATTTTATCACCAATTCCTTTCACATTCTTCAAATCCTGAATATCTTTGAAAAGGCCATGTTCATTTCTGTACTCAACTATGGCCTTCGCCTTTACCATTCCTATGTACGGTAATTTCGCTATTTCCATGATATCAGCGTGATTTATATCTATCAAAGCATTTTGATTTAAAGTGCTTGAAGTTTTCACCTTTCCTTTCTTAGCCGCATCTGTATTGGCAGACTCATAAACAGGCGAAGAAATAAAACCAGTTAAAAACTTTTCAATTCTTTTCAAAGTTGCCTGTCCTATCCCCTTGACGTTGAGCAACGATTTCAAAGACGAAAAACTGCCATGTTCATTTCTGTACTTAACTATGGCTCTTGCCTTAGTTGGACCTATTCCGGGAAGTTTTTCCAAAGTTTTCACATCCGCTTTGTTAACGTTTATCAGAGAAAATTTGGCGCTTTCAACTTTTTTGCTCGATACACCATCGAAAGATTTTTTTGTTTCTCTTACAAAAGAGTTAAAAGGTGTGAAAACAACAATCGCCCCTGTTAAAACTATCAAAGAGGCGATTCCGATCATTATCCTGCTTTTCGTACTCATCTTTTCCTCATGGAATGTGCCTTAGCACCCACTCCGATGGTTTAGTTCCCAAAACCTTCACAAGAGTAGAAGCGTTTAAAGTGCTACGATAGGCTCTCCCTTCAGACGGCGTCGGAAAAACTCCCAGGAAAAGCGCGGATTGATTTGCGTAGTCTATCTTAAAGGCCGGTTGTCCCATAGTTCTGAGAGTCTTCACTATATCCAATACCCTATCCGGATAAGGAGAAGACAAAACTTGAAAAGAATAGGTTTTTCCAAATGAAGCCGGATAAGATAGGTAATACTTTCCATTGGCTTGCGTTATTTCGTAAACGCTGTACTTTGAAAGCACCGCTTTAAAAGCATTTAAATTGGTTGACGATATAGTTGAAAGCGTAACACTTGAAGATAAGCTCAACGGCGCATCTCTCAACAAAGAAGTGTATTCCAACGGTTGAACGCTCACGCTCGTAGAACTTAACGAAGGTAAGCTCACGGTTACGTTGTTTGATAGCCTTGAAGCGCTCAGACTTTCTACCTTTTCTGTAACGCTCGCTACAGCCGTTAAAAGCTGTGAAATCTTTTCATTCTCATTCTTTACAGAAGTTGCCATACCGTTGACTTTTCCGTTCAACCCTACCATCCAGCCTATCAGAATCAGCACTATGCCTATCAGACTTAAAAGTATTACCAATCTGGCAACGTAATAGGCATTGTTATCCTTGCTCATAATCTATATCTCCCTTCTCCTTTATCTTTAACTTTCGTCTTTCTTGTCCGCACTCCATTTTACAGATACCCCTGAAAGTGAGCAGAGTATATCATTTCACTTAAAAAGCCAGGAAAGATTTTATACTCCATAACAGAACCTATTTTCACCGGTAGACGTACCACCATAGGCTCTTCAAAATAAGACAAAGTCTCAACGGCTCCAGAAAGATCAAAGTGTTCTTTCGAACACAAAATCACCGCACGATAAACCCTTTCAAATAAATCTTTTGAAAGAAAACCGAGTTTCATAGAAATAAATGACTCTATCAAAACACCGTATTGCAAGGCCGTTAGATAAGGCATTTCCAATTTTGAGGCGCTGATCAACATTCTTGCGCTCTCTTCGCCGACCATTTTTCCGCTCACATTGGCACGCGTTCTTAAACTTTCAAAGAGCAAATACTTTATCATCTCATCGCTTTCAAATAGCTTGGAATTCAAGATCTTCAAAGTGGATTCAAAAAATCTTTCAGAATGAGAAAGACCTAACGATAGCGCATGAATGAAAGCGGCTTTCCTCTCCTCAAACTTTTGAGTTTTGAAAAATTCGCTTACAATCACAAGTTCGTCTGGATGGAAATTAACCTTCATAACATCTTTGACTCTATCGAAATTGATGTAACTCTCATCTTTAAAAAAACCTTCAAGTTGTGCGCTAAACGTGGTAGGAATGAAAATGACCTTCAGCTTTTTTGCAAATGTTGCAAGGGCAAACCCACAAACATCCAAGACACTTCCACCACCTATGGCTACGACCACCGGATTTTTCTCTTCCAAATTTATCAATTGATTCTGTATATCCATCACGCTAACTATCGATTTTGCCCTTTCACCTGCGAACATGGGAAGAGAGCTCATTGAATTTCCAATCTCTGGATGAAAAAGTTTTACCTTAGAATCTATAATGTAAAAGATCTCTCTGCCAGGGTACAAAGAATCCATCAACGGAAGCAGTTCCTTTTTAAAATTCAAAAGGTAAACTTCCATGGCATCTAACCTTGAAAGTTCTGGAGAGTAGCTTACTACTTTCAGAGTACAACCTCCTCATTTACCACTGCACGAACAAGCGTAATGGCTTTTTCCACATCGTTCAAGCTGCACACTTCGGATGGTGTATGGATGTATCTTGTTGGTATTGAAATGGCAGCTGTTGGAATTCCATTTTTAACTCTTTCCAAGGAATAAGCGTCTGTACCTCCAAAGGGAAGCACTTCCAATTGGTACTCTATATCATGTTTTTCGGCCACTTTTTTCAAAAAATCGACCACCTTTGGATTCGAAACGCTCATGGAATCCTTTACTTTTATGGTAGGCCCCTTTCCAATAATCATTGAAACTCTTTTGTTGGCTTTTGGCACATCTGCACTATCTGTTACATCTACGGCAATTGCCAAATCCGGATCGACTTCAAATCCTCCCACAGCAGCGCCTAATAAGCTGTGTTCTTCCTGAACGGCAAAAAGCGTGTAAAGATCGTTGTAAGGTCTTTCATCGCTTATAAGACACTCAACAAGGATTTCACATCCAACTCTATCATCTAACGCCAGCGATGCGACCAGATTATTCTCAAAAACCGGGTGAGAATCGTAAATTCCAAAAGTACCCACCGGCACTTTTGAAGCCTGTCCCATAACATCAACGTACAAATTGTCAAAGCTCATCTCTTTTAAATTCTTTTCAAAACTTTCCCTGCTCTCTTTTTCTATTCCAACGATGCCCGTAATTCCATCGAAATTCAAGCGACTTCCGTATATAACCTGAGGCAGAATCCCCCCTACAGGTTCTACTCTCAAAAATCCATTTTTATCCACATGCGTTACCACAAATCCAATTTGATCCATGTGAGCGTCTAAAAGAATTCTCTTTTTGTTTTCTCCTTTTCCCTCTTTCCAGGCTATCAAATTTCCAACTTTATCCACTTTGTACCCATCTACGTGATCCTTTATCAACTCTATTATCGTGTTTCTTATTTTCTCTTCTCGACCACTTGGTCCAAAAGTCGTGAGTAACTTTTTCAGATGTTCCAGGTTCAATGCACAAGCACCTCACTCTCGATATAAGCCTTTACAAGCTTATAAGTGTTTTCAAAATCCTCTTTAGATATCAACGAAACCGGTGAATGAATGTATCTCGTGCTAACGGCCAAAACACCCGTTGGAATTCCGGAAAACGTTCTGGCAATTCTCGCCGCATCGGTGCCACCAGCCGTTCTTCTCTTCACCTGATAAGCGATCTTTTCATTTTGAGCCGTTTTCACAAGAGATTCAAAAATGTTCTTGTCCACAACGTAACCACTGTGAACAGCTATCAAAACGGGCCCATCACCCACATGCGAAGCCCAATGCTCTTCTTCCAATTCCGGATTATCGCCGGCAGTTGTTCCCTCTATAACAAGTGCCGCGTCTATGTCCAAATTTGCGGCCGCCACAGCGCTTCCCCTTAGTCCCACTTCTTCTTGCGAAACGAAAGAAAGGTAAAGATCAAATGGGGGCTTCTCATCCTCAAATTCTTCAATTAAATTCAGCATGATCGCGCATCCCACTCTATCATCAAAAGCTTTTCCAACGTAATAATTTCCGCAGGATTCGAACTCAGTCGCGAAAAAAATCGGATCTCCCACCTCAACTTTTGAAGCATCTTCAACGAACACGCTAAGCTCTTCAACAGTCGAAACTTCATCTTTTTTCTGTAAATGTATCGGTTTAAAACCGATCACACCTTCAACTTCGTTTCCAATTTTCACTTTTTTTCCCGGAAGAACCCTTGCGTCCACACCTCCAACCGTTGTGAACTTCACGCTTCCATCGTCTTTTACCCTTGTCACCATAAGGCCAACTTCATCCATATGGGCAAAAATTCCCATCTTAAAGTCGTGATTTTTGCCCGGAATAAAAACGGTTAAATTCTTCATAAAATCTTCTTTGTATTCGTAACTATGAGAATCAAGCACACCTTTAACGTAATCCACTACGCCATCTTCAAAGCCAGAAATAGCCTGTATATTGGAAAGATTTTCAAGATGCATACCTTTCACCCCATTTAACTGCGAAAGCACTTAACAGCCTCGCCGTTTCCCACAGATCTTTCATACTGACAACTTCCACCGGTGTGTGCATGAACATTTCCGGAATAGACACGAGCACAGCGGGAACGCCCTTGTAAGCAAGCTGAATGGCATCGGCATCGGTTCCAGTCCTTCCCGGAATTGGCTCAATTTGGTATTTCACATTTTCATTTTCTGCGACTTCACGCATGATATCGTACAACTTACGGTATGTCCCAACTCCTGACGCTAAGGCTGGTCCCCTTCCAAGCCTTACGTCTGGCGCGTTGTTTGAAGAATTATCGGCAAATGTAACGTCTATGGCAATTCCAACATCCGGCTTAACCTCAAAAGCCCCGGTCATCGCTCCTATCATTCCAACTTCTTCTCTTGATGAAAAGAGGGCATACACGTTTGGCCGGCTTTGCACTTCAGCAAGCATTTTCACAGCTGTTATCAATGCCACCGCGCTTGCCCTGTCGTCCATGGCTTTCCCTGAAAAAAGGTATTTCCCCATTTTAAAGGGCGATGCTTCAACAACGGCAACATCTCCCACTTTTGCAGCCGGAGCACAACTTAAATCGACAAAGAGCGAATCAAAAGTGACGTTGCCCTTTTTTCCTTTCTTCTGAAGATGAGGCGCAAGCATACCAACTACACCGTGTTGAAAACCTTCAATTGTCCTTATCTTCACCCTTTGCGCGGGAAGAATTTTCGGGTCGACTCCCCCAACGGGTACGATGCGCGCGTAACCATTTTCTATCTTTGAAAGCATAATTCCAACTTCATCTAAATGAGCAGAAAAAAGCATCTTTCCTTTTTTATTTCCCTCTAAAACTGCCAGAAGCGAATTCGAGGAAAGACGGTGTAAATCGCAAACATCTTTCAATTCTTTTTCTACAATGTCAATAACTTCATCTTCATATCCGGAAGGTCCAAAGGCTTGAGAAAGTTTTTTCAGTAGCTCTTCAATTTTATCCAATTTTAACCTCTCCCGTTGGAAAAATTTAAATTGTCGTATTTTTCAAAGATTATTTTACCACCTCTTACGTGAGCAACAGAATTTTCAGATATTTCGGTCAGATGAGCTACATGTTTGGCTATTTGAACGAGTTCTGGATTCATCACAACGGCGTAAATAATGGCATCCTCTTCTCCCTTAACACCCGCTCTTATGACTCCCTTTGCTTCCCCTAAAATAACAACATTTCCGGCAGATATTATCTCTCCACCGGAATTCAAATTTCCCATGATGATAACGTCCCCATCGTGAACGACAGCCTGTCCGGATCTAATGTTTTTTTTAATCACCTTCGTTGGATTCAAACGTTTCTTCGTTTCACTTTCCACAACGTTTAATTTTTGTTTTACAGACATTCTGTTGGGAGTTTTTCTATTCATCTCTCCCACAAGTATTTCTCCAACTTTGAAGCCTTTTTCTTCTACGAAAGACACTATATCGGTTATATCTTTCGAATACTTTTCCCTGTCTTTCATCATTATTGACAGCTTGTCCCCCGTCGAGAAAAAACCTTCTAACTGGGAAATTTTGTTGTTAATGTCTGCAAAAAGCTGGGGAAGCTCATCATAACTCTCTATGAAAAGCACCACTCCCCGTTTTGTCATTCTGAGATCAACGCTACCCATCATTCACCCCTCTTTGGTCAAGGTTAAGCAATCGATGAATCAGCGGGCGATCACATTTTTGATTTAATGTAATTCACAACATCTTTAACTGTAGAAAACTTTTCCAGTTCTTCATCTTCAACCTTGATACCAAATTCATCTTCAAAAGCCATCACTATATCAACCACATCCAAAGAATCGGCTCCCAAATCGTCTATAAAAGAAGAATCTTCACTTATACTTGAAGCTTCAACACCAAGCTTATCGGATATGATGTTCTTCACTTTTTCAAAAATGTCATCCATTTTAATTCCCTCCTGTTCAGATTTTATCAAATTCTTCCGGTTTTTCGTATGAAATTCTTCCAAACTCACCATGAGTTATCTCTCTGTGAAGCGTTAAAAGTGCCCTATTCATATCTAAGACACCACCTTTTAGCAGAAAATGGCGCTTCTTAGCGTAATTTTCAACTCTTTCCATAACCGATGTACCTTCTGCTATCTTTTCAAATACCTCAGGATGAATCTTGCACAACAGGTTAAGTTCGTAATATATCAAGGCTTCAAAATCTACCTTTTCAACGTCTATGACGTTGCACAAACCAAGTTTTGCGTAAAGAAGATCGTTGAATATCTTCGGATACGTGACGCCAGGGGTATCCAGAACTCTTAGCTGATCGCTAACCCTTATCCATTGGACGGCCCTTGTAACTCCCGGTTTGTCTCCAATTGATGCCGATCTTCTCCTTTTTATCATGTTGACCAAAGTCGATTTTCCAACATTTGGCATTCCCACAATGGCTATGTTTACTTCTTTCGCGCTCTTAAATGGCTCGAAAATCTTGTTCACATTTCTCATTTCCTTTAAAGAGCCTGCCATAGCCTTAATTCCTTTTTTTGAAAAAGCATCAAGCCATTTATCCGTTACACTGGGTTCCGCCAGATCGCTTTTGTTCAAAAAAATCATCTTCGCTTTATCCTTGAAATAAGGCTCTATATCTAAAGGGCGCGTGGCCATTGGCGCACGCGCATCTACTATTTCAACAACCCCTTTTACCGTTTTTGTTAAAGACTTCAACGCTTTTTTTGCCTTTTCGATATGAGATGGATACCACACTTCTATTTCCATAATCACATCCTACCCCTAACGTCTTAAATTCACGGTACCAAAACGATTTAAAGGCCAGATTCTTAAGAATGGTGTTCCCACCATGTTGTTATCCGGCACAAATCCCCAATATCTGCTATCAAATGAGTCCGTTGTGTTGTCGCCCATCACAAAGAAAAATCCCTTTGGCACGTAAATTGTGACATTTCCAGCATTGTCAACTTTTACGTAATTCCCCCACAATTTGACGTATTTTTCATAAACTTTTGTGTAATCCGTATCCTTGTTGAAATACATCAAAAGCCTGTAATTCGGATCAAAGGGATACTTCTGAGGGTAGGCAAATTTTTCGTAGAAATTTGGGTCCGCAAAGATGCCCTGTTTAGAATAAAGTCTATTTTTAAGGGAATCGGGAATTTTACCGTTAACTTCTAAGTGGTAAAGATAAGGATGTCCCTTTGCGGGAACAAGCTTCAAAACATCTCCGCCAACGCCTACAAGCCTTTTCACGTACTTAACGTGTCCGTGAAATCTTACAGGACTTAGAGCGTCCATCAATCTATCAAATGGGCCTAACATGCTTAAAGCACTTTTATCAACAAATGGTGTCCAAAAGACGACTATTTCTCCCACTTTTGGCCATTGATAATGAGAAGTTATTTTGTCCACAAACATTCTATCGTTCAGTTGAATTGTCGGTAACATAGAACCTGTCGGTACCACCATCGTGTCCAACACGTACAACTTGATCGCTATTGCTATCAAGAAAGCGACCACGAAAGCCTTTGCCCATTCCCAGGCCTCGTGTTTCGCTTTCTGATATATCACTTTTTCTTTCTTTTTTTCCTTTATATCACTTTTTGGTTTCACGTTTTTCCTTTATTCGGGCCTTTTTACCTTTAAGGTTTCTAATGTAATACAATTTTGCCCTTCTCACTTTTCCATGGCCCACGACTTTTATGTCTTTAACTGTTGGACACGAAAACGGAAAGATCTTTTCCACACCGATACCGTTGTGAGAAATCTTCCTGACGGTAAATGTCCTCCCTCCGGCCGATCCGGACATGGCTATAACGTATCCCTCAAAAAGTTGTTCTCTTTCTTTTCCTCCTTCTATGACGGCCGTCAGGACTTTAACGTGATCTCCTATTGCCAATTTGGGCCATTCTTTCTTGTAAGGCATTTCAACGGCCCTGATCAATTGATCCATTTCATTTCCCTCCTTGATAAATATTTTCTCCTATTATTCTGTCCAATGTAATTGAAACCGCAGATCTAACTGAAAGGTGGTTGTAATCCGATTTGCCTCTTATGGGTTCAAGGGAAAGCTCGCACGTTTTCAAAATTTCATTCGGCATTCCCTGACCTGTTCCGAATAGAAGCAAAATAGGCTTTTTTTCTTTGAGCGCCAACTCTCTCATCTCTTCGTAAGAGATGGTGTTGTCTCTAATTTTGGCCGATGTGAAAACTTTTAACGGCGCAACTCCATCGTTTTCTTCTGTGATTTCCTCGATCAGATCTTCATAGTAAGGCACGAGTTTTACAAGCTTTAGCGCTTCGGCACGTGAAGGGTTGTATTCCCTTCCAAAACCACTCTTCCAGTAATTGAGAACCCTCATAACAATTTGTCTCTGCATGGGTAAATTGTTCACTATGTAATATCTCTTAATTTGATAAGTTCTACAACTTCGAGCTATATCGTGCACGTCCATATTTGCAACGGCAGTTGTCACTATTCTTCCGTCTTTGCCAAGCATTGGGTAGTGCAAAACTGCCACGTAGATTTTATTCAGCATCGTCCAGCATCTCCTTGAAAAGCTCGATGAGCGCTGCCTTTTCTTCCAAGCTGAAATCATGCTTTAAGAAGAGATCAGGTCTCTTTTGTATAGTTCTCTTCAAAGCGTCTTTCAAAAGGTATCTGCCTATCTTAGCATGATTGCCGCTTCTCAATATCTCTGGAACCTTCATTCCTCTGAATTCCACGGGTCTGGTGTAATGAGCGTAGTCCAAAAGTTCGTTGTAAAAAGAGTCATTCACCACGGACTGTTTCTTACCAACCACCCCTGGAACCATTCGAGCAATGGCATCCAAGAAGACCATAACCACGATTTCAGCGCCGCTCACAACAAAATCTCCAATTGATATCTCTTCATCGACTATCGTCATTATTCTCTCGTCCAAACCCTCATACCTTCCACAGATGAACATCAAATCTTTCTTTTCCGCAAGAGCCTTGGCTTTTTCCTGATCAAATCTTTCGCCCTGTGGGGACGGATACACAACCCATGGGCGCGGAGATTTTGATAGATAATCGTCAAACATTTCAAAGACCGGCTCTACTTTCATCACCATCCCAATACCTGTGCCGTAAGCGTAATCGTCTGTTGTTCTATGTGAATCGTGTGTGTACTTTCTGAGATCAACCGCTGTGAAATCGATAGTGCCTCTTTGAATCGCCTTTCCAACGACACCGTAACGCGTAAAGGCATCAAAAAACTCAGGAATGGTGGTTACAACTTCTACCTTCAATTAATACCACACCATCTTCTTCATCTTTATCTTAGAATGTGCTTTGTCCAGTTTAATGATGTAGTCTTTTATTACAGGAACAAGTACTTCTTCTTCCGCTTCTTCTTTTTTCACCACAAAAACATCGTTGGAACCGGTTTGAATTATATCCACCACTTCTCCAATGTAGTTTTCGTTTTCGTCGTAAACTTCCATTCCAATTACCTGGTAAAAGTAGTACTCATCCTCTTCAACCGGTGGAAGTTCACCTTCCTCAACTGTGATCGCTTTTCCTATGATCCTTTTGGATTTGTTGATGTTATCGAACCCTTCCAAGCTGACCAAAAAATCGTTTTTCTTGGAAGGCTTTGCACTTTTGATCCTAACCTGAAGGGAAGAAGAGCCATCTTCTATCCAGACGTTCTTTCCCTTCAAATTTCCAAAAAGGCTTTTTTCATAGGCGTAAACCTTTACTTCACCTTTCAAACCAAAAGTGGTGTAGATTTTACCGATTTCAACGTGACGTTTATTCATCTCACCTTATCACCTTGAGCTCAAACTCGCCATTTCCCTTCTTTAAAGTTCTCAACAAAAGGTTTATTGATTTTATCGTTCGTCCATTCTTACCTATTATCTGACCTATATCTTCATCTGACGCGAATATCTCGTAAATCGTCTTTTTTCCCTCGAACTTTTCGTTTATTTTAACCAATTCGGGCTCTTTACACGCGCTTTTTACGAGAAACTCAAGCGGCTCTAACAGGTCCAAGCTTCTCACTCCTTAGAGCTTTTGGCGTACTTCTTTTCATGAAGCTTTTGCATGACACCATTTTTGGAAAGCAACGATCTTACCGTATCTGTCGGCTGAGCTCCCCTTTCAAGCCAGAAAAGTGCCCTTTCGTTGTTGATGTTCAGCTCAAATGGCTTTCTCATTGGGTTGTAATACCCAAGCGATTCGATGTAGGCACCGTCTCTCGTTTTTCTCGCATCCACAACTATAACTCTGTAAAAAGGCTGTCCACGTTTTCCCATTCTGGTAAGTCTTATCTTTACCATGATCCTTCACAACACCTCCGTTTTTTATTTGAATTGAAATGGAAATTTTCCCAATTTTCCTTTTTTATCCAATTTTCCAAACCTCTTCATCATCTTTTTCATTTCATCGTAGCTCTTCATGAGCTTGTTGACTTCGCTGAGAGGTCTTCCGCTTCCGGCGGCTATTCTCTTCTTTCTGGAGAAATTTATTATTCCTGGATTCGTTCTCTCTTTTTTCGTCATAGAATTTATAATTGCTTCAACGTGTTTCAGCTGATCTTCATCCACTTGAACGTTCTTTATCTTTGAAGCTCCCGGAATCATTTCTAAAAGGGAAGAAAGCGATCCCATTTTCTTTATCTGTTTTAACTGCTCACGGAAATCGTCAAAGGTGAATTGGGCCTTTCTAAGGCGCTTTTCCATCTCTTCCATCTTTTTCTTGTCAAAGCTCTCCTGAACCTTTTCAACGAGTGAAACAACGTCACCCATTCCAAGAATTCTAGAAGCCATTCTATCCGGGTAAAAGGCGTCGATCTGATCGACCTTTTCTCCAATACCCACGAATTTTATCGGTTTACCGGTTACGTACTTGGCCGAAAGCGCAACCCCGCCCCTCGAATCACCATCCAATTTTGTTACGACAAAACCGGTAACTTCAAGTCTTCTATCGAACTCGGCAGCCGCGTTAACAACATCTTGACCCGCCATGGAGTCAAGCACCATAAGAATTTCATCGGGTTTAACTATTTTCGAAATTTCTTCAACTTCTCTCATCATCTCTTCGTCTATTTGAAGGCGACCCGCGGTGTCCACGATAACGGTATCCAATCCCTTTGCCACAGCGAAATCAAGGGCTTTCTTCGCTATTTCGTAAGGATCTTTCCTATCGCCCGTGAAGACCGGAATATCTATGCTTTGACCAAGCGTTTCCAACTGTTCAATGGCAGCGGGCCTGTGAACATCATCCGCAACCAGTAAAGGATTTCTTCCCTTTTTCTTTTTTAACCACAAAGCGAGTTTGGCAGCCGTAGTGGTCTTTCCACTTCCCTGCAATCCTACCATTAGGATAACGGCGGGACGGGATTTCAGATCAAGATCGCTTTTTTGCCCTCCAAGTAACTCAACGAGTTCGTCGTTAACGATCTTTATGAATTGTTGATCGGGGGTTATGCTTCGCATAACCTTTTCTCCCAACGCTTTAGAGGTAACTTTATCCATGAATTCTTTTACAACTTTGTAATTAACATCTGCGGAAAGGAGAGACATTTTGACCTGTCTCAAAGCTTCTCTCACGTTATTTTCGGTTATCTTTCCCTTTCCTTTTAAAATTTTAAAGGCGCCCGCCAATTTTTCTTGAAGGCTATCAAACATTTTTACACCTCCAGCTGCGTGTGTAGTATACTCCTGAATGTGTTACAAAGTCAATTAAAGATTTTGAAACATTTCGTGAAAATCCACTTTTTACCGATGTTCTCATGAAAAAACGTTTTTTAGCCATTTCAAAAAAAGGTAAATGAGCAAAGAAAAATGAATTATAATATAGAAAATGCGTGGGGTGATGATTTTGAAGAAGAAAGGCAATAATATACTCTTAACGGTTATCCTCTCTATGATTTTGATATCTACGATTTTGATTTTGAGCGGTTGTATGAAAGTCGCTCCACCTTCCCAACCTATTATATCTCTTTTCCCGGCAGCGCCGGTTGCGGGACAAAAAGTTACAGTTTCAGTTAAATCAAATGACGATTACTCGGATATATCTTATTCCGTCGCTGTGGATGGCACAGCCTTACCAGGTAATTCAGCAAGTGGAGTTTTTTACTGGACGGCTCAAGAAGGCACTCACACAATCGTTGCCACTGTGAGTGATACTTATGGCAACTCCGTTAGCGCATCGAAACATTTAAAAGTAAAGATGCCTTCGCCCCCATCCATAGAGAAGATAAGATGGGATCCAATAAGTCCAATTGGTGGTGAGCAAATCACTTTTGAAACTGAAGCAACTTCAGTGATAGGAATATCCGACTTAACGATGAAGCTCGATTCGGCAATATTAAACGTTACCAACAACGGTGATACGTACACGGCAAAATGGAAAGCCGTTCCCGGAGACCACGCTTTAGAAATTTCAGTGAAGGACATGATGGGCACCACTTCTTCAACTCGAGTTATAGTAAATGTTGGTCCTTATCCCTTTCCAAAGATAATGACTTTTACATGGACACCTCAAAATCCAAGCTTAGAAGACAGATTCGTAACGTTCAAAGTTATAGGAGAAGATCCAAACGGTTTTTACGCCAATATTTCGGTAGATGGAAACGATTTGAACACCACCCAAATATCTTCAAATACATACGTTGCAACGTGGGACATCATCTCGGGCTACCATGAAGTAGAAGTGAACTTAGAAGATTTAAAAGGATGGTGCGTTAAAAAGATTTACCATATCTCCATTGAACCCCCTCAAAGCGATCTAAATGTTCAAGTTGGAATAACGCCATCGACGCCAAAGCATGGAGACAAAGTTACGATCAAGGCTTACGCGTCAGATTCGTACGCTCCGATTCAAATGATGAGCCTTTTTATTGATGGCGCCATAAGTGACACCGTTTCGACGAACGTCCTGTCGTACACTTTCTTCCCTTCAGATGGAAACCATGAAATAAAGGTTGAGGCCGTGGACAAGATGAACAAAAAAGCTTATTCACAGCTCTTTTTCACGGTGAGCTTTAACCCCTTGATGTATCCCCCTCAATTGAAAGCCAGATTCACACAAGTGGCAACGGTTGGAACTGCCAAAATATTGACGGCTTTTGCCAGCCCAACTGCCCCAAATGCGGTGATAAAAAAGGTAACTTTTGTGAACATGTTAAATTCATCTCTCCTCGGTGAAAGCCTCAATGGAAATAATGGCAAATTTTCCATATCCTGGGTTCCAAAAAGAGCCGGCTACATTCCCATACTCGTGAGCGCAGTTGACTCTTACAACACGGTTTCCTCTACAACCGTGATGGTAAAAGTCTCTCCAGGCCTTCTCAACGAAAATTCTCCCATCATAAAGCCCGAATTCGATTCGTTCATAAAACAATCTTCAAGGGTAAGTTTGTGCGCAAGCGTGAGCGACAAAAACGAAATAGAAAACGTTGAAACGTGGGTAGATGAAGTACCAATAACGCCTTCCAAAAATGCGAGCGGTCTTTATTGCGTAAAATGGATAGCAGAAGCCACTGGAACACACAATTTCACAGTCGCCGCAAGGGACGTGTACGGTCATGAAGCCACGGAAACATTTTACTTTTACGTTTATCCCGGAAAATTGCCCATAGTGCGTTTGAGGATAAAACCGACAAAATTGTACGTGGGACAAAGCGTTGTGGCCACCGCAGACGTGCTGAAATCAAACGCGGAAATAGATTACGTTAACTTCTACGTTGATGGAAAATTAAAGGCAACCCAATACCTTCCGCCATACGTTTTCAAGGAAAAAACCGAGAAATCTGGAGTGCACTCTTTAATGGCTGAGGCGGTTGATATGTACGCCAACAAAGGGTACGCTCAATCAAATTTCGTTGTTGAGAAGGATAAAACTCCGCCTTATTTGAACATCAGCGCGCCTTCAACGGTCGCATCGGGGCAAAAAGTGAAGGTGAACATCATCACGTATGACAGAGAAAGCAATGTGAAAAGTTTGAACGTTGACGTCTATTCATCAAAATCTCCGAATTTGTATCCCGATATCATTCCCATCATTTCAAAAGTGTTTTCGTATCCATCAACCTGTACCACTCTCACCTTTAAGGCTACGAAGGGTGCTGTGTATGAAATAAATGTTATTTCTAAAGACGAATTTGGAAATAGTTCATCTTTGAAAAAGACGATCGTAACAAAATAGTCATTAAATCGTGATAAAATATTTCAAAGTTGTCTTTCACTTTCAAAACCGAAATGGATTGATATGCCAAAAAACAGAGGGGTAGAAGAAAAATGGATCCTTTGATGCTTGAAGCTTTCAAGGCCAGGGTTCGAAAGATGATCGTTTCGTTCCTGCTGGTGGTTACCGGAATAATCGTCGCAACGAGCGGATACATGATCATAGAAAAATGGGATTTCCTAACCTCTTTGTATATGGCTATGATAACCTTTTCCACTGTTGGTTTTGGTCTTCCAAAGGAAATGACGAAGCCAGGATACGTTTTCACCATCATCATGATAATGGGGGGGATAAGCATTTTCGTGTACGCGGTGAGTAATTTCGCCGCCTTCTTCATGGATGGAGATATTAAAAAGTACATGGAGCTGAAAAAGGTGAACAAAATGATAGAGAGCATGAAAGATCATTGTGTAATAGTTGGTGGAGGAAAAGTTGGAAAGTACGTGGCGTTGAGGCTGACAAACAGAAAACATCCTTACGTTCTGGTGGATTCAAGCCAGGAAATAATAGAGAACGTCAGGGAACTCATAAACGAAAAGAATTTCGCGTACGTTATAGGAGACGCGACAAATGAAGACACGTTGATAAAGGCTGGAATTCTTAAAGCAAAAACCCTGGTTCTCACTCTACCGGACGATTCCCTTAACGTTTACATCACGCTTATGGCGAAAAGCTTGAATTACAAATTGAAGATCATAAGTAAAGCTTCAGACGTTGGAGCCATAAAAAGGCTCGGATACGCTGGGGTTGACAACATCGTGTCGTCCACCGAAATGGTGGGTTCACGTATGGCGCTGCTTGTCACAAATCCGGGCGTGTCTCCAATGATGGACGCGCTTTACAGGGCAACGGGAATGACTCTGGAAATAGACGAGGTTTTCGTTGACGTTCAAAGTTCTGCGGCTGGAAAAACCTTATCTGAGCTCAAAATCCCACAAAGAGTTGGGTTGATAGTCATAGCCGTTCAAAAAGATGAAGAGGTGAATTTCAACCCTGCTGGTTCAACTGTAATAGAAAAGGGAATGAGGCTCATAGTTCTGGGAAAGAAAGAGCAAATAGAAGAGTTGAAAAAAATGCTAAAATGAATTTGAATGATTTTTCATTTTTCAAATACAATTCCAAAGGAGGTGCCTTATGGCAAAGGAAAGTTGGAGAAAAAGCAATAAAAAAAAATTTAGGAATCTGCTTATAGCTATAGCAATAATAGTTGGCCTGGTTCCAGCCGTGGTGATAGGCGTGTTCTTTTATTTTAACACGCACGGTTTGTTGATGGAACATCTAAGAAATTCGCAAATTAATACGGTGAACTTAGACGCGCAAATTTTAAACCAGATTTTCACCACCGATACGAGAATAATTGGACACACCGCAAAAGATCCAAGGCTTCTCACAGCCCCGAATTTGACGAAAGAAGAATTTGAAAGCTCCGAAAACGCGCTGAGAAAGTACTTCAAAACCACAATTGGGGACTACCCGAATTTCTCAGACTTGTACATAGGAACGAAGAGCGGAAAGTTTTTTATCTATCCCAAACAAGATCTTCCACAGGGATACGATCCACGCGTAAGGCCATGGTACAAAGCCGCTATTGAAGCGGACGGTCCGGTGATCACAGAGCCTTACAAAGACGCGTCTACCGGAAAGTGGGTTATAACCGCCGCGTGTAAAGTCACGGACAAAAATGGAAATGTGATAGGCGTGGTGGGAGGAGACGTCTTCCTGGACGCACTCACGGGTATGATGAAATCGGCTCGATTGACGCCTCACTCTTATCTGGCAATTCTTTCTCAAGATGGAAAAGTGTTGGTGGATCCGTATCCGAAATTGATAGGGTTAAATCTAGCAAAATACGATTGGGGTAAAAAAATAATAGATCAAAAAGAGGGAGAGCTCACGTACACGCTTGAAGGCATAACGAAGTTCACGTCCTTTGTCCCGCTCCAAAATGGGTGGATAGCGATGATAATCACGCCAGTTTCTGATATTTCCAATGTGATAAGCCATGCGAGAAACATCTCCATATTGCTGATCGTTTTAATAGGTGGCGGAGCCGTCGTTGCGTTGGTGCTCGTTTTGAATTACGCCACGGAGCCGTTGAAATACTTCACGATGCTTGGGAACAAATTCGACCAAAACGATTTGACTTACGAATTCAAAACCAATAGAAATGACGAAATAGGAGATCTGTTCAGGCGTTTCAACAAGGCGTTGAACAACTTGAGAGAAGTCATCAAAAACATCGCGACTTCTTCCGAAAAGGTTGGAGAGG
>WFYR01000003.1 GCA_015489955.1 Mesoaciditoga sp. | reverse complement strand
TAGTTGGGGGCGCATCGTTGAATGAGGAACTGGCAAAAGAGCTCGGCGCCGATTTTTACGCTCAAAACGCCACGGATGCGGTTAAGGCTCTTAAAAACATAAAAAAGGGGAGCTAAGTTAAATCACTCATTAGGTTCATCCTGTGGTTCAACATAGTACTCCTTATGTATGTTGCTCTGGTCGGGAATTGCTATCTTGTTGTTGTAGTATCCCTGAAGCCAGGTTGATGAATTTGCTTGGGTAAAATATACTGCCCCCGTAACCCCGTCTCCATAGTACTTGGTCAACATTTTAATTAAGTCAATCCCAGCCCAATCCAAAGGGCTTGGTTCTGTGAGCGTTCCAATGAAAGGCCCCCTCTTTGTCCAACATGCAAATCAGTTATAGCACCCGACTTAACAACGGAATAATCTTGTATAAGAAGTCTTCTCCAGCGTGCGGGAAAGAATAGAGTTTTTATTTGAAAAGAAATCTTTTTGGTTTTTATCTGCAACGAGGAAGTTCCATTTAATGATATAATTAACAAATGATGAAGTTCTTTTGTGATGACACGTTAGGAAAGTTAACGAGAAAACTCAGACTTTTAGGTTTTGACACCAAAAAATGGAACGGAGACTTTGAAGAAGGGCGCGTTCTTTTAACGCGTTCAAGAAAAAGGTGGGAAAGTTATCCGGGAGAGTCCTTTTTGATATTCGAAGATAATTGGAGAAAACAGCTTGTTGAATTGGAAAAAAGATTTTCTATTTTCCAAAATGCCCTGATGTTTTCTCGTTGCCCGGAATGCAATGCCATTTTGGTTAAAACCACGGCTGAGGAAGTAAAAGACCGAATACCGGAAAGAGTTTACCTTACTGCCACGAATTTTAAAGTTTGCCCTAACTGTGGAAAAATTTATTGGAGTGGTACACATGTCGAAAGAATTCGAAAAGAATTCGAGAGAATATTTGGCGGAACTGGGAGATAGGTTTATAAAAATACTCAGCAAGGGCACGTTAAATGGAATGCTTTCTTCCTTGACTGAGCTCATAAAAGATGTTAGCAAATCAGAAAAGGTTAGCCTTTACGTCTACGAAAAGGATCATGCACAATTAAGGCTTATGTCTTCAGACACCGATGAGAAGCCACTTAAGATAAAATTGGAAAGTGAAAAAATTGAAGAAGATTTGAAAGCTTATCTCTTTGATGGTAGAGAGCGCGCGATACCACTTTATATAAACGAAAATGAACTTGTTGGCGCGGTTTTTATGCAAGGTGAAAAACCAGCTGATGACTTTCTCTCTCGAATAGCTCTCATATTAAAGGCCTGTTTAAATGCAGAAACTAAAAGGGCCGTAATTTACAAACTTTCAACTTTAGAACGCTTGGATTCAATGTTGAATTCAATGCCAATGGATTTTGACACGTTGTATCAAAAAGTTTTAGATTTCGTTGTGAAAATATTGAATGCCGAAAAGGGAACCATATGGTTAATGGGCGAAGATGAATTTGTTCTTTCATACGTGAATGGAATTTCAGAAGGAGAAATATTGAGGAGGCGCGTAAAAGACGATCACGGTGTAATAGGTTGGATAGTAAAACATCTTTCACCGTTCCTTTCGACTTCATCAAAAGACGATCCGAGAGTCGCAAATGACGTCTTCAATTTTAAGATAAAGTCTACCATAGCCGTTCCTTTGAAGCAAAATGGAAAACTAATAGGCGTCATGATCCTTTTTAACAGAAGAAATACCGATTTTTACAGACCTTATCGACATTTTGACGAATTTGATCTTTCCATTCTTGCCGGCGTGGCAAATAGAATAATGCTTTCACGTAGCAGGATAGAGCTTTATTTGAAGCTTAAGCGAGAAAATGAAACTCTGAAAAGGCTGCAAGAGCAAAGTAAAGAGTATATAATCCATCAACAAGAACAGGTAAGGCTCCTAAACGCCTTACAAAAAATAATGAAAGCGATGAAAAGTTCGCAAGACATAAAAAATGTTTACAAGATCATGCTCATAGGGCTCACATCTGGAATGGGATTTGGATTTAACAGAGCTTTATTTTTAGAAAAAGACGAAGAAAATAAAATACTTCAGGCAAAAGAATGGCTTGGTCCATCCTCAGCTGAAGAGGTATCTAAAGATTGGGAAGCGGCAAAAAAGCGCGAGAGCATGTACGCTGATTTTTCACAATATTTACGTGAAGAGGCTTTGATAGTCCAGGATGATGGCAAATTGACACGTTTCGCCAAAGGAAAGAATTTTTCCTATACCGGTGATTACATATTCGACAGGGTGGTAAATAGGGGAAAAGTTGTTCACGTTACCAAAATATTGGCTCGGGAAAGAGGAAGGGAATTCATGGATCTATTGAATTTCCTTCAAGTTGACGAGTTCGTCTGTGTACCCTTAATAGGGAGACGCGAGGTTTACGGAGTTGTCATTTTGGACAACAAGTACAACTCTAAACCAATAACAGACGATATGATAGAAATGTTAAAGATATTTTCAGAAAGCGTTGGCTTAACGGTAGAATCGATAAAGAGCTACAACGAATTGAAAGAAAAAACCGCAAATCTTGAAAAGCAAAAGATGGTTATCGAATATTTTAAAGATTTCGCGCAAAACGTTCTGGAAAATTTAGACGTTGCCATTGTCGTGGTGAATAGAGAAAACAAGATACTGGAATGGAACAAGAAAAGCGAAGATCTTTTCAAATTTTCAAAAGATAGAGTTGTAAATTCAACGGTGAACATATTAGGCCCTGAATTCTTTGATATCTTCAACGTGGCAGAAAAGGTGTACACGGTTAAAGAAACGATAACTCTAAGCGAGTACAATTTGAAGCTTCGAGACAAAGAGATGTTTTTAAACATAAAATTTTCTCCTCTATTTGAAAAAGAAACGAATGTGATTATGGGCTACATAGCGATGTTCGATGATGTAACGAAAGAGCATATGATGGAAGAAGAGCTTAGAACTCAAGAGAGACTGGCAGTGCTTGGAGAAATGTCGGCAAGAGTTGCGCATGAAATAAGAAATCCATTGTCCGCAATAGGAGGATTTGCTCAGAGAGCAATAAGGATAGCGCAACAAGAAAAGATGAAGAAGTATTTGGATATAATACTCAGCGAAACAAAAAGATTGGAAAATCTGGTAAATCAAACGCTTGAATTCAGCAGGTCTAACCTTAATTCAAACTTTGAAGAAAGATCGATCAACGATATAATAAACGAAGCAATGCAACTTTATTTAGAAAAAGCAAAGGAAAAGTCCATATCAATAGAATTAGATTTCACCGCCAAAGACGCAAAAGCAATGGTAGAAGCGAACCATTTCAAAGAAGTTATCATGAATCTAATACAAAATGCCATCGAAGCGGTTGACGAAAAAGCGGGTAAAATACGTATAAAAACACAGGAAACAGATGATGACATAATAGTTGAGGTCTGGAACAACGGTTTGCCCATTCCGCCAGACAAGCTTGAAAAGATATTTCAGCCTTTTTACACCACAAAAACTCATGGAACTGGTTTAGGGCTTCCAATATGCAAGAAGATAATAGAAGATGAGCACAAGGGTAAGATAAAGGCTAACAGCGATGAAAGTGGAACCACTTTTATCGTGAGAATACCGAAGGGGCTTAAAAAAGTTGAAGGAGGATGATATAGATGACGAAGATATTGGTTGTAGAAGACGAAGAAGCGATGAGAATGCTGATAAAAGAAGAGCTTGAAGACGAAGGTTACGAAGTGAAAACCGTATCAAATGGAAAGGAAGCAATTGATTTTTTGTCCTCAAATGACGTGGATTTGATCACTTTGGACATAGAAATGCCTGATATGAACGGCTTGGAAGCGGCGGGAAAGATAAGGGAAATGAAAAAAGACGTGAAAATAATTCTTCTAACGGCATACAGTCATTACAAGAGTGATCTTTCAAGCTGGGCCGCAGATGATTATGTTGTGAAATCATCCGATTTAAGTCAGCTTAAAAATGCCATAAAGAAATTGTTGGAGGTGTAATTTTGAACTACAAAGACACGTTAAATCTTCCCCAGAAGATCGTACCAATGAAAGCAAACCTGGTTTCAAAAGAACCAGAACTTTTGAAAAAATGGGAAGAAGAAGATCTCTATTCAAAAATAAGAAAAGCGAGAGAAGGAGCTCCAAAGTTCATTTTACACGACGGACCGCCTTACGCTAATGGAAATATACACGTTGGAACGGCTATGAACAAGGTGTTGAAAGACATAGTTATAAAGTACAAGACTATGAGAGGTTACGATGCGCCTTACGTACCCGGTTGGGACACACACGGTTTGCCTATAGAACATAAGGTGTCTGTGGAATTAGGCGAAAAAGCGAAAAACATGCCTCGTCTGGATATACGCAAAACATGCGCTAGTTACGCAGAAAAATACGTTAACATTCAAAGAGAACAATTTAAAAGGTTGGGAGTTTTTGGAGAATGGGATCATCCCTACTTAACGATGAACCCGGAATACGAAAAGGGAATATACGAAGTGTTCGCGGATGTGGTTGAAAAGGGAATGGTTTACCGTGAAAACAAACCGGTTATGTGGTGCCCTCACTGTCATACGGCTTTAGCCGAAGCGGAAGTGGAATACCAGGATGATACCTCAAAAGCCATATACGTGAAATTCGCTTTCAAGGATCTTCCGAATGAATACGTTATCATATGGACGACCACCCCTTGGACTTTGCCCGCTAACAGGGCAGTTGCGCTTAACCCTGAAATAGAGTACTCTCGAGTAAAAGTTGGAGACGAAATATGGGTGATGGCATCCGCGTTGGTTGAAACCGTCATGAAAAAAGGAAAGATCGAAGAGTGGACGGTAATTGGCACGTTGAAAGGCTCAGAATTGGAACTGAAAACCCTATTGGATCCAATATACAAAGAGGAAAGGCCCATAGTCATGGCAGACTACGTTTTAACAGATACAGGTACGGGCGCCGTTCATACCGCGCCAGGGCATGGTGCCGAAGACTATCAAACGGGGAAAAAATACGGCTTGGAGATTTTTTCGCCTGTTGATGATTACGGCTATTACGTGAAAGATCTTCCAAAATACGGTGGTATGCACGTTTTCAAAGCAAATGACGTTATAATCGAAGACTTGAAAAAATCCGGGGATTTGGTCGCAGAAGAATTGTTTACGCACTCTTATCCACATTGTTGGCGTTGCCATGGCCCGTTAATATTCCGTTCAACAGAACAGTGGTTCATATCCATCGATAAAGAAAATCTTAGAGAAAAAACGCTAGACGCTATAGAGAAGGTTCAATGGGTACCAAGTTGGGGGAAGAATAGGATTTCCTCAATGGTAAGCGATAGGCCTGATTGGTGTATTTCCAGGCAACGCGACTGGGGAATGCCCATACCGGCTTTTAGGTGCAAAGATTGCGGAAAAGTTGTCATGGACGCGGAAATAGTCAGGCATGTGGCAAAATTGGTCGGTGAAAAGGGGAGCAACATCTGGTTCTCCGCTAAACCAGAAGAACTGTTGCCGGAGGGTTACAAGTGTCCGGAATGTGGTGGAACGAATTTTGAAAAGATGTACGACGTTATGGATGTTTGGATAGATTCTGGCTCATCTTTTGAATCCGTTTTGAAACCGAAGAGCTGGTATCCTGCTGATTTGTACCTTGAAGGCAGCGACCAACATCGAGGTTGGTTCCAATCTTCTTTGTTGCTCGGCATGATAAAAGATGGCGTTCCTCCATACAAAACGGTCGTCACTCACGGTTTCATAAGGGATGAAAAAGACAGAAAGATGTCAAAGTCTCTTGGCAACGTGATAGATCCAAACGATGTTGTATCGAAAATGGGCGCGGATGTGTTCAGATTGTGGGTTTCTTCAACGGAGTACAAAAACGATGTGAAAGTCTCAATGGGTATCCTTGAAAAACAGGTAGATGGATATCGTAAGGTAAGAAACGTTTTGCGTTTCATTTTTGGGAACATCGCCGATTTCGATCCTCAAAGCGATGTGAAAGAACTTATGGAAATAGACGAATACGCTCTGAACATGTTCTACAAACTCGTAAAAGATGTCACTAAGTACTACGACGAGTACGACTTCCATAAGGTTTATCACGCCATATTTGATTTCATCACCGTTGATATGAGCGCTTTCTATCTTGACATATTGAAAGACAGATTGTACACTTCTGGAAAAACGTCTTCACAAAGACGATCGGCACAGAAAGTGCTTTACGAAATAGGCATGGGGCTTTTGAAAGTCATGGCTCCAATCCTTCCATTCACAACGGAAGAAATTTACCTTTCATTACCCTTCAAAAAGATGGAAAGCATTCATCTAACACTTTGGCCAGAATTGAAAGAATTGGATACGTCCCTTATGGAAAAGTGGGAAAAGATAAGGAAAGTCCGTGACGTGGTTTTGAAAGCCCTTGAATCGGAAAGGCAGGCAGGACATATCGGACACCCTCTCGAAGCGGCTGTAACGCTTAAAGTGAATGAGGAAATGAAAGAGCTACTATCCACTTTGTCAGAGCAGGAGCTTGCCGACATATTCATAGTTTCGAAGGCTACACTTTCAAACGAAACAGGGAATACAGGAGATATAGAAGTAAAAGTGGAACATGCACCTGGCTTGAAGTGCGAAAGATGCTGGAAATATTCAGAAAGTGTTGGAAAAGATCCAGAATTTCCCACCTTATGTGAAAGATGTGCAACCATTTTGAGAAACGAAGGGATGAAGCCGTGAACATCCAAGAGTTGATATTCGCCCTTGACAGGTTTTGGGCAGATAAAGGAGCGGTAATAGATCAACCTTACGATATGGAAGTGGGTGCGGGAACATTTCACCCGTCCACTTTTTTCACCGTCCTTAAGCAAGAAGACGCCAAAGTTGCCTTCGTTCAACCTTGTAGAAGACCGACAGATGGCCGATATGGAGAGAATCCCAACCGAATGCAAAGATTTTTGCAATACCAGGTTATATTGCTTCCATCGCCAGAAGAATCCCAAAAACTCTACATTGAATCGTTGGAAAAATTGGGATTAGGCATAAAGGAGCACGATGTAAGATTTGTGGAGGATAACTGGGAATCGCCCACCCTTGGAGCGTGGGGAATAGGCTGGGAAGTTTGGATAGACGGAATGGAAATAACGCAATTTACCTATTTCCAACAATTCGGTGGGGTTGAAATGAAGCGCACGCCGTTGGAAATTACATATGGTATTGAAAGAATTGCCATGTATCTTCAAGACGTTGAAAATGTTTACGATACTAAATGGAACGATTTCACCACCTACGGTGATCTTTATCTGGAAAACGAAAGACAATTTTCAAAATACAATTTCGAAGTGGCGGATGTTGGGATGCTGTTTGATTTATTCGAAAAACACTCTCATGAGTTTGAAAAGCTCATAGAGATGAAGTTGTACAGGCCTGCCTACGATCAGGTGATGAAGTCTTCTCACATTTTCAACCTTCTTGATGCGAGGGGAGCCATATCCGTCTCACATCGTCAAAATTACATTGGAAAGATAAGAAACATGGCAAAAAAATGCGCCACCACTTTCTTGGAGGAGGTAAAGATCGATGAGTGAATACTTGGTTGAACTCCTCTTGGAGGAAATGCCCCCCGCCGATATTGACATGATTTTAAACACTCTAAGCGAAAAAATGGATCTTGCTTTAAACCAGGCTAATCTTAAACATGGGAAGATAGAAACTTTTGCAACTTCAAGAAGGTTTGGATTCTTCATACATGAGCTTAGTCCAAAACAAGATGACGTCATCTTGAAAAAAAGAGGACCAGCTGAAAAGATCGCTTACAAAGATGGTCAGCCTTCAAAAGCCCTGGAAGGATTTTTGAGGTCTAACAACGCTTCTCCAGATGAGATCGAGTTAGTTGACGTGAAGGGAACAAAGTACGTCTTCTTGAACAAGCATGTTGAAGGGAAAGAGGCTTCTGAGGTTTTAAGGGAGATCGTACCTGGGGTTTTAGCCAGTTTACAATTCAAAAGGGCAATGAGATGGGGAAACGGAGAATTCAAGTACGTCCGCCCTTTACACTCAGTTGTTTCTTTGCTGAATGAAAAAATAGTCGAGTTTGATTTTTTAGGCAAAACAGCTTCCAATCAAACCGAGTCACACCGATACTTGTCAAAGAAAGTAGAAATAAGCAATCCAGATGAATACAAAAGCCTTTTGGAAGATAATGCGGTTATCATAGATATAAACAAGAGAAAAAAGATGATCGAAGATGCTTTAGATCAAACGAATTTAAATGTGGTTAAAGATGAAACGCTGGTTCATGAAATTTCCTTGATAACGGAATTTCCTCAACCTGTTGTGGGAGAATTCAAGGAAAAATACATTGGACTTCCAGAACCTGTTTTGAAAACCGTTCTTCGCCATCATCAAAGAACATTCGTGACTAAAGAAGATGGGAAAATATCGACGAAGTTCGTGGCTTTTCAAGATGGTCCCGCTCAGAGAAGCGCAAATGTTAGAAAGGGATATGAACGTGTTATAAACGCGCGTTTGGAAGACGCCCTCTTTTACTATGAAGAAGACACCGCCGTTCCTTTGGAAAAGTTCGTTTCTAAACTTGAAGGTATAACTTTCCAAAGAGGGCTTGGCACGCTAAAAGACAAAACAGACAGAATAACAACCATCGCAACGGATATTGCAAAGAAGTTGGGCTTCGGCGAAAGGGATTTGGAGTTGGTGAAAAGAGCAGCGTTCCTTTCGAAAGCCGATATAGCTACCAGCATGATATATGAATTTCCTGAATTACAGGGAATAATGGGAAGAATATACGCTTCTTCATTCAATGAAGACGAGCGTGTGGCACTTGCCCTGGAAGAACAATACATGCCGGATGGACTGGAGGGTAACATTCAAACGGATACAATAGGAGCCATAATAGGGCTTGCAGACAAGCTCGATACGGTTGTGGCAAACTTTGCTATAAACGAAATTCCGTCTGGTTCCAAAGATCCGTACGGCTTAAGAAAGAACACTTTCGGCGTTTTGAGAATATTGAACGATTTCGAATGGGATATAGATGTTAAAGAAGAAGGAAAGATAACAGAATCGTTTTTGAAAAGCGAAGTGCCCTGGGAAGCGTTGGGAGAATTCTTCCAGGGAAGATTAGAAGTTCTGTTGAAAGACCGCTATTCCATATCTTTTGATGTGGCAAAAGCTGTCTTAGAACTTTGGACTACACCTTTGAGAGCTCGCCTGTCGGCGCAAAGTATAGAAAAATACAAGTCAAGTGAAGATTTCGAAGATTTTATAACTGCTTACACGAGAATACACAACATTTCCAGCAAACATGATTCCACTGAATATCATGTTGAGCTCTTTGAAGAAAATGAAAAACCCCTTTTCCAGGCTTATTTAGAAGTGAAACAAGAAGTCGAAGAAGATTTAGGGCATCTAAGTTATGATGAAGCATTTGAAAAGCTAAAATCGCTTAAACCCCTCATCGATGAGTACTTCAACAACGTTTTTGTGATGGCAACGAGGGAAGATTTGAGAAGAAATCGATTGGGATTTTTGAAGAGTTTGGACGAATTATTCCTCAAGTTTGGGAATTTATCTTTGCTTTTAAAGAAATAAAAAGTAAAAAAACGAAGATCTCCGCCTTCGCGCGGAGATTTTTGTTAAGAAAGGACGTGAAAACGTGAAAGTTGGAATAATAGGAGTTGGAAATATCGGAAGTATAATTGCAGACTTGCTCATTGAAAAGGGTCATGAACTTCATCTTGTAAACCGTCATATCGAAAAGATAAGAAGGTATGAAGGACGCGCTAATACTTATCTGGACATTGAAAAACTGCCTGAAGTGGACATTCTCTTTTTATGTGTCAAGCCACAGGACGCTTTGCAAGCTCTAAAAAGGATCTCGCATTCTCATGAAAGAATCCTGATAAGCACCATCGCTGGACTTACGATAAACGAAATATCCTCTTACGTTGGAGAAGGCGTTGTGAGGATCATGCCAAACATTCCGATTTCGATAGGAAAAGGTGTCATCGGGATATCGTACGATGAAAAAGCCCTGGTTGAAAAGAAAAAAGTAGAAGAGTTGCTCCTGCCATTTGGAAAGCTTGTAGAAGTGAACGAACATCTCTTTCCGGCGGTAACGGCCTTAAGTGGAAGTGGTCCAGCTTTCGTGTTCGTGATAATAGAATCTTTGGTAGATGCCGGCATGAAACTCGGACTTTCATACGAAGTTGCGATGAACCTGGTTTTGGAAACCATGAAAGGTTCTGCAGAATTACTCCAGCACGAAGCAAAGCACCCCGGTGAGCTTAGGCACATCGTGACTTCTCCAGCAGGCACAACCATAGAAGGTATATATTCCCTCGAACAACAGGGTTTGCGTGGCATATTGATGAAAACCATTTTCGATACTTACAAGAGGGCTTTGGAATTGCAAGAAGATTGAAAAAAAGGCCGCCTGTTATGAACACAGGCGGTGGTAGGAGGAAGCGTTACAAAATCTCAGACGGTAACACCCAGATATGCACGTCTTACTTCATCGTTCGCAAGCAATTCCTTACCTTTTCCTTCAAGCACAATTGTCCCCGTTTCCAAAACATACCCATAATCTGCTATCGACAAGGCAGCGGCAGCGTTTTGCTCAACGAGAAGAACCGTCTTCCCTTCTTTTTTTACCGTTTCTATAACCTCAAAAACCTCTTTTACAAGCAAAGGTGCCAATCCCAATGAAGGCTCATCCATCATGAGAATAGATGGATTTGCCATCAAAGCCCTTGCAATGGCCAACATTTGCTGTTCTCCACCGGAAAGCGTGCCACCCATTTGTTTTAAACGCTCTTTAAGCCTTGGAAAAAGTTCGAGTACCCATTCGCGATCTTTCTTTATTCCATCTTTATCTTTTCTGAAATAGGCACCCATTTTTAAATTTTCATCCACCGTTAAGTTTGGGAAAATTCTTCTACCTTCAGGTGATAAGCTAATTCCAGATTTAACTATGGCATCCGCTTTAAAATGTGTTATATCTTTTCCGTTATAGACGATGCTTCCCTTTTTATTTCTTATCAATCCCGCTATGGAATTCAATGTAGAAGTCTTCCCGGCACCGTTTGCTCCTATTAAAGTCGTTATTTCACCCTCCTTAACGCTTATGCTAATCCCTTTCACGGCGTGAATGGCACCGTAATAAACGTTAAGTTCTTTTATTTCCAACAACGCATCAGACATAACTCTCATCTCCAAGGTACGCTTCTATAACTCTCTTGTTGTTTTGAATTTCTTCTGGAACACCATGGGCTATTATCTTGCCGTAGTCAAGCACGTATATTCTTTCGCATATCTTCATGACAAATTTCATATCATGTTCTATCAAAAGGATGGTAACCGAGAATTTCTTCCTAACGTCCTGGACAAATTCTGCCAATTCTTGGGTTTCTTGAGGGTTCAT
>WFYR01000002.1 GCA_015489955.1 Mesoaciditoga sp. | reverse complement strand
TCTTAACTTCCGGATCGTTTAAAACAGCTACCGGATCGCCTTTTGCCAACAATTTTCCTTTGTGAATGACGTAAAGTTCGTCTACGACTTCAGCGATTCTTTCCACAGAATGATCGGTTATGATCACACCCAGACCGTTGTTCTTTAAAGTTCGTGCAAAGTTTTGTATTTCTTTAACCGTTATTGGATCAACTCCACCAAATGGTTCATCCAACAAGAGAAAATCTGGCGAAAGCGTCATCATTCTTGCCAGTTCCAAACGCCTTTTTTCTCCGCCCGAAAGCAAGTCGGCTCTTTGCTTTGCCAAATCTTGCAAACCAAATTTCAAGAGAAGTTCATCTATCTTTCTTTTTATAAAAACTTTAGAATGGTTTGAATTTTCAAGAACCACTTTTAAATTGTCTTCAACGGATAAGCCAGCGAATATGGAAGGTTCCTGAGCAAGGTAAGTTATACCGCTAAGTGCTCTCTTGTAAACTGGAAGATGCGTTATTTCTGTGGAATCTTTAAAAATGTTTCCACCATCTGGAATTACGAGTCCTAATATCATGTTGAAAAAAGTTGTTTTCCCAGCACCATTAGGCCCCAGTATACCTATTATTTCCCCACTTTCTATTGATAAAGAGATATCATCGACCGCCAATCTTCTGCCGAATTTTTTCCTTAGTTTGTAGCATACAAGTCTGCTCACGAAATCACCTCACTTAAAATGAAGGCCCTAGATAAATTTTAACATTTTTAACGTTCAAAAGTGGAGTGTAAGGTTGTGGAAATTGTCCCTTTACGATGCCATTTCCATAAAAAGTTATTTCGCTTGCCGGTACGGAAAGTTCTTTGAGGAGTTGAAGGCTTTCATTCAAAGTCAACCCTTTCAAATCTGGAAAAACCGTTGGAAGGAAAGTTCTTTTAGAGTTAAGGTGGTTTGGAAAGCCTCTTAAACTGAGGATGTACTTTCCTATATCGTGAAAAATAGGCGCGGCAACATCACCGCCGTAATACTTTCCATTTGATGGTTGATCTACAACAACCAAAATTGAGTAAATTGGATGAGAAGCCGGAAAAAAGCCATAGAAAAGGGAGAAATACGGTCCTCCAAGTGAAACTTTGCCATTTAATGGTTTCTGAGCCGTTCCTGTTTTTCCCCCCACCACGACGCCATTTATTTTTGCAAGTTTTCCGGTTCCTTGTCTCACAACGTCCACCATAAAATCTTTTATCACATTCGCGACATTTTCATCTAAAATCTTCTTTTTATTCAAGGAATATCTGTACACGATTGTTCCGGAAGGAGAAAGAATTTCGTTTACCACATGGGGTTTTATAAGATATCCGCCGTTTACGATTGAATTCAGCGCCGTTACAAGCTGTATTGCCGTTACAGCTATTCCCTGTCCTATTGACATTTCCACACCACCTATCGAATACCACTTATCTGGCGGCATAAGAAGACCTTTTACCTCATTTGGCAGATCGATTCCGGTTTTAGAACCGAACCCGAATTTTAAAAAAACATTGTAGAAAGCATTTTTCCCGTATTTTGATATGTATCTACGCGCTATGTTCATTTCCGCAACGTCCGAAGAATAAATCAGTGCTTGCCTTAAATTTATTGGCCAGGGGTGATTTTCCGCATCTTTTATCACCAACGGAAGTTTGGGTGAAGGAATGAAAAAAGGAGTGGAAAACGTTGTTGCGGTGCTCACAATTCCTTTTTGAAGGGCATAGGAAAAGACAAGAGGTTTTACGGTCGATCCAGGTTCAAATACGTTCATAACCGGCGCATCCCATGGCCATGTAGAGGCCATCGCTATTATCTCACCATTTTGAGGGTTAGAAATCAAAATCTGAACTCCGCTTGCTTTTTCACTTTCTTTTGCCTTTTTGGCTTCTTCGTACGCAAAGAACTGAATTCTCGCGTCGATACTGGTTAAAAGTGTATCTCCTCCAACTGGCGGTACTATCTTTTTAACCTTTGAATACAGCTTATACGGTCCAAGTTTTCCATAAATTACCTTTCCAGATTTTTTTGGTTCGATAAAAGAACTGAACTTTTTTGTTAGATCTCTTACAAGTATCTTCGTCGATGTTGGAGGGGAAGATACTCTGTAAACACTCTTTATGTTAAGAAAGTCTCGGTATTTTTGAGGAATTTCTAACATCTTTTTCTTTGAAATCACGCCAATTTCGATGCCACCTATACCTTCTTTTACCTTCTTTAAAATTCGTTTGGTCGGTTTTATTCCAAAGAAATTCAAAGCTCCTTGAATCAAGTCTGAATAATTCAGCCCTTTTAAGGTTGAAATAACCTTTGCATATTTGATGTCCATGTACACGTCGTAAGACAATTTGCTAAAAAGTAAGGGATTTCCATCGCAAGACATGATCTTACCATATGGAGCCGGAAAATAACTTACCGCCGGAGAAATTGGAATGGGTTTAAAAGTGTAAGAAATGATCACAGCACGAATCACGTAGAAAGAAAGGCTTACAAGAAAAAGAAAGAGAACAAGCTTTATTCTTTCATTCATTTGCTTCTTACGTAAAATTTCTTTCCATTGATTTCAATAAGGTTTGAATTCGGAAAATGTGTCTCCATTAAAAGAGATATCGAATCTTTCACCGTTCTGATCTTGGTTTTAACGACATTCATCTTAAGCCGCATACTCGTAATCTCAGAAATTTCCCTTCGCGTTTGAATGTTAAACATCAATGGCAAACTCAAAGAAATAAAGAGGGCTCCCCCGATCACTATTGCCCGCAGTAATCCTGCACTCTCTGTAAGAGTGCGCGTTCGCACGCTTTCTAATTGGCGCGCGCTTGTTTTTTCCGTTGATATGCTGGCTTCTTTTAAAGACATTTTAGGCCCTCTCTGCCACTCTTAATTTTGCGCTTTTCGCTCGCGGATTTATTCTCTTTTCTTCCTCGGAAGGAAGAACTGGTTTTTTTGTAAGTGCGATGAATTCTTCTTCTTTGAACTTCCTTTTAACTATTCTATCTTCCAATGAGTGAAAAGAAATAACGGCTATTCTTCCACCGCTTCTTAATCTTTTCTTGGAAGAATCTAACATTTTGTTCAAATTATCGAGTTCACCATTTACTTCTATTCTAATCGCTTGAAATACCCTCATTACGTTCTTTTTCCATTTGTTTCTCAATTTCACGGGTATCGCGGAAATAATTGCATCTCTCAATTCAAAAGTTGTTTTTAAAGGACGCCTTTCACCTATAACTTTTGCTATCCTTCTTGAAAACCTTTCTTCTCCGTACACGTATATGATATTTGCCAACTTTTCAAGAGGGTAATTGTTTACCACTTCATAAGCGCTTTTTTCGTTCAGTCCCATTCTCATATCCAAAGGACCATTTTTTTCAAATGAGAAACCACGCTCTTCGTTATCCAGTTGAAAGGATGACATTCCAACATCTGCGATCACAGCTTCAACCTTTGATATACCTTTCAAAGACAATATTTCAGCAAAGTCAGAAAAGTTTTCATGAAAAAAACTTACCCTATCTTTAAATTTTCTAAGCTTTTCCTTCGCAATTTCCAAAGCTATTTCGTCTCGATCGAAGCCTATGATCTCAACTTTCGGATACCTCTTCAAAATCTCCAAGCTATGCCCCCCTCCTCCAAGAGTGCAGTCAACACATATTCCTCCCTCTTGAAGGTTATCGAGCCATTCAGCCACTTCCTTTGCCAAGACGCTTACGTGTTCTGTGAACAAATTATATCACGTTTCCTTTTAGAACATTTCTCCAATGCCAAACGAGGTACCGTTGTATTCGAATTTCCCATTTTCAACCTTCATTGGAAAGTCAACCCTTAAAACTCCTAAAAACGGTACTTCTACCGCTACACCAACACCTATGGAATTTATAAAATCGCTATCCAAGTTCCCGTTGTAAAGGAGGTTGTCCTTTGCGCCACCCCAATCGTAAAAAGCATTCAAAGAGATTGGCAATTTAGATGATGGAATGTAGTATCTGAAAGAAAGATTTGTAACCAATTCTTGCGAACCGCTTGTTGGTTGCCATCCCCTGACAGTCATAGGACCTCCAACTTGAAAATCATTTCCGTTTGAAGTGCCTATTAGCATACGTCCCGCAACTGAAAAATTGTTAAAAAGTGGAAGGTAACCGGCTACCATAGCCGTGTACGTTTGATACTTCTCCGTTCCACCAAAACCGGCAATTTTTGCACTTAAAGACATCTTAAGTCCTCTCATTGGAAAAAGCACGTTATTCACATTCACGTAGTTAAAAGAAAAGCTGAGTTCTCTACTGGTTCCGGACGCCGGTCCAAAATCAACTCGTGTGGCTCCCTGAGTTCTACTAAAATGCTCTAAATGTCCACCCACGTTAAAAGAAGTGTGAACGTTCGGTTGATAACCGACACTTGCCGAAATACCGTATCTCTTTTCGTTGTAATACAAATTTTTTCCGTTTACCGTCTTAAAGGGTTTCAAAGTTTTGTAATACAAACTCGCATTTGCGTTCATCGGTAAATCAAATGGAAAGATAACACCGTAATTCAAATGTGCGTTCGCTTCTTGCCCAAGATTCAATCCAACATCTACACTTTGCCCCAAACCTGCCCAATTTGAAAGGCTCAATTTTCCACTTGCCATCAAGCCAGTGTACCACGGTTGACCTTCTTTTGCCTGTTTCATTGTAAGGGCTATGTTGAATTTTCTTGGTTTGCTACTTTCCACAACTTTTATCACGATATTCACGGAAGAAGCATTCTCGGATATTATTTTTGGATAAATGAAAACATCACTGAAAAAACCGGTATTTTTAAGATTGTCGTACGTTTGAATCAAAGCCTGGCTTGTTAAAGGTTCTCCTTTTTTCAATTGAATTTCCCGTTTTATAAGGTAAGTTTTTGTTTTCGTATTTCCAACGATTTGCACATCCCCTATATGTTTTTGAAGAATCCTGTATTCGAGCACTCCACCTTTTGCGATGGTAAAATATTTGTGGTAAGTTAAATAGGCTGATGTGAAAAGGTAACCTTTTTTCTTGTAAAAAGCGCGTATCTTTGCGAGTTGAGAAAGCTGTGTAAAATTATCCGTTGTGCCCGGTGCGGAAAGATTCGCATACTTTGCAAGAGAAAATGGGTTAACTTCGCTTACACCTGAGATGAAATAACTTTGATATGGAAGTCCTGATTCCACCGTCTTTTTCAAAACCGAATGAATGACCAGATCCATGACTGGGTACTTGAAAACGGAAGTTGAAACCTTTGTTGGTACAAAGTTCAAAGAAGTTTGATCGGAAAAGTAACCCATTTCCTCCAATTTTGCTTGAAAAGATTGAATGTCAGATACCTTTGGATAAGCTTTTTTGAAATCATTTAGAAATTTAAGCAAGGGATTAAGACTTTCAAAGCCCTTAATTGTAAATAAACCGGTTTTCTTCACTATTTCATCTGAATTTAGACTTCCGTACTCCCCTTCAAGTTTCACATTCCAGATGGCGTATTCTTTAACGGTTATGATCAAAATGTTTTTTTCAAGTGAGAGTGAATTTTGATTTTGAATGATGTTAGTGGTTACCCCCACCATGTTTGGAATGTAACCTTTGTCGGTGTAAAGTTTAAGGATTGACTGAAATGTTTTTTTCAAATCATTCAAATTCAAAACTTCATTTTGCTTTACGGCGATGGCATTTTTTATCTTTTCTGTGGATACCAATTTTGGACCGTCTAATTTTAATTTCACGCTCTTAACAAAAGGGTTTTCCACAACTTTTACGACAAGCCCAACACCTAAAGGTGAAGGCACCACTTTTGGCTCTATATACGAGAAAAAGCCAGTGTTGTACAGGTTTTGAAGGTCCTTGTACAATTCGTCTCTTTCAACTGCCTGCCCAGCTTTTATGTTAGAAAGCTTCGACATTATAAACGCGGTTGAAATATGAGAGTTCCCCTCTACCTTTATAAAAGCAAAAGATTCAGCAATGGCTATTGAAAAAAAGGCGGCAAAAATGGCAAAAAATACAACGTACTTTTTCAATTTAGATTCCTCCTTCACTCACATAGAAGTTGGAGCGTTTATCCCCAACAAAGAAAGCACTTCTTTTATTGTTCTCCCAACTGCCATACAAAGTTTTATCCTATTGGCCGATAATTCCTTGTTATTTTCATCCACAATTTTATTCGCATTGTAGTAAGAGTGAAATTTTTCAGCCAGCGAGTAAGCGTAGTTGCAAAGTTTTTGAGGTTTGTTTTCGGTTACAACCGAAGTGATAACTTCTGGAAATTCCGCGATCTCCCTCGCGATCTCTTTTTCTTGCGTGTTACCTAACTTCTCAAAGTCAGCGTTATCCCATTCGATATCTCTTTCCTTTGCCTTTTCAATTAAGCTGAATATTCTCGCGTGCGCGTATTGAACGTAATAAACAGGGTTGTCCATTTTTTTTGATTCCGCCAATTTCATGTCAAAAACGAGATGGGTATTCGGGTCTAACATGGCAAAAAAGTATCGCGTTACATCCCTACCAACTTTTTTTGTCAAATCTTCAAGAGTTGTGAATTCTCCCTGACGTTTTGACATTCTCACAACTTCTTCACCGCTTTTAAGAGTTACAAATTGATGAATTATCACGTTGAAAAAGTCTTCTGGAAAACCAAGAGCTTTAGAGGCAGCTCGCATACGTGGTATGTAACCATGATGATCGGCGCCCCAAATATAGTAAACCTTCTTAAAGCCTCTTTTGTACTTGTTAAGCATGTACGCAATATCTGAGAAGAAGTAAGTTGGTTCTCCATTTTTCCGTATGATCACACGGTCATCTTCTTCAGGAATTAGCTTTGAAACGGCAAACCAGGTTGTTCCGTCTTTTTCGTAAACGTAGCCTTTATCCCTTAGCATTTTCATCGCTTCATCTGTTGTTCCGTCTTCGTAAAGTGAGGATTCTCTAAAGTAAACGTCAAAATCCACGCCCAGCTCTTTTAAGGTTTTCTTTATCCATTCGAACATCCTATCCCTGGCGAAATCTATGAAGATCTTTTGATTTTTTTCATTCCACTCTTCAACATAGGCATCGCCGTATTTTTCTTTGAACTCTTTCGCAACTTCTATTAGGTACGTTCCCCTGTAATCGTCTTCAGAAAAATCCGTTTTCTTTCCATAAAGTTCTCTATATCTTATCCACAAAGAGTGGCCAAGCATTTTCATCTGCTTTCCAGCGTCATTAAAGTAGTATTCTCTTGTAACTTTGTAACCTGATGCTTTGTAAACGCGTGAAAGCACGTCACCAATTATGGCCTGTCTACCGTGCCCAACGGTTAAAGGCCCTGTGGGATTAGCGCTCACATACTCAAGTTGTACGCTGTCTGAACCAATCTTGGGATAAGGTAAGCCGTTGACGGTTTCTTTTAAAACGTTAGCGAAGATCTTAAATGAAACGTTTAAATTCACAAACCCCGGTCCAGCAATTTCAATATATTCAAACCATTCATCATTTTTCAAATCATCTATCAGCTCTTGGGCAATGGCTCTTGGAGATTTTTTCAACAACTTTGCATTCACCATCGCAATATTTGATGAATAATCACCGAATCCCTTGGGTGGGATCTCAACGGTGAAAGCGTTTGGCTTCATACGGAACACTTTTACAAAGGATTCTGATAGCTTATCATGAATTTCGGATCTTAGAGACAACAATTGCCACTCCTTTCAAATAATCGTTCACACTATTATACAACAATACTTGTTTTTGTGAATATAAGTGAAGAGTTATGTTGACAATTTTGTCCACTTCGTGATAGAATTTTACCAGACCGCCCCTATAGTTCAACGGATAGAACGGCGGATTCCTAATCCGCAAATGTAGGTTCGATTCCTGCTAGGGGCAGTATCTGTTGAAACCGTTTTTGCAGGTTCGAGTCCCTACCAAAAAATCTAATCTTATAAGTATTTAAGCGGTTTTTGTGTTTTGTCTTAAAAAAAACTCCCTTATGAAGAAGGGAGTTTTTGATGGTGTACAACAAAAAGTTGAAATTTCATTTCGATCTTTTTTAACGCCGTTATGAAAGAAGAAGTGAATATGCAAGTTGGAGCGAATGAATATTAAAGGAGCAATTCAAGGAAAACACATAGAAATGGCTATAGAACACGTTCTTTAAAAACAAGATGTGGATGAGTATTTAGTTGTTAACGACCTTGATTTTCTCTTAACCATGCACATTATTTGAACACACTAATAAAAAAACAGGTGCCCTTGATTTTTACTCAAGGACACCTGGTCAAGCCTTTACCCTTTTTACACAAAACGATGACGCGGAGGGCAACTGCCAGGTGCCTTCCAGCGCATCATCATAGAATTCATATTTTTAAACGATCTTTCTAAAAAGTTCATCAATATCACCACTTTGCAACTCTTTTTGGCTATTTTAACACTTTAATTCATCTATGTCAATTTTTTTACTGTTCTCGTGGCTATCAAATTCACACCGGTATCGAGAAGATTTTCAACTATCACCTGCCCCCTTTTAACAGGGGCTTCCACTTCAATCGATTTTACTACTTTCATAGCTTCGAATATCAAGCGTTTAGGAATGGCACTTTCCGTTCTTACCGAAACGAGTGGAAGCTCTCCATTTTTTACCCTCACGCTCGTTGGCAATACTCTACGAGGATCTGTAACTTCTTGTTTCGCGTACTCGGCACCCCTTGGACACCTATTTCCGGTGACGGATAAAAACTTACCATCTTCATCAACTTTTACTTTCAAGTGACATCCTATTGGACAAACTATGCAGGTCATTTCAATGATCTTGGAATTTTTTTCACCATTTTCGTTCAATTTGGAGTCACTCATTTTCCCACCTCCAGCGCTGAAAGGATAACTTTTCCTCTCATTTTGTACTTTGAAGGATCAAGAGTCAGCTCTATCATTTCACTTGGCTTTGCCACTGGAACAACCTTGATTCTCTCGTCATTAAGGTAAAGTGCGGTAGTCCCCATTGGTTTCGAAACCCTTAAATACAACTTGAACGCCTGGCTAGCCGTGGTGTATTTGGTGCTTAAAATTCTCACGTTATTTCCCTCTTTTATAATCGCCTTTCTTTCGGGAAGCTTTTCTCCCTTTGAAACGAGAGCCGCATTTTTTCCAGCCATTTCGCCTTCCATCGTTACGAAATCTACCAAATCGTGAATGCAAACGTTGTTTCCAGCGGCGAATATATTTGGAATATTAGTCCTCATAAGATCGTCTACCACAGCGCCTTCACTGAGATCTATTTCAACGATTTCCTTCACGAGATCGTTTTCTGGTATCAGGCCGACGGAAGCAACGAGCGTGTCACATTCTATAAACCTCTCGCTTCCTTCCACAGGACGACCATTCTCAAATTTTGCAACTGTAACTCCTTCCAGCCTTTCTTTTCCGTGAACTTTTATTACACTTGTTGAAAGATGAAGCGGGATGTTAAAATCATCCAGACATTGAACTATATTTCTCGTTAATCCACCCTGATAAGGCATTATTTCGTATACGCCTTCAACTTTTACACCTTCAAGTGTGAGACGTCGTGCCATTATCAATCCTATATCACCTGATCCCAAGATAACGGCCTTGTGGCCTGGTAACTTATTCTCTAAATTCACAAAGTGTTGTGCCAGTCCGGCTGTGAATATTCCGGCGGGTCTTGTACCGGAAATCCTCAAAGCTTCGAATGGCCTTTCACGCGCTCCAGTTGCGAGTACCAGCGCTCCATACTCTATTTCATAAACTCCATCTTTACTTATGGCATGCAAGAGGTTATGCTTTTCGTCTACTTTAAGGACTGTTGTTTCATACATGGCATCGAATGTTCCCAATTTTTCCAGGTACATTTCATGGTATTCTGGCCCACTTAATTCTTGATTGAAAACGTGAATTCCAAATCCGTTATGAATGCATTGATTCAATACACCACCAGTTGAAGCTTCCCTTTCAATAAGCAGCGTCTTTACGTTTTCTGATAATGCACCCTTTATTGCGCCCATTCCAGCCGCCCCACCGCCAAGTACCACAACGTCGTACTTAACTTTTTTCATCTGACATCACCGTCCACCACTTTCGAATTCGGCAAATTCTTACGTATTTCATCAAAGCCGGTGCCAAGCTCTCTTTTCATGATATTCATGATCTTAACGGTACAAAAAGATCCCTGACACCGACCAAACATGGCCGTTGTTCTAAATTTTATCCCATCAAGCGTTCTGGCACCGTGTTTTATGGCTTCCACTATTTCTCCTTCCGTTACTTTGTTGCACCTGCACACAACACGACCGTAAGCTGGATTCATTTCTATAAGTTTTTCTCTTTCTTCGTCACTCATCTCAGCAACTTTTTTTATAGGCTCACGGTAAGGATCAAAATCATCCTTTTTTCTAACGTTATATCCCTCAAACATGGTTTTTACCACATCTTCAGCTATTGCTGGAGCGGATGTTAAGCCTGGTGAACGCGTTGCAACTACGTGCATAACATTTCCTTCTCTTTTCAAAACAAAATCTTTTATGTCATTTTCAGGTCTTAAACCTGCAAAAGTTCTTATCGTTTTTGAGATGTTCACGCTGGGAACAAGTTTTTTTACACTCTTTATTATTTTAGAAATCCCTTCAGGGGTTGTGGAGGTGTTTTCCTTTTCGCTCGGAGGTAGATCTTCGGAAGTTGGTCCTAACAGAAAAGTGTCGTGAACAGTTGGAAGGACAAGTATTCCTTTTCCAGCTTTTGAAGGTGTTGGAAAGACAACGGTTTTCACCAAAAATGGTTGATCTAAAAGAATGTACTCTCCCCGTCTAGGGTGAAGGGGAGTTACTTTTACTCCAGCTTTTTCTGCGAGTTCATCGGCCCAAAGTCCGGCGGCATTCACCACGATATCGAAGACAAACTCACCCTTTGATGTTTTTACAACGTACTGTCTTCCACTTTCCAATATGTTAAACACTTCTGTTGAAAGGTGAAGCTTGGCACCATTTTTAACCGCATTCTCAACCGCTGCCTGAGCAACTTCCCATGGAGCAATTATACCGGCTGAAGGGGCATAAAGTGCGGCTTTTATTTCTCTTGAAAGGTTAGGTTCAACTTCCAGCGCTTCTATTCTTGATAAAATCTTTAAATTCTTAACACCATTTTTCTTTCCCCTTTCAAGAAGATCTTCCAATATTTTTACATCGTCGTCGGTAAAAGCCACAACTAATGAACCAATTCTTTTGAGCTCAAAGTGCAATTCTTCGGCAAGTTTATCGTACATTTCATTTCCGTGTGCACAGTATTTCGCACGCATTGTACCGGGTTCATCGTCATAACCAGCATGAAGTATGCCGGAATTCGCTTTAGTTACTCCCCATCCAACATCCGGTAATTTTTCGAAGAGTTCAACTTCCACATCGTATTTGGAAAATTCTCTTGCAATGAGGGAACCAACTATCCCACTGCCTATCACGGCTATTTTCAATTTTTCCACCTCCAAAAACAAAAAAGCCACACAAAAGAGTGCGTGGCTTTCTCTTATTCTCTATCCACTTTTATGATAAGTATACCATATATTTCATCTTTTTTCAAATTTATCGTAAAAGGTAAAAGTTATCGTCGAACGAATCTTCATTTCGCCTTCTTTGGAATATTTTCATTCACAAAGTAACCAAGTTTTACCATTTTCATCGGGTCTAAAATTTCATCGATGATTTCAGTGGAAATTCCTTCTTTCAGCAAGAGTTCTTTAATAGGGATACCGTTTTCATAAGATTTCTTTACAAGCTGAGAAACTTTTTCATACCCCAAAATTGGAACCAGAGAAGTGGCAAGAATTGGACTTTGCATGACTTCTTTAAGACATCTTTTTTTTGCCGCTTGAACATCATCTACGCATTTTTTCAAACCTTCAACGGCTCTCTTGAGCAAATCAAAAGAGTCGTAAAGCAAATCTCCAATTAAAGGGATGAAAGCGTTAAGCTCAAGGTTTCCAGACGAAACGGCAAGGTTTATTCCCACATCATTTGAGATAACCTTCATTGACAGCTGGGCGGCGTATTCTAAGAGAACTGGATTCACCTTTCCTGGCATGATGGAGCTTCCAGGCTGAACGGCTTTCAGTTTTATTTCACCTATACCACTCTTTGGGCCACTTGAGAGCCACCTTAAATCATTTGATATTTTGACGATGTTAGTTGCCAATGTTTTTAAAAGGCCATGCACTTCAGAAAAGACATCCATGTTTTGAGTTGCTTCAATTAAATTTTCAGCTCTTACCAATCCAAAGCCAACGCGCTGCGATAAATTTTTCACGACCTCGAAAGAATATTCCTTTGGGGCATTTATACCAGTTCCAATTGCGGTTCCTCCAAGATTTACAAAACGTATTCTTTCCTCCACCTTGTACAAACGCCATCTATCTCTTGAAATGGCCTCTGCCCACGCTCCAAACTCCTGTCCAAGCGTCATTGGAACGGCTTCTTGAAGTTCTGTTCTACCTATTTTGACGACATCTGCAAATTCCCGCTCTTTCTCTTGTAAGCTTTCCTGCAACTTTACTATTTTTTCTACCAACTCCCTGAGTAATCTTATGGCGCCAACTTTTATGGCGGTTGGATAAACATCGTTGGTAGATTGCGAACGATTTACATGATCCAGGGGGCTAACAATATATTCACCCAGTTTTCCTCCCATTAATTCAGTGGCACGATTTGCTATAACTTCATTGAAATTCATGTTTATAGCCGTGCCCGCTCCGCCACTTAATGGGTCTACGATAAAATACTTATCGAATTTTCCCATTTTTATTTCATCGCACGCCGTTTTTACAGCGTTAGCCATTCTCTCTTCCAGCAGTCCAAGTTG
>WFYR01000001.1 GCA_015489955.1 Mesoaciditoga sp. | reverse complement strand
GTTCATTTACCCTGCTAATGCCTTCTTTGGCTGCGCTTAGTCCTTCAGCTGCTTTTTTCAAATTTTCTTGATTGCCTTGCGGATGATAAATATCATGTCTTATGTACATTTTATCATCTCCCACTTTTTAAGATTATATTATCTTTTTCCTGAAATCATAGGTAAAATCCTCAAATTGAACCTTTTTCATATAAAACATCTTGCCACTTAGAAAATACCCAAGAAAATAACAGTTGCTCTTGAGTTTGTTCGTGTTAAATCTGAAAAGATCAAATGTGTTTAGATGATTCTTTTTGTCATATAAGACACGTTCTCTCAAGAGCAAAAGCCTTTTCTTGTGATTTATCAAAACAAACGTGAACACCTCAGTCTTTGAGATGTTATGAATATCGCAAAGCGTGGATACCATGTTATCCACGCCTCTGTAAAATATTGTCTTTTCATAAGGAAATGTGAAATTGTTGTGGTACGTGTTGGATATTCGTATGTTGTCTATGTAAGCATTTTTTGAAGATGTTTTAAAAGTATCCGCCCAGGGAGTCTTTCCAATTGGAGTTACTCCGTGGTTGTTCGTTGGAAAACAGAATTCTCCACTTTTTGGAAGATGTATTCTGTAGAGGAAATCGTCGTAAGGAATAAACGCTTCGTCGTTAGTTATGCTAAATAATTCAAAGTCTTGTTTGTCTCCTTCTGTTATCTTTATCTCGTGCGCTTCATCGCTGGTGTTATCATGAAGAAGATGAACCTTGTCTTTTGGAAGGACTTTCACGTAAGCCTCTTTGAGATTGAATCCAAAGTTGAAGGATAACTTTACCCCGCCATTTTGCTTCCCCCTCAAAGTTTTTAATCTCCTCACAGAGGAGAATTTTATCACATTTTTGTTGAGTGCCATGAGCACTTTATGAAAAATTTCATTATCTCTTGGTTGAATGTTGAATAATGATTGGCATTGCGAAATTTTTGTTCATTTTACCCGCTATGATGTACATTAACCCACTGGAATAATTCGTCACGTAAATCATATTTCAATTCAGAGACAGTCATTTTTCCGTATTCGGATCTATCTCAATTTTTGTGAATTTATGATTTTCCTTTTCTCCACTTACTGTTCATTTACCACCAGTTCGCAACACTAAGAAAACTTGTATTTCAAGGCCTGATCCTGATTTTGACGGAACAAAGCTGTTCATTTTTCTGGTTTCCAATAGAAAAATTGTATGCTCTTATTTGGTAGAGCCAGGGAACTTGAAACCGCGACTAAAATTTTTCCGTTTTTCTTATGGTAAGCTAAAAGCCCACTTTCTATTTTCATCTTTTGTATTTTTTGCACAGTTCCCAATTCATTTAAGTTTTCATCGTATACAACGAAACCACCTTTTTCAGCACTTACCCACAAATTTTTAGCAAAAGTGAATATTTTATCTCCGGATACTTGAATCTTTTTCAAAATTCTTCCAGATTGATCGAATTTGTATAAGAAATTTCTTCCAACCCCATCATTACCAACAACGTATATGCCATTGCTCAAAACAGTTAAACTTTCTGGATGATGAACAAGATAATATTCGTTTTTACTGAGAAAAACATCTGCTTTTTTTGGTGAATCAACTTTATATATTGGCATTTTGAATTTTTGTAAGATTTTTCCACTCATGTTGTAGATCAACACTTCATCTTTTGTTCCATCGGTCACATATATTTTCGAATTAAAAATTTTTATGTCTGTAGGATATTCCAGATCACCAAATTTGTTCGTTAATTTTCCGGAAAGATTGAAGACCAGAATGTTTTGATTTTTTTTGCGTGATTCGATATCAACATAATAAGTGTTCCCTTTTTTCTCTTCTTTATTTATGTAACCTCTCGTACTGTAAGCGACAAATATTTCATCATTCGCAACCGACATTCCACTGAAATAAGGTATTGCATGTGTTGCCGTACTTTCAACATTTTTAACATTCCACAGGGACCAATAATTTTTTAGCGTGCCATCGTAGCTGTAAACATCCAATTCTCCGTCTTTTGATAGGATAATTACACTACTTGTACTCATGGTGATATCCGAAATGCCACAAGATGGGAATTCAAACTTTGGAGATTGCCAAATATCATTTGCCACTTCGAAACTTCCATTCAAAAAGTTAAAAGCGAACGCCAATGTGAATATGCTAAATGTTAAAATCACTCCCATTAGAATTTTTCTCATTTTTCTCCTCCATTAGGCTTAATCTTTTACTTCCTAACTCTTATAACAAGAATCCTTCCTTTGGTGTATTGAACACCTAGAAGGTTGTTTTGATCTACGTCCAATTTCACAGTATCAATCACCTTTTTTGTGAGAGTGTTGAATACAATCAAAGTGGAAGTGCTTCCATCCACAAATCCAGCTACATCATTTGAAATGAAGAAAGGTGAAGAAATGTAATACCATCCAATCATGGATAATGGTTCAATTTTTGAAAACGTGTAGTTTTCACCATTTTTCACGGCTATTATGAATTCTTTCTTTGAATCTCCAAAACATATGCTCCCATTTTTACTCCATGCACTGTTCGACATGGTTAACGTTGGCCATTCCACATTTTTGTACAGTAGCTTAATTTTTCCATTTTCCAGGTTCACAATGTAAATGGCTGTTTTCCCATTTTTATATTCGCTATACGTTACTTCTTTCCCATCATTCGAAAAGACAGGGCTCGATATGAAAGCATCTTTAAGATTCAGCACTTTCTTGATGATTTTATTTTTATAGTTGTACAAGAACAATTGGCTCTTTACGCTTATATTCGCTACGTTGGATGTTGTAGCGGTAACTACGTTTTTAAATGCTGCGATGACGAGCGTATTTTCGAATATGTCCACACCGTTTACAATGTCAAAAGCCTCTTTCATGGGAATGTGCACATCTTTTATTTCGTTTTTGGAATTTATAACGTGCAAATTCAAAGGAGAAATTCCTTTAAGAATAACCATATTTCCATATGGATCGGTGTTCACATAGAAATCAGAAGGTTTTCCGTGGAAACCCCACTTTGAAAGATCTTCATACACAAGATGATGTGATTCAAGTGAAGAAGTGATTGTGCTGAGAGTCGTTTGGTACTCAGAACTCACGATAGTTTCGTAGAAATCAATGGGCGGTCCATAAGGATTAAAAGTTGCAGAATTATCATCAAGTTGCACTATTTCCCCTTTTTGATATTTGTAGTGGTAATCTTTAGTGATGTATCTCCTGTAAACTTCGAAAGTTTCGAAAGGGGGAATTTCAATTTTAAATGTACTTACAGCTTGAGATGTACCGCTTGCTTTCTGGCCAAGGAATATCAAGCCTATAGGTATTGGCGTATGCCATTGCCATTTTGTCGTTTCAGTAGATATGTAAGTAAATGGTAAAGGGTTTGATGAATAGTTTGATTTAGTAAAAATCAAGTGCCATTCTCCTGTGGCTACAATGGATGAACTTGTAGACCAAAATTTGTACTTGTTTGGATAAACGCTCTGAATCTTATTCGCCATTGCCAAAGATGTTGCAACTACCAAAAACATAGCAAAAATAGTGGCAAATTCAATTTTCTTTTTCAAAATTCCCATCTCCAATATACTTTCTTTAAATATACAGATTACTCTTATTGTATATCGATGGAACATACCATCAATAAACTTAACACTTACGACAGCTCTTTAATGCTTTTCTTTGCTGCCTTTTTCGACAAAATCTTCAAAAAGTTCTTTTGTATAACGTGAGTAATCATCATGCCTCAATATTCATTTGCCAAATACAACCTGCGATATGTAATCTTTCATGCTCAATATATACATCTTGCTTAAGAGATCAGAGAATGCTGTTTCATCTAATTTTGCATATTTAAGATCCGATAACTCCTTTTTTACATCGTAATGCTTTCCCCATTTTGCGATAAGATAACTTTCAAGGGCCTTGATTGGCATGAAAAAGCCTTGCAAAAGTTTTACGTTACCCATAAAAGCCGGATTTGATAACTTGTTGACAAGATATTCAATACCTTTTTCAACGGTGGAATTCGTTGCGGGAACACCGCATTTTAAGAGAGAATAAACATTCATGGCTGTTAATTCTATATTTTCGAATTGAGAATCTTTTGCATTCGAATTTTGGGAATTATCCAACGCGCTAACATCCCATGAACCATCATTTTTTTGAGAATTTTCAACTTCTTCAATTGCTTTTTTAATAGATGAATTTCCCAAAAGGTTACCGGCATTGCTTTTTAAATATTTCATCTCTCCCGATCTTACTTTTTCTCCATATCCATTCAAAAGGATGTCATTTATTTGAGCTTGGGCATAAAGTGCTATCATCGCGCTCCTTGCGTTCCTTTCGTTGTCGTAAACATTTAATACCGTTTGCGATAGGTTTTTATATAAATTTGCCAGCGTGCCTGGAAGCATATCATCTATGTCTGCCTGATTAACCTGAGCACCAGTCTGCATTCCGTTTAGTGTTCCCACAAGCTCTTTTTTATTTGAATATTTCACTACGTTTAGTATGAGAGATATTCGTGAAAGCATCTCAGCTGGATGGTTTGAAGAACTTTTTGAGGTTTTAGGTAGAAGCATCGCGGATAAAAGGTAATCTTTCACAAGTTCATTTTTCAAAAACTGAGCACAATTCGAAAGGTTAAGTTTAGTTTTGCCTTGTAAGATCAAAATAAAATCTAGCGAAGAATAAGAGAGATTTTCGTTGGAAAGTTTATAATTCTCATCTAAAAAATTTATTCCATTAGCAAATGCCGATGTGTTCGTTGGGAATCTAAGCTGCCTCAATTGGTAAAGAGTAATAAACGTGGAGAACAAAGGAATTTGCTTGTCTTTCCCATTCCTTCCAAGCAAGAAAGCGCCATTTGTTGCCTGCTTGCTGAGAACATACGTGTAAACGCCGTTTACCGTGCCAACTATTTGTTGATAAGGAATTGACGAGGCAAAGATTGAAATTGAAAAACACAGCATCACACCGATCAGAAAAAATTTGAACCATTTAGACATTCCCATCCCTCCTTTTTATCGATAGTGCAGAAAAAAGAATTTGCTTAACTTTGCTTACACTCAATAATAGCACTTATTTATGATTTACTTTCTGGTAAATGTTCTTATTCCTTGAATGATAACTCCGTAAAAAGAGGTTCCGGAAAGTTCAACACCTGTAATCGTTGCCGATAATGTTTCATTTGGCGCTACGTCATTCCAGTAATGTATATCTTGTCCAACGTATGAAACTTTACCATCTTTGTTTAATC